>CAZDFF010000222.1:0-6094 GCA_964504425.1 uncultured Hyphomicrobiales bacterium
CCTGCGCGAGAGCGAGCGCAGCCGCTACGCGCCGCTGGTCCGCGCCGCCGCCGACGCCGTCTCGCGCGCCTTCGGCTACCGGGGCGACGCCGCGCCCGAATCCGCCAAGCGTTTCGCCACGTAACAAGAACCGGAGACATCGCGTTCCATGGGCCGCCTCGTCATCACCGACATCGACTACCTGGTCACCGTCGACAAGGACCGCCGCATCATCCAAGGCGGCGCCGTCGTCATCGAAAAGGGCCGCATCGCCCAGGTCGGCAAGACCGCCGACATTAAAATCGACCGCGCCACCGACGAGGTCATCGACGGCCGCGGCAAGATGGCGCTGCCCGGCCTGTTCGACACCCACGTGCACAACGCCCAGCAGTTGGGCCGGGGCCTCGGCGACGAGGCGTACTCGGGCCCCGAGCGCCTGTTCCGCCGGCTCTGGGTGGTCGAGGCGCACATGGACAAGGGCGACGCGCTCTGCGCCGCCCGCCTGGCCCAGGTCGAGATGATCCGCGCCGGCACCACCTGCTTCGCCGACCCCGGCAACTACTTCGCCCACGAGACCGCCCAGGCGGTCCGCGAAAGCGGCATGCGCGGCATGATCGCTCGCACCGTGTTCGACATGGGCCAAACGCCCATGGGCAACCTGCCCAAGAACTTCTTCGAGCCGACCGACCACGCGCTGGAGCGCGCCGACGAGATGGTCGCCGAGTACGACGGCGCCCTCGACGGCCGGCTCAAGGCCTGGTTCTCCATGCGCGTGCCGGTCGCCTGCTCCGACGACCTGCTGAAGCGCTTGGCCAAGCTGGCGGAAAAGCGCGGCGTCGGCGTCATCGGGCATGCCTGCGAGAACCGCGACGAGGTCGTCGCCTCGCACCTCAAATATTCCATGGGCGACGTCGCCCGCCTGGAGAAGCTCGGCATCCTCGGGCCCAACATGCTGCTGCTGCACATGGGCTGGATCGACCCCAAGGAACTGCACATGCTGAAGCGGCGCGACGTCAAGGTCTCGCTCTCGCCCGGCGCGTCGTTCCACCAGGCGATGGGCAACGTCGCCTTCGGCAAGACGCCCGAGATGCTGGAACTCGGCATCGCCGTCTCGCTCGGGTCCGACGCCGCCATGTCCGGCAACTTCCTCGACGCCATCCGCCAGACCTTCCTGGTGGTCGGCGGCCTGCACGAAGCGCGCCTCGACCCCAAGATCATGCGCCCGGAAACCGCGGTCGAGATGATCACGGTGAACGGCGCCCGCTGCATGCTGTGGGAGGACGAGCTCGGCTCCATCGAGGTCGGCAAGAAGGCCGACATCACGATGCTGGATACCATGCGCCCCGAGTGGCAGCCGATCCACAACCCGATCGCCAACCTGGTCTACTGCGCCCACGGCGGCTGCGCCGACACGGTGATCGTCGACGGCAAGGTGCTGATGAAGAACGCCAAGGTCCTGACGCTGAACGAGCAGGACCTGTTCGAAGAGGCGCGCGACCGCGCCAAGTCCCTGGCCCGCCGGGCCGGGTTGGAGGACGTGGCCGCGCCGATATGGCCGATGTGCTGAAAAGGCCGAACGAAAAAAGAGACCGACGAAACCCCAGGCGAGTTGAACAGGAGTATCCCATGACCATCGCAAGACGCAGCTTCACCGCATCCGTGCTGGCCCTCGCGGCGCTGGCGTTCGGCCTTCCCCCGGCGGCCCAGGCGGCCGACCCGGTCAAGGTCATCATGTCCTCGACCCCGTCGTTCACCTGGCTGCCCTTCCTGGTCGCCGAGAAGGTGACCTTCGCCAAGGCCGAGAAGGCGCTCGGCCGCAAGTTCGCCGTCACCTACGCGCCGACGCCGAGCCCGGCCGTGCTGGCGCTGCTGGCGGGCGAGCAGGACTTGGGCATCGTCTACGTCCAGCACGCGATCAAGGCCCAGGCCGAAGGCAAGGACCTCGTCGTCCTCGCCAAGCTGATGAAGAACCCGACCATGGCGCTCTTGGCGCGCACCGACCTGCCCGACATCAAGACCGCCGCCGACATCAAGGGCAAGGTGTTCGGCGTCGTCGGCTTGGGCTCCGGCCATCACCTGGTCGGCTACGGCATCGCCAAGGCGTTCGGCGTGTCGCCCGCCGACGTGACCTGGCGTTCGACCGGCGGCGTCGCCGGCTGGATCCCGGCCATGAAGTCGAAGCGCGTCGACGTCATGCTGGCGAGCGAACCGACCGCGACCACCCTGGTCAAGGACGGCATCGGCCGCATCATCCTCGACCTGCACTCGGTCGAGGCCACCAAGAAGGTCTTCGGCGGCGTCTTCCCCACCGTCGCCATCGTCGCCCGGCGCGAGTACGTGGCCAAGAACCCGGCCGTGGTGAAGGCCTTCGTCGAGGCCAACATCGAGGCCCTGAAGTGGATCCACGCCCACAAGCCCGCCGAGGTCGCCGCCGTGCTCCCCGACAAGCTGAAGTCGCGCAAGGACGTCAACGACGTGCTGGCCCGCGTCATGCCCGCCGTGTCCGACGACGGCAAGATCCCGGTCGCCTCGATCAAGCTGACCATGGACCTGATGAAGGACATCGGCGAGCTGTCGAAGGACCTAAAGCTGAAGCCCGAGCAGGTCATCGACACCCGCTTCGTCCCTAACTGAGGACCGGAGCGACCGTGACTCAACCGGGTAAAGGCGTGGGCGCGGCGGCGGTCGAAATCGACGGCGTCGCCCACGTCTTCAAGTCGCACGGCCGCGAGCTGACGGTGCTGAAGGACGCGACCTTCAAGGTCGCGTCCGGCACCTTCGTCTCGATCGTCGGCCCGTCCGGCTGCGGCAAGTCGACCGTGCTGCGCATGATCTCCGGTCTGCTCGCGCCGACCGCCGGGACCGTGCGCATCGACGGCGAAACCGTCACCGGGCTTCGCACCGACGTCGGCTTCATGTTCCAGACCGACGCGCTGATCCCGTGGCGCACGGTGCTGGAAAACATCGCCCTGCCGCTCAAGTTCCAGGGCGTCGACCGGGCCGAACGCGACGCCCGCGCGCGCGCCTGGATCAAAACCGTCGGCCTCGAAGGCTTCGAATCCTCCTACCCGCACCAGCTCTCGGGCGGCATGCGGAAACGCGTGTCGCTGGCCTGCACCCTGGTGTGCGATCCCTCCACCATCCTGATGGACGAACCGTTCAGCGCACTCGACGTCCAGACCCGCAACATGATGGAGAACGAACTGATCTCCATTTGGGCCCGCGACAGAAAGACCGTCGTCTTCGTCACCCACGACCTGGAAGAGGCCATCGCCCTTTCCGACTACGTCGTGGTCCTCACCGCCCGGCCCGCCCGGGTGAAGGCCGTGCGCGCCATCGACCTGCCGCGCCCGCGCGACATCCTCAACGTCCGCACCGAACAAGCATTCCACGACCTCTACACCGTCCTCTGGAACGACATGAGGGACGAGGTGCAACGCAGCTACGCCGACGACACGGCGGCACCGGGCCCGGCATGAGCGCCGCCGCCCACCCGCTGTCCAAGCCCGCCGTCCTCGCCTGGCGCGTCGGCCTGATCGGCGGCTTCTTCGGGCTGTGGATGCTGACCAGCGCGATCTATCCCACCGCCCGCTACGTGGTCGGCGATCCGCTGCTGGTCGTCGTGCAATTGTACGACTGGTTCGTCGAAGGCAGCATCTTCGGCCACCTGGCCTTGACCGCGATCGAGGCCATGCTCGGCTTCGCCGTCGGCGCCTTGGGCGGCGTCGCGGTCGGGTTGCTGTTCCTGTTCGTGCCGGCGCTGCGCCACCTGTTCGATCCGATCCTGGCGATCCTGGCGGTGGTGCCGCGCATCGTGCTGGCGCCTATGTTCATGATCTGGTTCGGGCTCGGCATCGTATCGAAGGCCGCGCTGGTCACGCTGATCGTGTTCTTCATCGTCTATTTCAACGTCGAGGCCGGCCTGCGCGCCGTGCAGGGCCACCTGATCGACCGCGCGCGGCTGTACGGCGCGAACGGGTTTCAATTGGTGCGCGAAATCTACCTGCCCGCCTCGCTGGTGTGGCTGGTATCGAGTTTGAAAGTCTCCATCGGCTTCGCGTTTCTCGGCGCCATCGTCGCCGAATACCTGGGCGCGACCGCGGGCATCGGCTCGCTGATCGCCTTCGCCCAGTCGCAGAACGACCCCAACGCGGTGATGGCGGGTCTGGGCGTGGTGTTCCTGGTGGTGGTGCCGCTCGATTGGATCCTGACCCGGATCGAGCGCAAGACCGTCGCGTGGCGAGGCTGAGCCCGTGGAAAGCGTGAAGGAACGCCTGGGCTGGATGGCGGGGCGCCTCGCGGTGATCGCGGCGCTGCTGCTGTTGTGGGAATACACCGTCGCCTGGGGCTGGGCCGATCGCTTCTTCTTCAGCCAGCCCTCCGAAATCTGGCGCATCCTCGCCGAGTGGTCGCAGAGCGACCAGATCGTCGACAACCTGATGCTCACCGTGGCCGAGGCCGCCATCGGATACGTGTTGGGCGTCGCCATCGGCACCGCGCTCGGCTTCGTCTTCGCCTTCATGCCGCGCGTCGCCCAGGTGCTGGACCCGATCATGGTGATCCTCAACGCCTTCCCGCGCCTGACCCTGGCGCCGCTGTTCATCGTCTGGTTCGGCTTCGGCATGACGCCGAAGATCGTGCTGGTCGCCGCGTTCATCGTGTTCATCTGCTTCTTCAATACCTATCGCGGCCTCAAGGAGGTCGACACCGAACTGATCGACCGCGCCCGCCTGTGGGGCGCGTCGGATTGGGACCTGATGCGCCTCGTCTACCTGCCGGCAGCGGTGTCGTGGATCATCACGGGCCTCCGCGCCTCCGTCGGCTTCGCGCTGATCGGCGCCGTGGTCGGCGAATACATCGGCGGCGACTCCGGCATCGGCTTCCTCATCATGCAGGGCCAGCACCGATTGCGGATGCGCGAGGTCCTGGCCGGCCTCGCCCTGCTGCTGGTCATCGCCTTCTTCATCGACATCGCGCTGCGCTGGATCGAGGCCCGCTCGACCCGCTGGCGCCCGCCCGTTTCCCGAAGATAAATCTGCCGCTTCTTTTATGGCGCCGCCCGTTCGCGGGTGACGCCGGAAGCGGTTCCGATACGGTTTCGAACGGTTCGACGACGTTTCGGCGCGGTTTCAGCGCGATCCGAGCGCGTCGTTCCCCGGGAAAGCCGCTATTTCAAAGGAAAGCGACGGAAATTTTTTCGACGCTGTCATCCTTTGTCACCCTCTGTCACCCTTTGTCACCCCTCCCGACGGGTAGGCGACCGCCCGGATAACGCCGAAAACGATTTCGATGCGGTTTTTATCGAATGCGACGCGGTTTTATCCGCGGTTTTCCGCGGATCGCCTTTGTTTTAAAGGAATGCGACAAATTTTTTTTCGATGCTGTCATCCTTTGTCATCGAAAGTCATCTTTTGTCATCATTTTCTTAATCTTGGTTAAAACCGCCTCGACACCGACTCATAAAATTATTTTATTCCTATCATAGGATCAAAAGAGAGTCAAGATTGGGGCTTCCACCGCAGCCGATTTGAATCAAATACCTCACACACGCGATTTTCCCCCAATTGCACAACCATAGGATTGCCGTACAATTTCGATAAGTTTCAGTCGCTAAACTTCTTTATCAATGATTGAGAAGGCGTGGATGCCCTCCCCTTCAACAACATCCCCTAGCAAACTTAATTGGAAAATACTCCACGCAGCTGCCGAAAAAATGGCGGCTGAGCTTGGCCTTGATGGACCACGCCAAGCCTTCCCTGTTTTCGTGATTTTAAATGTATTGAATCTAACCCAAGAGGAAGCGGCGGACGCAGATACAGATGGCGCAAATGATCGGGGGGTCGATTCACTTTATTTCGACGAGCGCGATGGTCAACTACGCCTGCATATTTTTAATTTTAAATTTCATGACAATTTTGAAAAAGCTGGCTCATCGTTTCCGGCAACAGAGCTAGATAAAATCAAAACCTTTATTGATGATCTAATTAATCTAAACGTGGACGCAATCAACAAAAGCTGCAATCCGATCCTTGCCGATAAAGTGCAATATCTCTGGGATAAAATTGTATCTCCCGTATTCGAAATTGTTATTCATCTTTGTAGTAACGCGTCTGCC
>CAZDFF010000223.1:0-6045 GCA_964504425.1 uncultured Hyphomicrobiales bacterium
GCCCGGCGTGCAACGTGCGCGCCGCCTGGAGCAGGGCGACCGCTTCTTCCTCGTGACCGTAAAGTCCGCGCGTGATGGTCAGCAGCGTGCGCCCGACCGGAGTCAGTTCGACCGACCGGCCGCGACGGAAGAAAAGCTCGACGCCGAAATAGTCCTCCAGCGTTTTCACATGGGTCGAAATTGTCGGCTGGCCGACGTTCAAGGCCTTGGCCGCGGCCGTGAATCCGCCCGCGACGGCAACCGTGTGAAACGCCTGTAACCATTTTTGATACATCGATTAAAACTATATATACCGAGAAATTTGCGATTTTGACGATAATAGGCCAAGTGCTAGTGTGCGGCAACCGCGGCGTTCCGGACCCACACGATCGATCTCGAATGCCGCACATGGATAGACCCAGAGATTAGAGAGATAGGAGGAACGATGGACAAGCCGGTCGCACAACTGAATGGGGTCAACTACCGTTGGCCGAAGCGTCCCGTGGTCGTCGTCTGCATCGACGGCGGCGATCCGTCGTATTTCGAGCGCGGCCTGAAGGACGGCATCATCCCGAACATCGCGAAGTTCATGAAGGACGGCTTTTACGCCGTTGCCGAGGGAACGGTGCCGAGCTTCACCTGCCCGAACAACATGTCGATCGTGACCGGCAGCCCGCCGGCCGTGCACGGCATTTCCGGCAACTTCTATCTGGATCGCGAAACCGGCGAAGCCGTCGTGATGACCGGGCCGGAACTGCTGCGGTCCTCGACCGTGCTGGCCGAATTCTCGCGCGCCGGCGCCAAGGTCGTCGCCATCACCGCGAAGGACAAGCTAAGGAAGCAGCTCGGCAAGGGCATGGACATCGCCGGCGGCAGCATCTGTTTCTCGTCGGAATGCGCCGACAAGTGCACCATGGCGGAACATGGCATCGAGAAGGTTCTGGAATTCGTCGGCCAGCCGCTGCCCCACATGTATTCGCAGGAACTGTCGTTGTTCGTGCTCGACGCCGGCATCAAGCTGCTGCAAACCCGCAAGCCTGACGTGATGTATCTGTCGCTAACGGACTACGTGCAGCACAAGTACGCGCCGGGCGAGGGCGAAGCCGACAAGTTCTACAAGGCGCTCGACCAGCGGTTCGGCCAACTGGCGGAGCTCGGCGCCGTCGTCGCGCTGACCGCCGACCACGGCATGAACGACAAGTCGAACCCCGACGGTTCGCCCAAGGTGGTATGGCTTCAAGACGCGCTCGACGCCAAGTTCGGCAAGGGCTCGACCACGGTGATCTGCCCGATCACCGATCGCTTCGTCGCCCACCACGGCTCGCTCGGCGGCTTCGTGCGTGTCTATATCCAAGACTTCAAGAAGGCCCCGGTCGACACGGTGATGGAAGTCGCCAAGACCCTGCCGGGAATCGAGTCTGTCCTGAACAGGGAAGACGCGGCCAAGCGTTTCGAGCTTCCGCTCGATCGCGAGGGCGACGTGGTCGTGGTCAGCGAAACCGGCACCTGCGTCGGCGCGTCGGCCAAGGACCATGACCTGGAAGGGCTGAAGGGCCATCGCCTGCGCACCCACGGCGGCGTCTCGGAAGCCAACGTGCCGTTCGTCGTCAGCAAGCCGCTGGACAAGGATTACGTGGCGCGGGCGAAGAAGGGCGGGCTCAGAAGCCACCACATCTTCGACTTCGCCATCAACGGCACCCTCGTCGACTGATTTAAGGAATCGAGTCAAGGACGGCGCGACGTTCGCGCCGTCCGCCGCCGCTCGACAATTTCATACGCGGGCACGGCGGCGCCTGCGCTGGGAAGGAACACGCTGTCATGAAACGCACCGGCCGGGCCGCCGTCTACGAGGCCCCGAACACGCCGTTCATCATCAAGGAATACCCGCTGCGCAAGGTGCATCCGGGCGAGGTCCTGACCCGCGTCACGATGTCGACCATTTGCCGATCCGACATCCATTCCTACGAGGGCAAGCGGCCCAATCCGTGCCCCGGCATCCTCGGCCACGAGATCATCGGCATCATCGAGGAAATCGGCGAGAACGTGAACCGCGACATGCGCGGCGACGCGCTGAAGGTCGGCGACCGGGTGACGTGGACCGAATATTTCTTCGACGGCCACTGCTATTACCGTGACGTGCTCGACATGCCGCAGAAGTGCCACGGCGTGCGCAAGTACGGCCACGACCTGGCCGAGGAAGATCCGCACTTCCTGGGCGGTTTCGCCGATTATTGCTACATCGTGCCCGGCACCGGAATCCTCAAGCTGCCGGACGAGTTGAGCGACGAGGAGGCGACACCGCTGAACTGCGGCGTCGCCACCATGGTCTCCGTCACCGAGGCGGCGAACATCGAGATGGGCGACGCGGTCGTCATCCAAGGGCTGGGGCTTCTCGGCCTTTACGGCGCCGCCATGGCCAAGGCGCGCGGCGCGCGCATCGTCATCGGCCTCGACGCCGTACCGGACCGCCTGGAAGTCGCCAAGAAATTCGGCGCCGACCTGACCATCGACATCGGCAAGACGTCGGCCAAGGACGTGATCGCCAAGGTGCGCGAGGCCTGCCGGCCGGACGGCGCCGACGCGGTGATCGAGGTCTGCGGCGTGCCTGACGTCATCCCCTCGGGGCTTCAAATGCTGCGCACCGGCGGGCGTTACGTGCTGGGCGGCCTGGTCAGCCCGGACGCCAACGTCACCATCGACGCCAACATGCTGGTGAAGAAGTGGATCACCATGCGCGGCATCCATAATTACCACCCCCGGCATTTGATCCAGGCGCTCGACTTCGTGATGACCAACCGCACGCGATTCCCGTTCAAGAGCATCGTCGATTCCAAGTTCAAGCTCGATGAACTGGACGTCGCCTTCAAGAAAGCGGCCGAACGCAGCGTGCTGCGCGCCGCCATCGTGCCGTAACGGAACGCGCAGGGGAGGGAAGAAAGCCATGCTGTCGCCCCCAATCGAATACGGCTCGAAAGGCCTTTACATCGGCGGTCAGTGGACGGACGCCGCCGACGGCAAGCGGTTCGCGTCGATCAATCCGTCGACGTCGGAAAAACTGGCTGAGGTGCCGTTCGCCGGCACGCGCGACGTCGACCGCGCAGTCGACGCCGCCAAGAAGGCGTTTCCCGAATGGTCGCGGATCCCGTTGAAGGAGCGCGCCGCGTGCCTCGAAAAATTCGCCGCGCGCATCCGCGAACAGGCCGAAACTCTGGCGCTGATCGACTCGGTCGATTCCGGCAACGCGCTCGCCGGCATGCGCGGCGACATGACCTGGACCGCCGACACGCTCGACTACTTCGCCGGGCTGATCCTCGAGATCAAGGGCGAGACGTTCTCGAACGGCCCTCGGCACATGAATTTCACCCGGCGCCAGCCCTACGGCGTGGTCGCCAAGATCAACCCCTTCAATCATCCGTTCCGCTTCTGCGCCGAAAAGGCGGCCGCGCCGCTGGCGGCCGGCAACTGCGTCGTGATCAAAGGTTCCGAGCAGGCGCCGCTTTCGAGCCTGCGCATCGGCGAACTGGCCGACGGCATCTTTCCGCCCGGCGTGGTCAACGTCATCACCGGCGACGGCAAGACCGGATCCGAACTGGTGCGCCACCCGGACGTGCGGCGCATCGGCTTCGTCGGCTCGGTGCCGACGGGGCGCACCATCGCCAGGGACGCCGCTGACGGATTGAAGCGCGTCACCCTGGAACTGGGCGGCAAGAACCCGATCATTATCTTCCCCGACGCGGACCCGAAGAAGGCGGCCGGCGCCGCCATCAAGGGCATGAACATGAACCGCCAGGGGCAATCGTGCAGTTCGACCTCGCGCGTTTTCGTGCACGCGTCGATCCACGACGCGGTGGTCGAGGAACTGGTGCGCCAGGCCGAGGCCCTGCCGATCGGATTCCCCTGGCTGCACGGCAACGAAGTCGGGCCGATCGTGTCTCAGCGGCAGTATGAGCGCGTCATGGGCTTCATCGAGTCCGGCAAGGCCGAAGGCGCCAAGCTGATGACCGGCGGCGGCAAGCCCGCCGACGAACGGCTGAAGAACGGCTTCTTCGTGTCGCCGACCGTGTTCGACGGCGTCAACCCGGCGATGCGGATCGCCAGGGAGGAGATATTCGGCCCCGTCATGTCGGTGTTCACGTGGTCCGACTACGAGGACATGCTGGCGACGGCCAACGGCGTCGAATACGGCCTGACCGCGGCGATCGTCACCAACGATCTGGCCAAGGCGATGGAAACGGCGGAGCGCGTGGACGCCGGCTACGTCTGGATCAATTCCAACGGCCGCTATCTCGGCGCGCCCTATGGCGGCTGGAAGCAGAGCGGGCTCGGCGAGGAAGAGTGCTTCGATGAACTGCTGAGCTACACCCAGATCAAGAACGTCAATCTGCGCTGGTAAACCGTCCCAGATCGCCTCAATCAAGGCGCCGTCCGCCGCCCGTTTCGGGCCGGCGGCGGCGCCTTTTTTCCATGTTCAGCCCGCTCGACATTTCATTAGTTGAATAAATGGATACTACGATTTTTCCGATTTTGTAGATACATCGTGAAGTGTTAGGGTTCCTACAGGCATCGTGATCGGAACTGTGGTGTTTCGCCACGACGCCCAAAAACGACCGAGCCGGCGAAGACCGGCCCGACCGCCGAAAAGGCCCGTGGGAGTTCTGAAACGTCGACCGAACCGTCATCGATATTTAACGTTCCATTCGAAGACGTTCCTCGAACCGATTGGATATAGTCCTCGCGGACCCGCATCGCCCGGTCGCGGCACCATGCAGGAAGGTCCACATCTGTTTCGGGAGAGGAAAATCATGAACTTTACGAAATTGACCGTTGCGGCATTCATCGCAGCGATGATCGCGGGCACCGCGCCGTCGGCGTACGCGCAGGCGAAAAAGGACACGCTCCGGATCGGTTTCATTCCGGCTGAAGACTCTCGCGCCATGGTTCGCCAATCGAAAGCGATCCTCGACATCGTCGCCAAGCATTCCGGCCTTAAGGTCGATACCTTCGTCGGTTCCGACTACAACGCCACCGTCGAGGCGCTGCGCAGCGGCCACGTCGACGTCGCGCTGCTGGGGCCGTTCTCCTACATCCTGGCGACCACCCAGGCTCCCGTCGAGGCATTCGCGGTTACCGTCATCGCCAAGACGATGCAGCCGAGCTACAAGTCGATCATCATCGCCCAAAAGACCAGCAAGATCGATTCGCTCGCGAGCATCAAGGGGCACACATTCGCTTTCGTCGATCCGGGCTCGACCTCAGGCTACATGGTTCCCGCCGCATCCTTCATCAACAGCGGCATCTCCCCCGAAAAGGACTTCAAGCAAGTCATGTATTCGGGCGGGCACGACGCGACCATCGTCGCCGTCGGATCCGGCAAGGTCGAAGCCGGTGCCGTCGCCGACCGTATTTACGAACGCGGTTGCGCCAAGGGCTTGGCCGATTGCTCGAAACTGAAGACCGTCTGGACGTCGCCGCCGATTCCGAACGATCCGCTGCTTTATCGCACCGACTTGCCTGCGGACATCAAGAAAAAGGTCCGCGAGGCGTTCTACAGCGTCAAGAACCTGCCGTTCGGCGAAATGGGCACGGTCGCTCGCTTCGATCCGGCGACGGACAAGGATTACGACCCCGTTCGCGACATCGCCAAGGCCTTGAAACTCGATCTCGCCAAAATGTCGGAAAAGAAGCCGAAAGCGAAACCGGCGCCGAAGAAGCAGTAAGCCGGTCCGACGCTTAGAATAACGCCAATCCTCCCGACGCGGGAAATCCCAATGCTTCCGGGGTTTCCCGCGGCCGGGCGGCCTTGGCCGACGGCACATGCCAAATATCGAATTTTGCCTCTAGTCAAACCGAACGCAGAGACATGGCCGATCAAACGTTGAAGATGGTTCCAGGCTTATCCATCGCGGTCGAACGGGTGTTCGCCGAAATGGCGGAGCGCAAACGGTGGCGCCTGCCGCATATGCTCATGGCGGCATTCGTCATCGGCTTTCTCGCGTGGGCCGCCGACGGCGTCAATCTGAAACCGTCCGAATTCGGCGCCGCGATCCCCGTGATCGGCGAATACTT
>CAZDFF010000224.1:0-5937 GCA_964504425.1 uncultured Hyphomicrobiales bacterium
CGTCGACCTCGAACAGCGTCATGTCGGGGCCGCCGGTGATGTTGATCAGCACGCCTTTCGCCCCCTTCATCGAGGTGTCGTCGAGCAGCGGGTTGGCGATGGCCGCTTCGGCGGCATCGAGCGCGCGACGCTCGCCCGAGGCTTCGCCGGTGCCCATCATGGCCTTGCCCATCTCGCCCATGACCGCGCGCACGTCGGCGAAGTCGAGATTGATGAGGCCCGGCATCACCATCAGGTCGGTGACGCCCCGCACGCCCATGTGGAGCACGTCGTCGGCCATCTTGAAGGCGTCCGCGAAGGTCGTCTTCTCGTTGGCGATGCGGAACAGGTTCTGATTCGGAATGATGATCAGCGTGTCGACGTATTCGGCCAGGTCCTGAATACCGGCTTCGGCAAGGCGCATCCGATGCACGCCTTCGAAGTGAAACGGCTTGGTCACCACGCCGACGGTAAGAATACCGAGTTCGCGCGCGGCGCGGGCGACGACGGGCGCGGCGCCGGTGCCGGTGCCCCCGCCCATGCCGGCGGCGATGAAGGCCATGTTGGCGCCGCGAAGCTGGGTGACGATATCTTCCATCGCCTCTTCGGCGGCGGCGCGGCCGACGTCGGGACGGGAGCCGGCGCCGAGCCCTTGGGTGATGTGGGTGCCAAGTTGAATGCGATGCTCGGCGCGCGACTGGCCGAGCGCCTGGGCGTCGGTATTGGCGACGAGGAAGTCGACGCCTTCCAGTTGCGAACGGATCATGTTGTTGACCGCGTTGCCGCCGGCGCCGCCGACGCCAACCACGGTGATCCGAGGCTTTAACTCGGTCGTTTCCGCTTCCTTCGGAACGCTAAGGTTGATGCTCATAATGACCTCCTGACGATCAATCGTGGATGGGTTGAAAAGGGGCCGCCGCCGCGCCGCGCGCGGTGCGTTTCGGTTCGAACGGGTTTTGTCGGTTAGAAGTTTTCACGGATCCACTGCCCGATCCGGCCGAAACGGCCGCTCGGCTCCTCGCTGGGGCGGTAGGCGCGGCTCGGCGCCTCCACCGGTTTCTTCAGGGCGTAGGCCAAAAGCCCGGCGCATGTCGCGAACGCCGGACCGCTGACCGCTTCGGCAAGTCCTTCGACCCTTCTCGGTCTGCCCAGTCGGACCTGCTTGTCCAAAATCTGTCCCGCCATCTCGGCCGCGCCCTGCAACTGACTGGCGCCGCCGACCAGCACGACGCGCCGGCCCGAGACCTTGTCGAATCCGGTGGCCTCCAAGTGGGCGCGCACCAGTTCGAAGGTTTCCTCGAGGCGCGGGCGAACGATGCCGATCAGCATCGAGCGGGGAATCCGGTTTTGCACGCCGCCGGCGTCGTCGCCGATCACCGGCACCGCCAGCAGTTCGCGGTCGTCCGACGGCGAGGACAGCGCGCTGCCGTAGAGCGTCTTCAACCGTTCGGCCTGGGCCAGCGGCGTCGAAAGCCCGCGGGCGATATCGGACGTGACGTGCCCTCCGCCGATCGGTATGCAGCCGGCATGGACCATCTCGCCGTCGAAGAAAACCGAGACCGAGGTCGTACCGCCGCCCATGTCGATCAGCGTGACGCCGAGCTGCGTTTCGTCGTCGATCAGGCTGGAGAGCGACGACGCATAGGGCGCGACGACGAAAGAGTCGATGTCGAGGTGGCAGCGTTCCACCGTCGCGGCGAGATTGCGCAGCGCGCCGCCCGCCGCCGTCAGCAAGTGAACATTGACGCCGAGGCGCTCGCCATACATGCCGCGCGGGTCGTGTACGCCCTTGTTGCCGTCGATGCTGTAGCCGATCGGAATGCCGTGTAAAAGATCGTGATCGGCGGGCTTGTCGATGCAAAGCCCCGCCGGGTCGAGCACGCGGCGCAAGTCGGCGTCGCCGATCTGGTGCCCGGCGACGGCGATCTCGCAAGCGATCAACCGCGACGTCAGGCTGGCGCCCGATACGTTGACCACGACCTCGCGAATGGTCTCGCCGGCCATCTGTTCCGCGGCTTCGACGGTCGCGCGGATTGCCGCCTCGGCCGCGCCCATGTCGACGATCAGGCCCGTGCGCACCCCGCGCGAGACCTGATGACCGATGCCGACGATCCGCCCGCCGCCTGGCGCCGCGATGAAGCAACTGACCTTGGTCGTCCCGATGTCGAGCGCGGCGATCGGGCCGCTTCTGGTTTTGCCGTTCTTCTTCTTGGCCATTTCGTCAGGTTTCCTTGTCGTCGGCGGCCGTGGCGGCGCTCTTGGGCGCCTTTCGCACGATCAGCCGGTCGGGTATGCGGAGATCGAGAATCTGGACGTCGCGTTCCAGCACGCCGTGCCGGCGGTCGTATTCGGCGAGGCGCTTCCATGCTTCGGCGGGGTTTTCCTCGGGCAGCCGGACATCGACGTCGTTTTTCAGGCGTACGTTCCAGCGCCGTCCGCCGACTCTGACCGCGGCCTTGACGCGATCCCGCAGCGTCGGTTCGACGGCCAGCATGCGAACCAGATCGGCCGTGTGCGACGGCGCATCCTCGCCCACGACCAGCAACATGCCGGCGTAGCGTTCCAGGCCGTCGCGCTTGATGATCCGCCCTTCGCCGTCGATAAGGGCAAAGCGGCCCTCGCTTTGCCAGATCGCGAGCGGCCGGCGTTCCCGGATGCGGAGAACGACGGTATTCGGCAGCATGCGCTCGACGGTGGCGCTCTTGACCCAGGGCAGCGCCTCGATCTTGGCGCGCGCGGCGGCCGGATCGAAAGCGAAAATCGGCGCGCCGCGGTGGAGACCGACGGCCGCCAGCAAATCCTTCTGCGAGGTTTCGCCGCGGCCGGTGACGAGAATTTCCTCGATCCGGAAGCCCAGCGCGACCGTGCCCGACAGCGCCGCGGCGTGCGTCTTCCGGTAGGCCGTCGTGGCGACGCCGCTGTCGACGATCCACCAGATGCCGGCGCCGATGCCGCCGGCGACCGCGAGACCCGCGAACCCCGTCGCCCACTTGGTACGCCACAGCGGAACGACCCGACGGCGAGCCGGTCCGCGCACGTTGCCGGGCACCGACTTCGTCATGCGTCGCACTCCGCGTTGTCGACCATCCACAGCACCAGATCGTCGAAGGAAATCCCCGCGTAGGCGGCCTGTTCCGGCACCAGGGACGTCGGCGTCATGCCCGGCTGCGTGTTGACTTCGAGGATATAAAGAGACTCTCCGTCGTAGCGCATGTCGGTGCGGGACACGCCGCGACAGCCGAGTGTCTTGTGCGCCTCGACCGATATCTGCATGGCTTCCTCGTAGATGGCGGGATCGACCGGCGCGGGGACCACATGCCTGGATCCGCCGTCGGCGTATTTCGCCTCGTAGTCGTAAAATCCGCGCGCGGTGGATATCTCGGTGACGGCCAGCGCCCGATCGCCCATTACGGCGACCGTCAGTTCCTGTCCCGGGATGAACCGCTCGACCATCATTTTTCCGTCCGACGGCCAGCCGCTTTCGGCGAACATCGGCGCGTTGTCGCCCTCGCGCACGATGTGCACGCCGACGCTGGAGCCTTCGTTGATCGGCTTCACGACGAACGGCCGGTCCATCACGTCGCCGGCGACGATTTCGGCCCGGGTCGCGATCTTGTGCTCGGCGACGGGAAGCCCCGCGCTTTCGAACATCCGTTTCGCCATCGCCTTGTCCATCGCCAACGCCGAGGCGAGAAGGCCCGAATGCGTGTAGGGAATGCCCAGGATGTCAAGCAAACCCTGGATGCAGCCGTCCTCGCCGAAGCGCCCGTGCAAGGCGTTGAAGACCGCATCGGGACGGGGATAGAGCCGGGTGAGCAGCGCGCCGACGTCGCGCTGCACATCGATGGCCGTAACCTCACGACCGCATCGCTTCAAGGCCTGGGACACGGCGGCGCCGCTGACCAGCGACACCTCGCGTTCGGCGGACCAGCCTCCCATCAGGACGGCGACGCGCTTGGTCACGGCGTCACCTCCCTGGGGCCCGTCGCGGCCGGCACGCCGATGCGGCGGATTTCCCATTCGAGCGTCACGCCCGACGTTTCCTTGACCCGGCGGCGGACTTCCTCGCCCAGGGCCTCGATGTCGGCAGCGGTCGCCTCGCCGGTGTTGATCAGAAAATTGGTGTGCATTTCCGACACCATGGCGCCGCCCATTTTCAGGCCGCGACAGCCGGCGCGATCGATCAATTCCCAGGCCTTGGCGCCCGGCGGGTTGGCGAAGGTCGAGCCGCCGGTCCGGGTGCGCAGCGGTTGCGTCGAAGCCCGCGCATCCTGGATTTCCGCCATGCGTTTGGCGATTTCGGCCTTGTCGCCGGGATGGGCTTGCAAGTCCGCGTCGATGAAGATCCAGCCTTCCGGCACCATGCAGGAGCGATAACCGAATCCGAGTTCGGCAAGATCGAGCGCGTGAATCGTGCCCTTCATGTCGACGGCGCGGGCCGCCGTCACGACATCCTTCATTTCCTTGCCGTAGGCCCCGGCGTTCATGCGCAGCGCGCCGCCGATCGTACCCGGCACGCCGGAGAGAAACTCCAAACCCGCGACGCCCGCTTCGCGCGCCGCGAGCGCGACGTTGGCGTCGAGCGCCGCAGCCCCGGCGCGTACCGTCGCGCCGTCGATCGTGACCTCGGTAAAGCCCTTGCCCAGCCGGACGACCACGCCGGGCACGCCGCCGTCGCGGATCAGCACGTTGGAACCGACGCCCAAAACCGTGACCGGCACGTCCGCCGGGCGCGCGGCCAGGAATCCCGCGAGATCCGCGGGATCGGCGGGGCGGAACATCACCTCGGCCGGACCGCCGACGCGGAACCAGGTGATGCGGTCCAAGGGCGCGCGTTCGGTCAACCGGCCCCGCACCGGGGGCAGCCTGTCCATCAAACGCATTTCGAACCGCTTCGCCGCCATCATTCGCCGACTCTTTTTTTCGACTCTCGCAACTTCGCCAATTCCTCGGGCAACGCATTCGCCCATGCCGTGATCGTTCCGGCGCCGAGACAGACGACCATGTCCCCGGACCGGGCCAGACCGTCGATCGTCGCCGCCAATTCGGCCGGCCCCGCCAACGCCACCACCGACCGATGCCCGCTGGCCCGAAGGCCTTCGATCAGGGCATCGCGGTCGATCCCCTCGATCGGAACCTCGCCCGCGGCATACACGTCCGCCACGACCACCACGTCAGCCTCGTTGAAACAGGTGCAAAAATGGTTAAAAAGGTCTCTCAATCTTGAATAACGGTGCGGCTGTACCACAGCGATCACCTGACCCTTGGCCGCCGACCGGGCCGCCTTCAGCACCGCGCCGATTTCGACCGGGTGGTGGCCGTAGTCGTCGATCACGACGATGCCGTCGACCTCGCCGGTCCGGGTAAACCGCCGTTTGACGCCCTTGAAGTCGCCCAAGGCCCGTCGCGCGACCGCGTCGTCCAGGCCCATTTCGCTGGCAATGGCGAAAACGGCGAGCGAATTCTGCACGTTGTGGGCACCCAGCATCGGCAGGCGCACCCCGTTCGACGGTTCGCTTTTCGCCCGTCTTCCGGTCCGTCAAAACGACGTCGTAGCAACATCCGTCGTCAACCGTTTCGACATTGATGCCGCGCACGTCGGCCTGCGGGCTGAATCCGTAGGTGACGACCCGGCGATCCGACACGCGCGGGATCATCGCCTGCACTTCCGGATGATCGATGCAAAGCGCGGCGAATCCGTAGAACGGGATATTTTCGACGAACGTGACGAACGCGGCCCGGATGGCGTCGAACGTCTTGTAGTAATCCAGATGCTCGGGATCGATGTTGGTGACGACGGCGATGGTCGACGGCAGCTTCAGGAACGTGCCGTCGGATTCGTCGGCTTCCGCCACCAGCCAGTCGCCCTTTCCCAGACGGGCGTTTGTGCCGAGCGCGTTGATGATGCCGCCGTTGATGCCCGTTGGGTCCAAACCGGCGGTGGCCAGAAACTGCGCG
>CAZDFF010000225.1:0-5921 GCA_964504425.1 uncultured Hyphomicrobiales bacterium
GGGTTATCTCCTAACGAGCCGGGCCAATCCGAAAATCAACCCAACGGCACCCAAGACCGGCGTGTATAGGACCAACCCCGCCAAGCCTGCGGCCGTCGCCAGGGCGGCCCACGCCGTGGGACCGAACCCCAGGCGAAGATTCGGCATATGGGCGAGGACCGCCGCTCCGACGGCCAGCACGCCCAAGGCCGGCGAGCGCAGCAATTCGGACATTGCCGCCCGCCACGCGCACCACGCCGGTTTGGCGTCCGCCAAGCAGGCGGCGGTCACGAATTTGGCCTCGATGGCGCCGTATCGGGCGAGCAACGCCAATGCCAACGCCGCGACGGCGACGGGCAGGGCTGTTCGCAAGGGAACGGGAAACGCGGTCATGACGGCATCCGTGATCTTCGATCCGACGCGGGGACTTTCGCAAGGCGACGGGGTCCGATATGGTTCCGCCGCCCGCCTGGCGATCCCGCCGGGCGGGTATTGTATGTCGAACACCCGCCATGCGTCTTCGCCTTATCACTGTCTTCGCGGCCATTGGCCTTGCCGCATGTGCCGCCGATTCCGGCGTTGAGCCCCAGGACCATTGTTTGGTTCCAGACGGGATGCTCGACCGGACGCGGCCGTTGCCTCGCACCCACGCTCGGATCACCGCCGGCGATCCGCTGAAGATCGTCACGATCGGATCTTCGTCGACGGCCGGTGCCGGCGCGTCGGCGTCGAGCCGAAGCTATCCGGCGCGGCTGGAAGTCGAACTCCGCGCGCGGTTTCCGAATAACCGGATCGAGGTCATCAACAAGGGAGTCAACGGCCAGACCGTTCACGGCATGCTGGCGCGATTCAACGACGACGTGCTTTCGCTTTTTCCCGATCTGGTGATCTGGCAGACCGGCACCAATTCGGCGTTGCGGAATAATCCGCCCGGTCGATTTCGCGTCGAACTGGTGAACGGCGTCCGCGAATTGAAGCGGGCGGACGTCGACGTGATTCTGATGGGGCCTCAATACGCCCCCCGTTTCAATCGGCGGCCCAACCGCATGGAATTCGTCGACGCCGTCGCCGATGTTGCCGCGGCGGAAAACATCGTCCTCTTTCCGCGTCATGCCATCATGAAGTACTGGTGGGACTCCAAACGGTTCAACTTCGACGTGATGCTGTCGAAGGACGGGCTGCATCTGAACGATCTCAGTTACAACTGCATCGCCGAGCTTCTGGCCGAACAGATCGAGCGTTCGGTCAATCGTTGATCGAGGCTACTTCTTTGCCGCCGTCGGTATCGCGCCCTTGTCGCCTTGTCGCGGCGCGACCGCGTCCAGGATCATTTCCGCGAGCGCGCGCCCGATGCATTCGTGGGCCCTGTCGGCGGTCTTCTGCTGGGCCGTGGTCACGATGTCGTCGAAGGCGATGCTGCCGGCCTCGACCCAGGCACGCATCAACTCATAGCGTCGAAAGTACTCGGCATCGGAACTCTGGCTGATCCAGGCCATGTACTTGGTGTAGACCCCGAAATCGACCAGAGCGGCCGTGCGCGGGCTGTATTGCGGGTCCATCAGGATAACGTTGGCTTTGGCCTTGCTCAATGCGGCGACACCGGCGAGCAGCGCATCGCCCATTTCGTTGACGTCGATGTTGCGCACCGCCTCGACCGTGCCGGTTTGCCAGACGACGAGGGTCGGGCGCTCTTGTCGAATGATTTCGGGAAGCGCTTTCGACATTTCCGCCGCCGACCAGCCGCGTTTCGAAAGGTTGATCAATTCGACCGGTTGTCCCGGCAAGCCGGCGCGAAGATAGAAGGCAAGGCGTTCGGGATAGACCTTGTCGGGCGCGCTCAGGCCCATGCCGGTCGACGATGCCGTGCCGACGACGACGATGCGGATCGCTTGTTTCGTGCCGATCTGGGCGCGCACGGCGGACAGCGACCACCCGGGATGGGCGAACGGTTCCGGCACCGGGCAGGTGACCGATCCGGCGGCGCTTGGCGACGGGATCGCCCAAGCCATCGCCGCGAGCGCGGCGGCATAACGAACGTTAAGCATGGCCTAAGACCTTTCCTCCACCTTCAAGCGGCTTTCGGGGCCGCCGTTTTTCTCGGCGCGCCATCGCGCTGCCGGAACCATCCGATCAACGCCGCCAGCCCTACCATGACGGCGATGCCGGCGGCGCTGACGGCGATCTGCATGGCGATCGAGCCGTTGAATTCGACCAGGACGAAATGCCCGGCGAACGACAGGAACGCGCCAAGACAGAAAATGTACAACGAGTGCTGGCCGCAGATGACGGCCGGCCAGGCCGCCCGCCAGGTCAGGAACCCGGCATCGGCCTTGACGAACCGAACGACAAGATAGGCGAGCGACAAGAAGTGCAGAATTCTCAAGATATCCAGATTGGTCTTGTCGATCGGATACATGATCCTCGCCAGTCCTTGCGGGATCAGCCAGGCATGCAGTTTCGGGTTCGACCAGCTGATGACCAGCAACAGCGACAACGCCAAAACGACGATCGCCAGCGGCACGAAGACGCGCGGGTTCAACCGCTCCCATAAACCGAGGTGGCGGACGTGCGCGGCGAAGGCGCCGAACACGAACAGGAATTGCCAGGCGAAGGGATTGAAGAACCAGGCCGTGCCCCGGGGATGGCCGGGCAAGTTGAAGTTGAAGACATTGGCCGCGAGCCACAGCAGGAACGAGGCGACGAGCACCAGGGGCGCGTTGCGGTTCATGCCCCAAAGAACCAGCGGGAAGATCAGCAGCAGCGCCACGTAAAGCGGCAGAACGTCCAGGTTGCCCGGCTTGAATTTGAGCAGCAACGCCTGCCACAGTGTCACATGCGGCTCGGCGACGAAGATGACGATCCGCATCT
This sequence comes from uncultured Hyphomicrobiales bacterium, assembly GCA_964504425.1. Lineage (GTDB taxonomy): Bacteria > Pseudomonadota > Alphaproteobacteria > Rhodospirillales > 2-12-FULL-67-15 > CAZDFF01. The sequence continues at coordinate 2,848 of CAZDFF010000225.1, forward strand.
CCTCGACGAACATCGGGTTGCGGTACTTCAGGCTGACGTAGGCGATGTAGGCGATGAAGACCACGGTCAGGAAGATGTGGGCGACGTAGATTTGCCAGCAGCGCTTGAGCACCTGGGCGGCGGCGAACGTGAACCCTTGGCGGCGAAGGGTCGCGCCGTAGGCCAGCATCGCCGAATAGCCGGAAATGAAGATGAAGATTTCGGTCGCGTCGCTGAGTCCGAAATTGCGGATCGTCAGCCAACTGACGACGTTATTCGGGATATGCCCGACGAAAATGAAGAAAAGCGCGAGGCCGCGAAAAAAATCGAGCCGAAGATCGCGCGCGGCCTTGCCCGACGGCGGTGCATCGGGCGGGGAAACGAGATCGCGAAGCGTGAGCGCAGGAAACATGTGTCAATCTGCGGGAGCCGGGTCGTTCGTTCCGTTGGGATCCGATGCGGAACGAATGGCCAAGGCCGGCCGGGTCTCCCGAGAGCGAGGCTTATAGCACCCGCCCCTTGGCTTGAAAACGGCGGCCGGGGGGCGGGGACAGCGGCAAAGGGCTCCCCGGGATCAATTGTCCGTGATGCAGCGCAGCAAATGCGCTAGAATGGCTGGGTTCAGGCGTTGTTCAGGCTCGTCGAGGCACTCATGCACCCCATTGTGTTCCTATCGCGAACATCATATATCTTCATCCGGTTGAGCGCACCGATTTACCGTCCATGGCCATGAACATCGCATTTCGGCTGCTTGCCGGGGTCGCTTTATTGACCTCGGCCGTTGTTTTTGCGCCCGGAGTCGCGGATGCGCGGGCCGGCGACGAGTCGTTCGACATTGCCCAAGCCGCGGACAAGGTGGTCCCCAACAAGGCGAAAAAGAAACCGACAAAGCCGCAGCCCCCGGGCGTGGCGGACGCCGAATGCGCCTTCACGGGCAAGCGGATCATCCATCTGCTTGCCCGCGACGATGCCGATGCGGCCAATCGGTTTTTCAGGTTTTATGCCACGTTCAAGTGTCCGGAGGGGCATTTGGGCGTGGCATTCCGGTGCGTCGTCGCGACGCCCGTTTCGACCCAGGGCAAGGAACTGACGGATCGGGTCGAAAAGTGCTGGATGGCGCCGGATACCAAGTTTCTGAACCAATGAGACCGAAGGTAACGCGCGCGGCTCGCCATTTTGGTGCCGCAATCGAGGTTTAGCGTTCGGCAGGTTGCCGAAGGGACCGGACCTTCAGGGTTCCCAGGAGTCGAGCATGTGGAAAGTATTCGCCGCGGCCTTGGTCGCGGCGCTGCTGCATACGGGCGCATGGTTCGCGGCCTACAAGACCGCCGCCCCGCCTGGCGCCGGCGGCGCCATGGATTCGCTGTCCGTCAACATCGACATCCGCGGCAAGACGGATCCCGAAATCGCAACCCGGCGCATGGCCGAACTGGAACGCTACCTGGCGGCGGCGTCCAACGTCGCGCGCACGGTTCGAACATATTACGTATTGCAAGAACTGCGTGCCGTGCCGCGGTTGGCCGAGTCCCACGACCTTGACGTCACGCTCGGCGTCTGGATCAGCGAGGACGAAGCCCGTAATCGCGAGGAAATCGCCTCCGCCGTCGAATTGTCCCGCCGGCACCGCAACGTCAAGGCGATCATCGTCGGTAACGAAACGATTTTGCGCGCCGAAAACCCGACCGAGCAGATGGATTACCTGATCGCATACCTGCGCGATGTCCGTCGCCGCGTCCGGGTTCCGGTGTCCACCGGCGAAACGTGGGACGTATGGCTCGAAAATCCGCATCTTGCCAACGAGGTCGATTTCATCGCCGCACACGTCCTGCCCTACTGGGAATCGATCCCGGCCGATCAGGTCGTCGCCTACACGCTCAAGCGTTACGAGGAACTGCGTCAGGCGTTTCCGGGCAAAAGGATCGTGATCGCCGAGTTCGGCTGGCCGTCCAGGGGCTACAATCGCGGCGCCGCCAAGCCGGGGCAATTGGTCCAGGCCGACATCCTGCGCAAATTCATCGCCGAGGCGCGCGAGCGCGGCATCGAATACAACATCATCGAAGCTTTCGATCAGCCATGGAAGACCATGGAAGGCAGCGTCGGCGCCTATTGGGGCGTGTTCGACGCCGCCGGCAAGCCGAAGTTCAAGCTCGACGGTCGGGTCAAGCCGCAAGGCTACGTCGTGCTGGCGTCGATCGCGCTCGCGTTCGGCGTGCTGCTGGCGGTGCTCGGCCTCGGCCGTCGCAAGCCGACGCTCGGCCACGCGCTTGCCTATGCCGTCGCCGCCAATGCCATGGGCGCCGGCATCGCGCTTGCCGGCACCTATCCGTTCACCCATTACATGAACGTGGGCGCTTGGGTCATGTGGATCATGGGTTTCATGCTGATGATCCCTTTGGTCATCATGACGTTGGCCAAGATTCACGAGATGGCCGAGGTCATCCTCGGCCACGCGCCGAAACGCCTGATTCGTCCGGGGCTGAAGCTGCCGGAGGGCGAGGCGCCGCTGGTCTCGATTCACATTCCGGCCTATCGCGAACAGCCCCGCATGCTGATGGAGACGCTGGACAGCGTCGCCGCGCTCGATTACCCGAATTTCGAGGCGGTCGTCGTCATCAACAACACGCCCGAGGAATACTACTGGCGGCCGATCGAGGAACATTGCCGTCGCCTCGGTGCCCGCTTCAAGTTTCTGAACGTCATGCCGCTGGCCGGCTTCAAGGCGGGCGCCTTGAATGTCGCGCTGCAACACACCGACCCGAAGGCGGAAGTCATCGCCGTCATCGATGCCGACTACGTGGTTCATTCGGATTGGCTGAAGGATCTGGTACCGGGCTTCGCCGACCCGTCGGTCGGCCTCGTTCAGGCGCCGCAGGATCACCGCGACGGACACGCCTCGGTTCTCAAGGGCGTGATGAACAGCGAATACGCCGGGTTCTTCGACATCGGCATGGTGCAGCGGAACGAAGGCAACGCCATCATCCAGCACGGCACCATGTGCATGGTGCGCCGCTCCGCCCTGGAGAAGGTCGGCGGTTGGAACTCGGACACCATCGTCGAAGACACGGAATTGGGCCTGCGCCTTTTCCAAGCCGGCT
>CAZDFF010000226.1:0-5912 GCA_964504425.1 uncultured Hyphomicrobiales bacterium
GAAAGCAAGGTCGACATGGTTTCGATGCGGGTGCGGGACGGCGAGAAAGTCGCCATCGACGGCCTTTCATTGGAAGCGATCTACACCCCCGGCCATACGGACGATTCCTATTCGTTCGTTATGGCCGACCGCGTTTTCACCGGCGATACGCTTCTGATCCGAGGCACCGGGCGCACCGATTTCCAGAACGGCGATGCCGGCACCCAATACGACTCGATCTTCGGATGCCTGTTGACGCTCCCAGACGAAACGTTGCTCTATCCGGCGCACGATTATAAAGGCGACACGGTCAGCACGATCGCCGAAGAACAGGCGTTCAATCCCCGGCTCCAGGTCAAGTGTCGCGCCGAATACATCGAGATCATGAACGGACTCAACCTGCCGAACCCGAAAATGATGGACGTCGCGGTGCCGGCGAACCTGAAGATCGGGCTTGCCACGGACGCCCCGGAAATCGCCGACGCCGCCGTCTCTCCCGAAGACGCGGCTAAAATGCGAACAGGCACGACATTCGTCGAGCTGCGCGAGGACTTCGAACGCCGCCGCGACGGCGCCATCGAAGGCTCGCTCCATGTGCCTTACCAGTCCCTGAGCATGGCGTTGGCGCCGAGCGGCGTACTGGCGAACATGGCGAAAGGTCGCGATCTGCTGCTCTATTGCGCCTTCGGCGAGCGTTCGGCGCTGGCGTTGAAGGCGCTGAAAGCTGCCGGATTCAAAAACGTCAGACACCTGGACGGCGGCACGGATGCCTGGGCCAAGGCGAAGCTGCCGTTGATTCAGCTTGCTTGACGATAGAGCAGGACGCCGTCGGTCCGCTCCTCGCGCCGGATGCGCCCCTGACCGATCAGATGGTTTAAATGCGACAGCGACTCGCCGATCGCGAACATCAACTGATGCGGGTCGAGTTCGCGCGTGAAAAGCCGCCGCAAAACCTCGGTTCCGGTCGAAGGCGCGGCGCAGGCCGCGAACGTTTCCTCCAACCGCTCGTCGTGATGATGAGCCAGCGCGTCCAACCGGCCCGGCAAGCCGAGAAACGGCCAATCGTGACTCGGCAAAACCAGCGTCTCCGCGGGCAGGCCGCGAAAGCGTTTCAAACTGCGAAGATAACGGGCCAGCGGATCGGCCTCCGGCTCGCCGGGCCAGACGCTGACGTTCGGGCTGATGCGCGGTAGGATCTGGTCGCCCGAAATCAGCACGTTCAGCGCTTCGCAGTATAGACAAGCGTGCTCCGGCGAATGCCCGGTGCCGACGATGACGCGCCAAGCCTTGCCGTCGATATCGATTTCATCGCCGTCGCCGTAGCGCCGGAAGCTCGCCGGGATCGGCGACACGTTCGCGGCATAGCGGTTGCGCCGGGCGTCGAAGGTGGCGAGCTGCCCCGCGTCGAACCCGGAACGGCGATAGAAGGCCATGGCCTGCGCGTGGGTTTCCTCGCTCGCGTCCTGGCTGATGGTGCGCGCCGTCCCCCACTCCATGATCGGCATCCACAGCGGCACATCGAACCGTTCGGTCATCCAGCCGGCCAGCCCGACATGATCCGGATGAAAATGGGTGACGATCAGGCGCTTCAAGGGGCGGCCGCGGAAACGGTCGGCGGCGATCTTTTCCCAGGCGGCCTTGGTCTCGTCGCGCGCGATGCCGGTATCGACGGCGGTCCAGCCATCGCCGTCGGCGAGCAGCCACAGATTGATGTGATCGAGCTTGAACGGTAGCGTCATGCGCAGCCACAGGACGCCGGGTGCGACCTCGCGGGTTTCGCCGGGCGCGGGTTCGCCTTCGAAGACGTAACGGGGTTTTTCGGTCAATGGACGGTCCCGGTTAGCCCGGCGACCGCCGGGATCAGTTGATGGTGCCGACGGCTTCGCCGGCCGGAAGATCGGCCGGCCGATCCTGGGTAACGATCCAGCGCAGCTCTTCCTTGATGATATCGATATGATGGGAAGGCTCGGCATTCAAGACCGCAGACATAATGGCCATCCGGACGGGGCTCGGCAGGCGCTCGAAGTTCTCCAGCATCACGAATTTGATGCTGGGCCGGATGGTCGGCGACAGCATCAGGCTCAGAACCAGCTTCTTGCGGATGTCGTGGCGCAGATTGCCCGCCTCGGTCAATTCGAAGAATTCATGGACGAACTGGCGCGGCGCGATGGTGCCATCCAGCAGCGATTGAAGATTCTGGCGCAATGCCGTCGTGTATTCCTCGCGGGAATGAACGATCACGCGGTTGGCCTGACGGCGGACTTCGGCGATGGCTTCGGGGTTGAAGGCGCTTTCGGCGATCAACGATACGCACTGGCGAACGACCGCGTGGCGCGTGGTCTCGCCCAGCACCCGAAACAGCCCGCCGACTAGCTTGGTCTTGCGGCCCATCGGGCTCAAACGCACGGCGGCGGCTAGCGCCATCGGTGGCTCGGGATCGCGCGTGGCGACCATCGCCAGCGGCAGCGGATCCTCGAAATCGCGCAGATCGAGACCGTGATTCATCAAGTATTCGGGGAGCAGGATGCGCGTGCGTTCGCCCGGGACGCAAAGCGGTTCCTTTTTCTTGTAGTCATCCTTGATCTTGAGCGCGGCCCTGAGGCCGCCCTGGGTGATGCCGAGCGAATTGTCCATCGTGTCCCCCGCCTCGTCCCTCGCCGGCCTTCCCTGGGCCCCGGCCGGCACGCCGCCCGCGTGCGCCGCTTCGGCCGATCCGGCCATGTCCTTGAAACTTAAGGCCGACCGGTTACCAACTGTTTAACCGAACCCGATTCGCGTGGGAACTACTTTTTGTGGAAGGGAGGTAAAAGGGCCCCAATATGTGGTGGCGGATCAATAAACAAAATCGCGGCTGGCGAAGATCGTAACGGAACGGTACTTCGCGAATTGCAGTTCCTCGCCCAAGTTCTGCCCGCGCGCGGCCATCCCGTCTGCCTTTACGATGTAATAGGCGGATTCGAATACCGGGCTCGAAATATCGAACTGCGTTGCGCCGTTGGAATCTACGGTCGCCGCAGTATGCATCACTTCGAGCAGACGTCCGGCAATTTCGTTCGACATCGCCTGGATCGCGTCGGGCGTGCGAAAGATAGCCGGGTGGGCGGTCTGATCGGTAAAGCAAATGAATTCGTGGCGGTCGAGCAACACCTCGGCCATATGCACTGGATGGACGACGGTCAATCCGCTGTCATCCTCTATCGCAATCTTAAGCCTGCGGCCGGCGCGAACGGCATCGCGGACAGCTTCAACGCCCCCATTCCCGTCCAGGCGCCAGATCTCTTCGAAGTCGGGAACGACGACGAACTCGATTTTGGAATACAGCGATACGTGATAGCCACGCACCACACCGAGTGCGAGGCTTGCGTTGAAAACCAGACCGCAGAAATTGCTGTAAGCGTACGCGGCGGTCAGTTTCGGATCGTAATGCGTGCCGTCCAGATGCCAGGAATGGTTATAGGCCGACACGCCGATGACCTTATCTTCTTGGATATAGAGATGCGGCAGAGCGAGGTTCTCAACCGTCGCCGTCACCTCCGGACGATTAGGATCGGGATCGAGAACGACACGCACCGAACCGCCGCCGAGAATAGTCGCACGGTCCAACGGTGCGCTCATGTCCACCCTTTTTCGCACGGCCGTCGGGCCGAGAAACCGCTCCTGATTCTATGCTCCTTGTCCCATCGAACGCATCGAGCGTCAACCGCGGATGTAGAAGACGCCGCCGAAAATCGAGGCCGACAATTCACCGAATTGCGACTGTAACCGGCCTTCGTCAGGCCGCCCGAGGACGCATGCATACAGCGGCAACCGCGCCTTCACGCTCGGCCTCGCGCAGCATGGCTGTCGCCGGTTTCGGCGCGGGCAGCTCGACGGTCGCATCCGTCTCCGGCTCTGCCATTTCTCGAACGTAACGATTCAATTCGCGTTCGGCTTCGTGCATGGCTTGGGACATGGTTGAACCGAAGGCCACGCAATTTTCGATATCGGGAAAGCGGGCCTCGTAGACGTCGCTGGAATCGGCACCGGTATTGGCAATGCGGCTAATGACGGCGATGTAACCTTTCATGATCGGCTCCTAATCTCCTTTTTACTTGAACGGCTGTATCCCACGGTATGCGGGACTTACGGGCGATTAAACCGGCCCCGATCCGCGCCGGCGTTGGCCGATTACTCGGTCCAATTTGACAGTATTACTTAACAACATAAACATTACGCGCAGTATATTTTTTAAATTTATGAATAAGAAATTCGATTTAATGATTATTAAATGAGTATTATTTCGATCACGGATTTAACACGATTATTTTATGATTGATGGTTGACCATGATAACTCATGCGGTTATTCAATATACGGTTTAAATATTCTTTTTCAACCTGACGTCTCTGACCGCGATGATTGTCAGGGAGCGCGATTATATTGCTTGCGCTGCAACCGTGCCGGAGGGGCCGGGCGCTGCCGCGGCCCGATTGGTGAAATGCCGAACGAAGAGATCGAAACGTCGCCTAAAGCCGACAGAGTCACGCCGGACGACACGCCCAGAGGCGCTTTTCCCCGGCTGCGCCGCCCCCGCAAGGGCGACGGGATCGAAATGTGGTCGCTTGCCCAGGCCAGCGAGAGCCTCGAAACCAACACAGCCTATTGCTACGTGCTGTTGGCCGACCATTTCCGCGACACTTGCGTCGTCGCCGAACGAAACGGCCGGATCGTCGGCATGGTCGCGGCGTTCGTTTCGCCCAAGAGCCCGGACACGGTCTTTGTCTGGCAGGTCGGCGTCGATGCGTCGGAACGCGGGCACGGCCTCGCCAGGCGCATGATCGTCGATCTTCTCGAACGGCCTGCGCTTGCCGGCCTGCCTTTCCTCGAGGCCACCGTCGCGCCGTCGAACGACGCATCGGCCGCGTTGTTCGAGTCCGTCGCGCGCGCGCTCGGCGCCCGGCTCGAAATCGAAGCGGGGTATGCGGAAAAGGATTTCCCCGACGGCCACGAGGCGGAAAGGACCTTCCGCATCGGCCCGATCCCCGGGCGCTCCAGAAAAACACCCAGCCGAAAAGGAACAACAACAAATGAATATCTTCGAACAGCTTGAATCGAGCGTTCGCGCTTATTGCCGGGACTTTCCCACGATCTTCAAGCGCGCCAAAGGATACCGCGTTTGGGACGATGCGGGCCGCGAGTACATCGATTTCTTCGCCGGCGCCGGCGCGCTCAACTACGGCCACAACGACGAAACGATGAAGCGCCGCCTGATCGAATACATCGCCGCCGACGGCATCGCGCACGGACTCGACATGGCGACGGAAGCGAAAGCGCGGTTCCTGGAAAGGTTCCGCGACGTGATTCTCAAACCGCGACAAATGCCGCACAAGGTGATGTTTCCGGGACCGACGGGCACCAACGCGGTCGAAAGCGCGCTGAAACTGGCGCGCAAGGTGACCGGACGGGAAAGCGTCATCAGCTTCACCAACGCCTTTCACGGCATGACTCTGGGTGCGCTCGCCGTCACCGGCAACGCCTTCAAACGCGGCGGCGCGGGCGTGCCGCTGAACCACGGCACGGTCATGCCGTTCGCCGGCTATATGCACGACGATCTCGACACGCTGGCCTATATGGAACGCATTCTCGACGACCAGGGTAGCGGCGTCGACCTGCCGGCCGCGGTGATCGTCGAAACGCTGCAAGGCGAAGGCGGCCTTAACACCGCAAGCACCCGCTGGCTCAAAGGGCTGGAGGATTTGTGCCGCAGCCACGACATGCTGCTGATCGTCGACGACATCCAGGCCGGCTGCGGACGCACGGGGCCGTTCTTCAGTTTCGAACCCGCCGAAATTTCGCCCGACATCGTATGCCTGTCGAAATCGATCAGCGGATACGGGCTACCGATGGCATTGACCCTGATCAAACCGAAATACGACGTCTTCGACCCCGGCGAGC
>CAZDFF010000227.1:0-4161 GCA_964504425.1 uncultured Hyphomicrobiales bacterium
GCCCGTCAGGCCAAAGCGGGCGCCGCTACCATCGACCTTCCGAGCGTGGAGCAATTGGCGGCTTGGTAGGCCGGCGGCGTCCCGATCAGCAGCCGGATGCACCTTTCACATTACCGCTGAGCATCGTTCGCCATTTCGCGGTAAGTGATGGTTGGATAGGCCATTTCGATGCCGCTCGCAGCGAACACTTCCTGCATCCGGCGATAAGCCTCGCGGCGGACGGTGAATTGCCGGCCCGGCCTACACTTGATCTTTGCGCGGAAGATTAGTGCCGAATCTCCGAAGCGTTGCAGGCCCTGGCTCTTGAGGGGATCGATGATATCCGGCGCCAGCTCCGGCGTGGCGGCCAGTTCCTGACCGATCTTCTTGATCAGCTTTCGGACTTTCTCGGGATCGGTTCCGTAGACGAGCCCGAACTCCAGCTTTTCGATCACCCAATCCCGGGTGTAGTTGCTGATGGATTGTATTTGACCGAAGGGAATCGTGTTCAGCGCACCCCGATGATGCCGCAACTGCAGGGAGCGGACGGAGATATTCTCCACGGTTCCCTTGCATTTCCCGACGTCGATGTATTCGCCGAGCCGAAATGCGTCGTCGACGAGGAAGAAGAAGCCGGAAATGACGTCGCGAACGAGCGACTGCGAACCGAATCCGACGGCAACACCGAAGATTCCGGCGCCGGCGATGAGCGGTCCGATCTCGACGCCGAGAGACACCAAAACCATCATCGCGACGATGACCCAGAGAAGTATCATCAGAAACGTGCGCAGGATCGGAACCAGCGTATGCGCACGAGTCCCGGGCGTTTCGTCTCCGGGCGCGGGGAGGGGTCCCAATTTTCGTTCGAGTAGCGATTGGCTGCCATGCCAAATCATCATTGCGAACGGTGCGGCGACGGCGAGTGTCAATAGCGCGTGAATCGCTTTTTGTCCGATCGGTGCCGCGATCGCAGCGACAACGCCGAAGCCCCACGCCTCAAGGGCGAGGATGATCGCGGCGCCGATGAGCACGGCGCGGCCGCCGTAGAGCAACAGGCGGAAACGAAGTCGCCATTGCCGGGGATCGAGCTGGCTCGTCGCCGATCTCGACGAATCCGCCCAGCCGATTGCGGTCCGGAAGCAGCTGTCGATCGACGGAAACAGCAGGACGATGATCGCACAGACCAGGACAGCCATGGCGCTTTCGCGATGGCCGAGCACCACGTTGATCGACCAAATGATCCAGGCGCCGATAAGCACGATCGGCGCCACGCGTCGAATCGTCAGACCGAGCGGGCGGCGCGATGGGTCATTTGACGAGACAGGGCCTTCATTTCCCCCGGATTGAGTATCGCCCACGACGGCATGCCGATTCCGGATAGCGAAGAAGCAACACACGGTCACGACAAGCCCGAAGGCCATGAACCAAGTGTTCGCAAATACCGGCGGTACTGCTGCGATAAATAAGAACCCGCTTCCGAAATAGGCCGTCGCTGCGAGAGCCACCACGACGGTCCCGCTCCGGATCAACCGGCGCGCGGAATCATCGGAGGCGGACAGCAAGCGTAAGCCGTTATTCTGCGGGGACAGCGATACTTTGAGGAGAAGACGACCAATTCGCGTCGCCAATATCGAAAAGCCCACGGCGAGGGAGAGTTGATGTTGTAAGCTGCCGGAGGCGAATGCCAATTGGATTCCGAGCGTTGCGAGGACGACGAAGAGTCCCGCTTCGATGATGCCGACGATTGCCACGGCAGCGATTGCCGAGAAGCGATCGCCAAGCCGCCTGACGCCCTTTTCCACCAGATTCCGGCTGCGGCGTCGCATCCGATGCGACAGCGCTGCTTCCAGCAAATACGCTGCGCCAAAGACCAGAATGAGGAGGCCGATCAACTCCAGAAGGCCGGACAGACCCTTTGCCCCCGAGAGGCGATCGACGAGCCTTGCCAGGGTGGCGGGAAAATCCCGCAGCGCCTCGCCAATCTGAACGCTCCGATCGGCCAACGCCGTCGTGAACAGGCTCCAAGCGCCCAATGTCGTTGCAGCGCCGTTACCGGAACGCGTCGTCGTCTCGGCAGAGGCGACACACGTATCCATGAGCGGCACCAGCCCCGCCAGAACATTTAAAAACGTTGGTCGGGGGTGGCGCCGCATTCCGTCGCTCCGTGCGGCGATGACTAGAAGCGAAAGCTGCTTCCGATGATCGGTCCGTGCAGAACCTGGTTCATCCGAAACGGCACCGTTCCGCCGGTATCGAAGTTCATGCCGAGGGCCCGGTATCCGAGCCACAGCGTCGAGTAGATGCCGCTCATTTCGAACCGATATCCGACAAGACCCGACGCCGACCACGTCACCTTGGTTGCCGCGCCGCCGCCGACATCGCCGGCGAAAGTCACGCGCCAGCGGCTGTCGATTTCAGTCGTCAGCCGGGCGCCGAAGATGGGATCCACCCCGGAGAAAGACTTGCTCACGTCGATGCCGAGGGGGTTACCAACGGGGCCGGAGACACCACCTTTGATCCGCGCGCTGAGGTTCACGTAGCGCCCGCCGACGTAGGGCTCCAATGTCGTGGCCCAGCCGCCGCTGCCCGGCACGCCGTAGACGTCCATGCGATAGCTCAAGCCAAAATCGAGCAGGCTGGTGACGCTGCGCGTGTTGGTGGGCAACGGGCCCACATTCGTGTCCGCCGTCAGACGAGAGTAGAGGCCTTCGAGGAAGAACGACCACTTGCCGTAATGAACGGCGCCGTAGCCGGAGAACGCAAATGCGCTCTCCGATTCGCGGATGAGATCGAGAAAGCTCTTGTGAACCTCGGTCGAGGTCCGGCCGAGGGTGACGTTTGCCGAGGCGCTGGTGACCCAGAGGTACGGGGCCACCGTGAAGCCGACTTCCTGGGCGCATACCGACTCTGCGCCGCCCGCTGCGCCGATGAGAGCGATGGCGATAAGCGCCGTGCTCCGATTCAAGCGACAGCCGCCTTTGTGCGATTCCTGTGACATCACTGCTGAACTCCGTTCTGCTGTTTTAAGCGGACATGCCGACCTGGAACGGTCGCCCGCTCCTCGAAGATCATTGCTTTACCGTGGCACGGCCGGCACCTGTACGAAGCGCGTCTCGTTCGAGGTCGCGCTTGAATGCTGCGAGAACGGGCGACGCCGCCACGGCTTGCGACCCGGATGTCACGAGAAGATCGATGTCTTCGTCGGCCAGCGTGAGCGATGTCGGTATCTTCTGAAGTCGTGCGCGCACGGCTTCGTCCTGGATCCCGCTGATCGACAGATGCGCAAAATAGACCGGCACTTTGGGGCAGGCGCCCGCGCGACAATTGATACGCTGGATTTCATCCGCGAATTGCTCGATCTCGCGTCGTGCCAAATCCAGCGTCTCGAAATTGTAGGCGTCGATCTGCGTGGACGAGACGGCATCGAATATTTGTCGAAGTCCGCTGACGGTGCGCTGCCGCGCACGCGCCGTATCGAAGGGCGCTTGGCCGTCCGCGACGATCACGAGGATCCGCTTCACCTTGGCAAGCCGCCCTGCGCGGACCGCGGTTTCGTCGTGACCAAGGAGTATCAGCGTGTTGATGAGTCCGCGAATGGCGAGATTGTCGGCGATGCCCCCATCCATGAGATGGACGTATTGGGTTTCCGCCGGATCGGCATAGGCGCGCATTAGCTTAGCGAGATGGCGCCGACGTTCGTCGATCGACCGTTCTGCGGCGGAGGCACTCAGAACTCTCGCCTGGGCACAGCGGCCCGCGTAGCTCTTGAGGGTGATGGGTGTGAAGAGAACAGGGAAACCGTTCGACGCGGCGACGGCACGCGCGAGCGGGTAGCGACCGAGGTCCGCGCAGATGAGGTCGAACTGCCACTGGATGAAGCTGAATGCGGTTCCTTTCGCGATGTCCGTGGCGTTGACGACGAGGTAGGGCGGTCCTTTCCTGACGAGATCGGCATAGGTTGCGCCACGAAAAAGGTCGCGGTCGTAGGCTTTTGCCATTTCGTCGTTTGTGCCCACGAACGGATCGATGAGCCAAACCATGTTCCACGGCAGAAGGATGAGCCGCGCGATGTCTCCGTTGGTGTCGCGCCGCAGAAAATCGCGCTCATAGCTTTCGAAAATTCGGTCGCGGTGAAGCGTGTAATACGCCGCGGTGAATGAACCGCCCGAGGCACCGGAAATC
>CAZDFF010000227.1:4171-5908 GCA_964504425.1 uncultured Hyphomicrobiales bacterium
GAGGAGGCGCTTTGACGTTCCGCCGACAGGGACGCGGAAGTCGCGCAGTCCCTTGAGCACGCCATAAGAGAACGAGGACGACCGTTTCCCGCCGCCTGACATGGCGAGGACGACGAGCAATTCTGGATCATGATCGGAAAGCGCCAGCGTGGGCCAGTCGTATCGCACCGCATCTTGCGTAACCGCCGCGCCTAAAAGCGACTGTGACGGTTCGTTGAGCGGGAGATCGGAACAGCTCGCGAGTGCGCCAATGGCGCCGGCCGCAATTGCCGCGCGAAGGCCCAAGCGGCCGTTGCCGATCGCCGCCCGGCAATGCTTTCTCCACTCGAACACTGACAAGAGCCCACGATCCCCGCGCCAAACAATGGCGGGGCCGAAGCTATGGCCCGGCGCGATGAGCGAAAATTGGCCTTTGGTCCAATGGCGTAAGCAGTGCGTGCGGCGCAGTTCGACGGGAGCCCATAAGTCGATTGAGCCGCGGGCTGGTCGTGATATATTTGAGAAAAGTAAACTGTCGGGCGCATCGACGCCTGGGGGCAAGTGGTGTCGAAAAGGCGGCATAAGCCGGCTTTCGGCGCAATGGGGCAGGTCACGCTCGGCCGCATGGCGGCCTGGCTTCGCTTCTGCGCGCTGATTGCGTTCATCGTTGGAGGGTGGTCAGGGGCGGCGCGCGCGACCCCGACCGTTCTCGTCATCTATGGCGACAGCCGCACGCTGGCCGCCGTGGCGATCTTCGACGAGACGCTTCGAGCGTCCCTGAGTGCGAACGCGCCATCGACGATCGACGTCATTAGCGAGTTCTTGGAACTGGGACGTTACCCGGGCGACGGCTATCCGAAGCTCGCCGCGCGATTTCTGCGCGAAAAGTATCAAGGCACGAAGTTTGTCGCGGTCGTCGCGGGCGGTCCGGCGGCGGTGGAATTCCTTCTTCAGTACGGTGAAGAGATATTTCCGCAAACGCCGATCGTTTACGCCTATGTCGATAGCGACTGGCTGGCGGGAAAATCGCTGCCGAGCAGCTTTCACGGCGTTCCGGCCAAGTTCGACATCGCCAAAAACGTCGAGGTGGCGCTGCGGCTCCACCCTAAAACCAAGCGCGTGATCGTTGTCACGGGCAGCAGTGGTATGGATCGACACCTGCTTGGCTTGTTCCGGCACGCTGCCTCGAGTTTCCCGAAGGCGATAAGCGTCGAATATTGGGACGGACTTGCCATGCCGGACCTTCTTCGGCGATTGGCGTCGATAGAACCCGATTCGATCGTGCTAACGAGCAGCATCCTTCGCGATGGAACCGGCCGTTGGTTCACCGGACGCGAGAGCATTCAGTTGATGGCCCGGGTCTCGAATGTTCCGCTATATGGGATCATCGAGCCACAGGTCGGCGCTGGGCTCACCGGCGGCTACATGCCGCGGCTGGAGGAAACCGGAATCCACGTCGCGGGAATTCTGATCCGGATGGCGTCGGGAGAGCGTTTGACCTCGACGTCGCTCCCGGCCAGCCAGCCCAATCATTATATCTTCGACTGGCGGCAACTCCGCCGATGGGGCGTCTCCTACAACAGGCTTCCCGAAAACAGCATCGTCCTCTTTCGGGAGCCTTCGCTCTGGGATCGCTATAGCTGGCAGATCGTCGTCGGTCTGATATTGGTTTCGCTGGTGCTGGTCCTTTGCATCGCCGAAGCCGTATTGATCGGCAGATTCATCGCGGAGCGCCGGAAACGCCGACATTCCGAGGCC
>CAZDFF010000228.1:0-5773 GCA_964504425.1 uncultured Hyphomicrobiales bacterium
AATAAGGAGAGGCGGATGGGTGCGCGCGGGCGTCAGGCGAGCCGCCCCCGAAAACCCGATCCGGGCGGGCGAAAAAGCCGATATTTGACGAAAAATGACGAAGAAGGATGACAATTCCGAGGAAATTTCCGGCTGAATCGAGCCAATTCAAAGGATTAGGCGATAAAAACGTGCGAAAAATAGAACGAAAATCGACAAAAACGTGCCAAAACGAGTCGGAACATGGGCAAAACGGCCCTTCATAGTTTGCGCGCTGCTCGCGCGACGCAGCCAAGCCCGCCGGACCGCGTGGGGTGCGGTAGTGGGTGGAGGGGTGACAAAGGGTGACAGAGGGTGACAGCGTCGAAAAAAAATTCCGTCGCCTTTCCTGTCGGATCAACGGGTTAGGCGGAAACGGCCGCGCGGGACCGCGACGGAATCGAGCGGAAGCGCATGGAAACGCGACGGCACCGCCGGGAAACGCGCGAACGCGGGATCGATAGCCGTGGCCTTGGTATTCGCCCGCGCCGATAGAGACGGTTGACATTTTTCGGGAACCAAACTAGAACATGTGCGAACGTTTCGTGTTCGGCGTATATGTAGGCGGCTCGATCTGGACTCCCGGTTTGGACTCCTAAACGTCGCCGCCCGGCATCCCGCCGACCCCTGGGCCGAAGCACCGGCCGAACCGACCGAAGGACACGCGCCATGCTGACCCGAAAGCAATACGAACTGCTGGTCTTCATCGACAAGCGCCTGAAGGACACCGGCGTTTCGCCCTCCTTCGACGAAATGAAGGACGCGCTCGACCTGCGCTCGAAATCGGGCATCCACCGGCTCATCACCGGGCTGGTCGAACGCGGCTTCATCCGCCGCCTGCCGCACCGGGCCCGCGCGCTCGAGGTGCTCAAGCTGCCGGAAAACATGGAACCCCACGCGCCCGCCGCCAACGGCTTCTCGCCCAAGCTGATCAAGGGCGACTTCAAGATGACCGGCGCCGCCGTGGCCGCGAAGGCCGCTTCGGTCGACCTGCCGCTGTGGGGCCGCATCGCCGCCGGCACCCCGATCGAGGCGCTGCGCGACCACTCCGCCACCGTCGGCGTGCCCGCCGCCCTGTTGGGCACGGGCGAGCACTACGCGCTCGAGGTCGACGGCGATTCCATGATCGACGCCGGCATCCACGACGGCGACACCGTCATCGTCAAAAGCTGCGACACCGCCGAGAACGGCTCGATCGTCGTCGCCCTGGTCGACAATTCCGAGGTCACCTTGAAGCGGCTGCGCCGCAAGGGCGCCTCGATCGCGCTGGAACCCGCCAACAAGGCCTACGAAACCCGCATCTTCGGGCCCGACCAGGTCAAGGTGCAGGGCCAACTCGTCGGCCTGATGCGGCGGTATTAGAAGACACCCGGCTCGAAGTTCGCGCGCGGGGCACCCACGGCCGGTCGCCGCGGACGCCGTTGACGGTTTCGACGCGGACGCCGGAAGGATCGAGCCACAACGCGTGCGCGCCCTCGCGCGCCAGCGCGAACCGATCGATGACGCGGGCCTGGCCCCGGCACGCGCGGCCGAGCCCGCGATCGAAGATGGGAAAATCGCCGATCACCGCGTCGGCGCGCCAGCAGTCCTCGATCAGCGCGGCGCGGTCGCGGGCCAAGGCCACCGTCTTGCCGCGCGCCCGATAGACGCAGCCGAGCGCGTCGCAGGATAGCGAGCCGCCGGTCGAATCGGAAGAAGCCGTTTTCGGGAAGGCGCGCGCGTCGCCCTCCTCCTGGCCGGCGAGCCGCAGCCAGACCTCGCGCTGGAAGCGGTTGCGGTTAAGATTGGAAACGTGCAGCGCGCCGTCGGCGCCGCGCACCGCCGTCAGTTGCCCGCTCGCGTCGACTAATACATCCGGCGGGCGCACCACGAGGATGCTCGCCATGCCGATCGCGATTCCGGCCAGCCCGAACAGCCGCCAGCGCCTTCGCCACAGGCACAGCCACAGCCCGCCCACGGTGACGAGCGCCAGGCCCCAGGCCGGCATGGCGGGCAGCAGCGCGACCGCGCCCGGCCAACCGGCGACCCAGGCCGCCGTGCCGTCGATGGCGGCGACGCCCCAGCCCATCGGCACCAGCGCCAGATCCGCCAGCCCCAACGGCATCAGCGCGAAGGCCAGCACCGCGCACGGCATCACCCACAAGGCGGTGATCGGCACGGCGATGGCGTTGGCGACCAGCCCGAACGCGGCATACCGATTGAAGTGATAGACGGCGTAGGGCGCCGTCGCCGTGCCCGCCAGCAGGGTCGTGATCGCGACGCCGGCGAAGTAGAGCAGCACGACGCGGACGAGCGTGCGCTCGCCGACGGCGAGCCTGCCGCGCAGCGCCTCGTAGCCGGCGATCAGCGCGACCACGGCGGCGAAGCTCATCTGGAAGCTGGCGCCGAGCAGGCTTTCGGGTTGCAAGGCCAGCACGACGAACGCGGCCCACGCCACCAGCCGCATCGAGAGGCCGCGCCGGTCGAACAGCACCGCCAGCAGCACCAGGCCGATCATCAGGAAGGCGCGCTGGGTCGGCACCGTCGCGCCCGCCACCAGGGCATAGGCGAAGGCGCCGGGGATGGCGGCGGCGGCCGCCCACTTCTTGATCGGGTGGCGCAAGGCAATGGAGGGCACGAGCGCGAGGCCCGAGCGCAGGCCGACGAACAGGATGCCGGCGACTAGGCCGACGTGCAGGCCGGAAATCGCCAACAGGTGCGCCAGCCCGGAATCGCGCATCGCCGCCATGACGTCTTCCGGGATCGCGGATCGGTCGCCGGTCAGCAGCGCGGCGGCGACCGCGCCGGCCGGCCCGGGGATCGCGGCCCGCGCGGTCTCGGCGATGGACTGGCGCAGGCGCTCGACGGCGAGCGACCAGGTGCCCTCCGCGTCGTCGGGTTGCGCGGTCACCTCCACCCGGCCGACCGCGTAGCCGACGCCGCCGAGCCGCTGGAAGAACGCCATGCGCTGGAAGTCGAAGGCGCCGGGCGCGCTCGGCGCCGGCGGCGGCGACAAGACGGCGGGCACGGCGATCCACATGCCGGGCACCCAGCGGGACTCCGTCCGCTGCTTGCCCGAGACGCGGATGCGCACCTTGTCGGGCGTGCGGTGCGGCTCGACGCGGGGGATGCGCGGGCGCTCGAGGGTCAGGCGCGTGGCGTCGGGCAGGCTTTCGACCTGGGTAATGCGGCCCTGCACGGTGACCGGGCCGATGCGGGCTTTGATCACCGGCGCGGCGACCGTGAGCGTGCGCACGGTCGCGACCGCGAAGCCCGCCGAGACGATGGCGAGGGATACCGCCAGCACGAAGCCGGCCTCGTCGCCCGCTTCCAGGCGTCTGTAAAAGCCAACGGCCGCCAGCCCGGCGACCGCCATGCCCGCCGGGCCCCACCACCAGGCGGGCTCGATCGGCAGGGCGAAATACTGGGCGATGCCGAGCCCGAACAGCCCCGGCAGCCACAAGGCCCGGCGCTCGCGCTCGGCCGCCCATAGAGTCATTAGAGGGCCGAAAAAGCCTTGGGTTTCAGACTTATCGGGCGCGGCGGTCATGGGTAACGCTTTTGCTGCACGTGCTAAAGCCCTATAATGCCCATAACGTTAGCAGAGAACGAGTTGTCCCGCCCGCCATGAAGGTCGTCACCCGCTTCGCCCCCTCGCCCACCGGCTTCCTGCACATCGGCGGCGCCCGCACCGCGTTGTTCAACTGGCTGTTCGCCCGCCATCACGCCAAGCACGGCGACGGCGGCACCTTCCTGTTGCGGATCGAGGACACCGACCGCGCCCGCTCGACCCCCGAGGCCGTGGCGGCGATCCTGGACGGGCTCTCCTGGCTCGGGCTCGAGGGCGACGCCCCGCCGGTCTCCCAGTTCGAGCGGCGCGAGCGCCACGCCGAGGCGGCCAAGCGCCTGCTGGCCGAGGGCAAGGCCTATCGCTGCTACTGCTCGCCGCAGGAACTGACCGAGATGCGCGAGCTGGCCAAGAAGGAAGGCCGGCCGGTGCGCTACGACGGCCGCTGGCGCGACCGCGACCCGGCCGAGGCGCCGGCGGGGGTCGATCCGGTGATCCGCCTGAAGGCGCCGACCGAGGGCGACACGATCATCCACGACTTGGTGCAGGGCGAGGTCAAGGTCGCCAACGCCCAGCTGGACGACATGGTGCTGCTGCGCGCCGACGGCACCGCCACCTACATGCTGGCGGTCGTGGTCGACGACATCGACATGGCGATCACCCACGTCATCCGCGGCGACGACCACCTGACCAACGCCTTCCGCCAGTATCAGTTATATCTGGCCTTGGGCGCGACGCCGCCCGCGTTCGCCCACATTCCGCTGATCCACGGGCCGGACGGGGCCAAGCTTTCCAAGCGCCACGGCGCGCTCGGGGTCGATGCCTACCGCGACATGGGCTACCTGCCGGAAGCGATCCGCAACTACCTGCTGCGGCTCGGCTGGGGCCACGGCGACGACGAGATCATCTCGACCGACCAGGCGATCGACTGGTTCGAGCTGTCGGGCGTCGGGCGGGCCGCGTCGCGGTTCGATTTCGCCAAGCTGACCAACCTCAACGGCCATTACATGCGCCAGGCCGACGACGCGCGCCTGGCGGACCTCGTGACGCCGCGCCTGCCCGCCATCGTCGGCGGCGAGCTGGCGGAGGGGACCGCCGCGCGGCTGAAGGCCGGCATGGCGGGCCTCAAGGAGCGCGCCAAGACCCTGGTGGAGTTGGCCGAAAGCGCCGCCTTCTACGCCCGCCGGCGGCCGCTGGCGATGACCGAAAAGGCCCAGCGCCTGCTCGACGCCGACGCCGTGGCGCGCCTGGGCGCGTTGAAGGACCTGTTCGCCGCGCTGCCCGAGTGGACCGCGCCCGCGATCGAGGACGCGGCGCGGCGTTTCGCCGAGGACGGGGGCCAGAAACTGGGCGCGGTGGCGCAGCCGCTGCGCGCGGCGCTGACCGGCGACGCGGTGTCGCCGCCGATTTTCGAGGTGATGGCCGTGCTCGGCCGCGACGAAGCGCTCGGCCGCATTGTTGACGCGACAACGGGCACGGACAAACAAACGGTTCGACCGCTCGCCAAGGGGGCGTGACGCGCGGACCCGGCAACGACAAGGCGGCTCGGCCGCGACGAGGAGAAGAAAGCGATGAACGATCAGAAATCGAGTGCCAAGGGCGACGCGTTTACGCTGGTCGACAACAAGACCGGCAAGAAGTTTACCTTGCCGGTCATCAAGGGCACGACCGGACCGTCGGTCATCGACGTGCGCAAGCTCTACGCCGAATCCGGATATTTCACCTACGATCCGGGCTACACCTCGACCGGCAGCTGCGAATCCAAGATCACCTACATCGACGGCGACGAGGGCGTGCTGCTCTATCGCGGCTACAGCATCGACGACCTAGCCGAGAAATCGGATTTCATGGAGGTCTGCTACCTGCTGCTGTACGGCGAACTGCCGACGGTCGAACAGAAGAAGAAGTTCGAGCACGACGTCACCTACCACAGCATGCTGCACGAGCAGATCAACTACTTCTACCGCGGCTTCCGCCGGGACTCGCATCCGATGGCGGTGATGTGCGGCGTGGTCGGCGCGCTCTCGGCGTTCTACCACGACAGCCTCGACATCAACGACCCGCACCACCGCATGATCGCCTCGTACCGCCTGATCGCGAAGATGCCGACCATCGCCGCTTCGGCCTTCAAGTATTCGATCGGCCAGCCGTTCGTCTATCCGCGCAACGACCTGGGCTACTCCGAAAACTTCCTGCACATGATGTACG
>CAZDFF010000229.1:0-5749 GCA_964504425.1 uncultured Hyphomicrobiales bacterium
GTAATACTGTCTATATTTAGTATGTACTAGGTTTTTGACTCTTGATCCGGCATCAACATCAGTCGTTCGACTCGGCCGCCGTCCCGCACATGAGTCGCCAATATTTCATCTACGTCCGCCGGCGTGTCGTAGCGGTACCAGACTCCTTCGGGATAGATCACCACCGTCGGCCCCAGTTCGCAGCGGTCCAGGCAGCCGGCCGAATTGATCCGCACGTCCTTCAGGCCCATTTCCTTGGCCCGGGCCTTCATGTAGTCGCGCAGCTTCACCGCGCCCTTGGCGGCGCAGCAGCCACGCTTGTGTCCGGGCGGGCGCTCGTTGGTGCAGCAGAACACATGGCGGCGATAGAAGGGCGGCGGGTCGCCGGCCGGTGCGGTCATTCCTTGGGGCCTTTTTTCTTGGTCTCGCCCTGGGCGGCCGCGTTCACCTGGCCCCAGAACATCTTCTGCATCTGCTCCAGGCCCTGAATGCCGGCGGGCAACCACGTCTTGATCATGGTTTCCGGGTCCATCGAGGCGAGCCCCGCCTGCATCCGCTTTTCCATTTCCGCCATCATGGATTCCTGCATCGGCCGCACGTCGGGCAGGCCCAGCATGGTGCGCGCTTCTTCCGGCGTGCAATCGACCTCGATATGGATTTTCATGGCGGCGGTCTCCGGTGGCGCTTTCTCGGCGCGGGCGGTTGCATCCCGGCCCTCGCGGCACAACGTAGGTTTAATCACTCTCCGGGCGGAATCCAAGACATGAGCGAAAACAAGCTGGCCCACGAAACCAGCCCCTACCTGCTGCAACACAAGGACAACCCGGTGCATTGGCAGCCCTGGGGCGAGGCGGCGCTGGCCCGCGCGAAGGCCGAAAACAAGCCGATCCTGCTGTCGGTCGGCTATGCGGCCTGTCACTGGTGCCATGTCATGGCCCACGAAAGCTTCGAAAACGAAGACATTGCGACGCTGATGAACGAGCTGTTCGTCAACATCAAGGTCGACCGCGAGGAACGCCCGGACATCGACGCGATCTATCAATCCGCGCTTTCGCTGCTGGGCGAGCACGGCGGCTGGCCGCTCACCATGTTCCTCACCCCCGAGGGCAAGCCGTTCTGGGGCGGCACCTATTTTCCGCCGGCGGCGCGCTGGGGCCGGCCGGGCTTCCCCGACGTGCTGCAGGGAATTTCGTCGACCTACGCCCGCGAGCCGGACAAGGTCGCGACCAACGTGAACGCCATCGGCGACGCGCTGGCGAAGATGGCGGCGCCCGGCGGCGGCGCCGATATCTCGTTGGATCGGGTGCATCAGGCGTCGACGCTGTTGATCCGCATGGTCGATCCGATCGCCGGCGGCACGCAGGGTGCCCCCAAGTTTCCGCAGGCGCCGCTGTTCCGGTTCCTCTGGCAGGCGTATCTGCGCACCGGCGCCAGCCTCTATCGCGAGGCGGTGGCGGTGACGCTCGACAACATTTGCCAGGGCGGCATCTACGATCACCTGGGCGGCGGCTTCGCGCGCTATTCCACCGACGACGCCTGGCTGGTGCCGCACTTCGAGAAGATGCTCTACGACAACGCGCTCTTGATCGAACTGCTGACCGACGCCTGGAAACATCGCCGCAGTCCGCTGTACGCCGTGCGCGTCGCCGAAACCGTCGATTGGATCCTGCGCGACATGAAGGCGGACACGCCGGATGGAGCGCTCGCCTTCACCAGCGCCTTCGACGCCGACAGCGAGGGCGAGGAGGGCAAGTTCTACGTCTGGACCGAGGCCGAGATCGACGGCCTGCTGGGTGAGGATTCCGCCCTGTTCAAGAAAACCTACGACGTCACCTCCGGCGGCAACTGGGAAGGCCACACCATTCTCAATCGCAACGTCGCCGCCGGCCTCGGCGACGACGCGACGGAAAAGACGCTCGCCGATTGTCGTGCAAAATTGTTGGCAATCCGCTCCAAGCGCGTGCCGCCTGGCCGCGACGACAAGGTGCTGGCCGATTGGAACGGCATGACGGTGGCCGCTTTGGCGCGCGCCGGCGCCGCGTTCGACAAACCCGAATGGATCGACGCCGCCAGACGCGCGTTCGATTTCGTGCGCGTGTCGATGACCGCGAACGGCCGCCTGCTGCATACCTGGTGCGCGGGCCAGGCACGCCACCCCGCCGTGCTCGACGATTACGCGCAGATGGCGCGCGCGGCGCTGGCGCTTTACGAAACCACCGGCGAGGCGGCATACCGAACCCAGGCGCAGGATTGGATCGCCGTCGCCGACGCGCATTACCTGTCGGATGACGGCAAGGGTTACTTCCTGTCCGCCGACGATACCGGCGACGTCATTCAGCGCACCCGTTCGGCGCAGGACCACGCCACTCCGAACGGCAACGGCATCATGGTCGAGGTGCTGGCCCGTCTCTATCACCTCACCGGCGAGGCAACGTATCGCGACCGCGCGGATAAAATCGTCCACGCCTTCGCGCCGGAAAAAATGGAAATGCTGGTCTCCATGCCGTCGCTGCTGGGCGGCTTCGCGCTTCTCGAAACCGCCACCCAGGTCGTGGTCGCCGGCGCGCCGGACGATGCCGCGACCGAGGCGCTGATCGACGTCGCGCTGAAAGCCCCGGTCGCCGACCTGGTGCTGACACGGGTCGTGCCCGGCGAAACGCTCGGCCCCGATCACCCGGCACACGGCAAAGGCGTTATCGACGGCAAGCCCGCCGCCTACGTCTGCCGCGGCCGAACCTGCGGACTGCCGATCGCGGACGCCAATGCCCTGCGGAAAGAGTTGGCGGCGCACTGATGTCGATCGAAGTTTTTTGAACCACAGAGGGCACAGAGAACACCGAGAAATAACTTTTGCGCGCCTTCGGCGCGCTATCCCTTCCTCTGTGGTCTCTGTGATCTCGGTGGTTCGACCCTTGCGGCTCCGCCGTCTCGGTTTCGGTAGCTATTCCCCTGCGGCCGGATTCGCTCTAACGTTCGGTCATGGGACACCTCTGCGTCATGAGCCCCCTCGGCGAGTTGACGTTGTTCGAGGAACACGGCGCGCTCGTCGCCATCGAATGGGGACGGGCGCCGAAGGGCCATTCGTCGCCTTTATTGAAAGAAGCCGCGAAACAGCTCGCCGCCTATTTCGACGGCAAGCTGACCCGGTTCGACCTGCCGCTGGCACCCGAAGGCACGCGCTTTCAAAAGGCCGTCTGGGCGCAGATGCGCAAGATCCCGTTCGGCCAGACCCGGACCTACGCGGACCTGGCGAAAGCGCTCGATTCCGCGCCGCGCGCGGTCGGCGGGGCTTCCGGCGCCAATCCGATCCCGATCGTCATCCCGTGCCACCGGGTGGTCGGAAAGAACGGCGCCATGGTCGGCTATTCCGGCGGTAGCGGCGTCGACACCAAGGCCCGCCTGCTGCATCACGAAGGCGCCGGCGTGTTGATCTGAGCCATCGCGGCGCTATCGTCTTGACATTCCTATGAAAAGGGTTTATATCCTATTTCAATAACAGCCGGCGCGGTATCCCGATGGAGGGTGACAAAGGGTGACAAAAGATGACCGCCGCCGGAAAATTTTTTCACGATTCCTTTTCCTTCAAGGACTTAAACGAAAAAAGCCGTATGAAACCGATCTAAAACCGTGCCGATCCGAATAAAACCCGGTTCGGAGCGCAGTTTTTCCGATTCTCCGGTAACCCTCGGCGGCGACTCGGCCCACGGCAACGGAACTGAGCCGCTTGCCGCCCGCGCGGCGCCGTTTCAATATCGCCGACAATCAATCCAGGGAGGTTCCATGACCAAGGCGATCCGATTCCACCAGACCGGCGGCCCCGAAGTGTTGGTATGGGAAGACGTCGAGGTTCCCGATCCGGGCCCCGGCCAGTGCCAGATCAAGCACACGGCGATCGGGCTGAACTATCTCGACACCTATCACCGCACCGGCCTCTATCCGCTGCCGCTGCCGTCGGGCATCGGCTCCGAGGGCGCGGGCGTGATCACCAAGGTTGGCAAGGGCGTGAAGGATTTGAAAGTCGGCGACCGCGTCGCCTATTGCGGCGGCCCGCCCGGTTCCTACTCCGAGATGCGCGTCGTCCCGGCGATCCGGCTGGTGAAAATTCCCGCCGGCATTTCCGACCAGACGGCGGCGGCCATGATGTTGAAGGGCATGACGGTGCAGTACCTGATCCGCCGCTGCTACAAGGTGCAGAAGGGCGACGTGGTGCTGTTCCATGCCGCCGCCGGCGGCGTCGGCCTGATCGCGTGCCAATGGCTGAAGGCGCTCGGCGCCAAGACCATCGGCACGGTCTCGACGGAAGAAAAGGCGGCGCTCGCCAAGAAGCACGGCTGCACCTGGCCGGTGATCTACACCAAGGACGACTTCCTGGCCGAAGTGAAGAAGCGCACCAAGAACGCGGGCGTGCCCGTGGTCTACGACGGCGTCGGCAAGGACACGTTCGCGAAAGGGCTCGATTGTCTCCGGCCGCGCGGCCTCATGGTGTCGTTCGGCAATGCCTCGGGCGCGGTCGATCCGTTGCCGTTGGGCGTGCTGACGGCGAAGGGCTCGCTCTACGTCACGCGCCCGACGCTCGCGACCTACACCGCGACACGGGAAGAGGTGCTGGCCACCGCGAAGGATCTGTTCTCGGTCGTCAAGTCGGGCAAGGTGAAGATCCGCGTCGATCAGACCTACGCGCTCAAGGACGCCGCCCGTGCGCACGTCGATCTGCACGCGCGCAAGACCACGGGCTCGACGGTGCTGATTCCGTAAGAACGCCGCTTGTTACGAAAAGTTTATTGCGAAAGTTCGAACCACAGAGAACACCGAGTCCGCAGAGAGTCCGCATGTGCGGCGACGATTTTTTGGAATCCCTTCTCGGTGTCCTCTGTGCACTCTGTGGTTCAACTGAGACTTCGTGAGCAAAACGAATAGATAATTAAAGGGGCTGTGGCCTAGATAGCAGATAAAGGCTATGCGGGTCAGATGGTTAGGAAGAGGCGCCGGAGCCGGCTCCCGGCCAGTATTCAGAAAGAACTGATCAAGCAATTCGTGGCCGGAGCGACGGCGCGAGCGGCGGCCGATCTGGTGGATGTGAACCGCCACACCGCGACGCTCTATTTCCAGAAGCTGCGCGAACTGATCGCGGCCAAACTTGCCGAACAGGAACCGTGGCTATCGGGAGAGATCGAAGTCGACGAGAGCTACTTCGGCGGCGCCCGCAAAGGCAAGCGCGGCCGTGGCGCGGCGGGTAAGGTCCCGGTGTTCGGCCTGCTGAAGCGCGGCGGTAAGGTGCATGCCCTGATCATCCCGAATGCCCAGCAAAATACGCTGTTGCCGATCATTCGGCAGACCATCAAACCGGATAGTATCGTCTATATCGATGGGTTTTCCGGCTACGATGCCCTCGATGTCTCGGAGTTCCGCCACGAGCGGGTCAACCACTCCGAGACCTTCGTCAAGGAGCGGAACCACATCAATGGAATCGAGAACTTCTGGAACCAAGCCAAGCGCCATCTCCGGCGCTACAACGGCATCCCGCGCCAGCACTTCCATCTGTTCCTCAAGGAGTGCGAATGGCGCTTCAACTACCGCCCCACCGGCAATCTCTTCAAAGTCCTGCTGGCTTGGGTTAAACAGGATTTACTGTAGCCTTATCTAGGCCAGCCCCTAAATAAAAACGCCGCCGTTCCTGGGGATCGGCGGCGTTTTACTTGATCGATACTGGATTTCTTCAGGTATTCATGGCATCGAAGAAGTCGTTGTTGTTCTTCGAATCCTTCAGCTT
>CAZDFF010000230.1:0-5730 GCA_964504425.1 uncultured Hyphomicrobiales bacterium
CCCAGACGAACACGGCGTCGACCTTGCCGGCCTTGATGCCGTCGGAAAGATCGGCGAAGCCCATGTGCACGATTTCGACGTCCTTGCCGGGCTTCAGGCCTTCCTTGGCGAGCATGTCCTGGGCGGCGAGGAAGATCGAGCTGCCGACCGGACCGTAAAGCTTCTTGCCCTTCAGGCCGGCCATCGTGGTGATGCCGGATTTGGTCGAGGCGACGATCGAGCCGCGAAATACGGATTGGCGTCCGATCACCGTGGTCGGTGCGTTGGCGTTGGCCAGCGCGACGGAGGGCATGTCGCCGACGAAGCCGACGTCGATGGCGCCGGACACCAGCGCCTCGTTCACCGCCGGGCCGAACGAGAACATGATCATCTTCGCCTTCAGGCCGTTCTTTTCCAGGATGTCGGTCTTGGCCAGCGTGTGCGCGATCTGCGCTTCGACCGTCGTGGTCGGTTGCCAGCCGATGCGGATTTCCTTCATCTGCGCGTTCGCGGCGGGTGCTTGGAACGCAAGCATCGCGGCGGCCAGGCCGGCCGCCGACAATCGTGACGTCAACTTGTTAGACATGATCGTCTCCCTTGGGTTTATGGGTTCGGTCTCGTTTTCACTTTTCTTCGGCGTCGTCGCCGGCCGTGTCGTTCTGCCACTCCGGCTTCAGGGTGTTCCACAGTTCCTGGGTCAGTTCGATGAATTCGGGGCGGCTGCGCACGTCCGGCGTGCGCGGCCGTTCGATCGGCACCGTGTATTCGGCGCGGATGCGGCCGGGGCGGGCGCTCATCACCACGATTCGGTCGCCCAGGAACACGGCCTCCTCGATCGAATGGGTGACGAACAGCACCGTGTTCTTGGTCTCGGCGCTGATGCGGGCGACTTCTTCTTGCAGCAGCACGCGGGTCTGCGCGTCGAGCGCACCGAACGGTTCGTCCATCAGAAGAATGTCCGGGTTGGGGGCCAAGGCCCTGGCGATGGCGGCGCGCTGTTTCATGCCGCCGGAAACTTCGTGCGGGAAGCGATCCTCGAACCCGGAAAGCCGCACCATGTCGATGAGCTTGCGCGCGATGTCGGCTCGGTCGGCGGCCGGCATGCCCTGGGTCTTCAGGCCGAATTCGACGTTCTGCTGCACCGTCATCCAGGGAAACAGCGCGTAGTCCTGGAACACCACCGTGCGGCGGCGGTCGGGGCCCTGGATCGGCCGGCCGTCGTGCAGCACGGTGCCCTCGGTCGCCTTCAAAAAGCCGGCGATGACGTTCAGCAGCGTCGACTTGCCGCACCCCGACGGGCCCAGCAGCAGGACGAATTCGCCCGAGTTGACCTCGAGGTTGATGCCGTCGAGCGCGAGGATGCCGCCCGCCTTGCCGCGCACGGGGAAGCGCTTGATCAGGTTCGCGACGGAAAGCTGGGCGGTCATGGGCGCGTCACCGGGGACGCTCCATCCACGGGATCAGGCGCTTTTCCAGCATGCTCATGGCCGCGCTCATGGCGAAACCGACCATGCCGATGGTGATCATGCCGGTGACCACGTAATGGGTCTGTAGCAAGACGCGATTCTGCTGGATCATGTAGCCCAGGCCCGACTGCGCCGCGATCAGTTCGGCGGCGACCACGCACATCCAGCCCACTCCCAATGCGATGCGCAGGCCCGGGAAGATGATCGGCAGCGACGCCGGGATCAGCACGTCCTTGATCAGGATGCCGGGCCCGGCGCCCAGGCACAGCGCGGCGTTGATCTGGGTGCGGTCGATGTTGCGCACGGCGCTGAAGGTGTTCACGAACACCGGGAACACGGCGCCGATGAAAACCAAGAAGTAGCTCGGCGCGTCGCCGACGCCGAACCACAGGATGGCGATCGGGGTCCAGGCGATCGGCGGAATCGGCCGCAGCGATTCGACGATCGGCCGAAACAGGTCGGACAGCACCGGCGAAAAGCCCAGCACCACGCCGGCGCCGATGCCGACCAGGGAGGCCAGCAGGAAGCCGATCAGCACGCGCCACAGGCTGGCCAGCGTGTGGGTTACCAGGATGCCGGCCTCGAGCAATTCCCAGGTCGCGCCGACCAATCGTTCCGGGGAGGGCAGCAGGACCGGATTGATCCAGCCGACGGTCGACAGGAATTGCCAGATGCCGATGAACACGGCGAATCCCGCCAGGTGTCGCAGGGTCGATGCCTTCATGAGTCCCCCCGGATGATGCTGCGGTGCATACAATAATACCCCCACGCACCGCCGTAATCGCGGCGCGTTCCGATTCCATAGACCACCCCCCGCGGGCGTTGCGGCGCGCTAGGCCAGCTTGACCGGCGGCACCAACCGACTATAACGTCCAAACGTTATAACAATCAATCGGGCGAACCTTTCGGGGCAACGCCGGATGCTTGGAACCTCCCGGAGGAGAATATCATGGCCGCATTCGATCTCACGACGCTGCCCGGGCTCCAGCCCGACAGCTTTACGCCGCTTTACGTCCAGCTCGCGGACCGGCTGACCGATCACATCCGCACGCACCGTCTTGCGCCCGAGACGCTGCTGCCGTCGGAAGCGGAATGCATGTCCTATTTCGGCGTCAGCCGCCTGACCGTGCGCCAGGCGATGGGGCGCATGGTCGCCGCCGGCTTGGTGCACCGGGCGCGCGGGCGCGGCACCTTCGTCGCCGAACGCCCGATCGACCAGCACCTGGGCGCGACCTTCGAGGAGAACATGATCGAGGCGCAGCTGGCGATCGAGTTCAAGCTGCTGGCCTGGGCCGAAACCGACGCGCCCGACGAAGTCGCCGAGGCCCTCGGCCTGCAGCCGGGCGCCCGGGTCTATCGGCTCGAACGGTTGCGGCTGGCGGACGGGAAGCCGATCGGCATCGAGATCCGTTTCGTTCCCGCCGCGCTCGGTGTCCGGGTTCGCCAGGAGGACCTGCATCAGCGCCCGCTGTATCTGCTGTTGCAGGACGCCAGCGGCAAGAAGTTTGCCCATATCCAGTTCACGGTCGGCTGCTTTCCCGCCTCGGCGCGCGACGCGCGCCTGCTCGGCACCCGGCGCGGGCGGCCGATGGTCTATCGCGAACACACCTATTTCACCGAAGACGATGTGCCGCTGGTTCACGGCATCGCCTACTTCCTGGGCGACCGCTACCGGTTCCACTTCGAGACCGGCCGGCGCCTCGGCGGCGAGGCGATCGATTATACCAGCGTGCAGCCGCACGCCGAACCGGGCGCCTGGATGCGCGCCTGAACCGCCGACCGAACTAAAGACCGCAACAACCGGCCCTACGCCGGACAAATCCCGATGGGAGGGAAACAATGGCGACCAAACTGAAATTCGGAATCCGCCTCAACGTCCAGGGCGAAATGGGCGCGGACTCGAGCGGGTTCGATTACGCGCTCAACATGGCCAGGATCGCCGAGGATCTGGGCTACGATTCGGTGTGGATTCCGGATCACGTGGAAAACGCGCACCTCAACCGCGAAAAGCCGATCCTGGAACACTGGACCACGATCACCGCGATCGGCGCGCTGACCAAGAAGGTTCGTCTCGGCGGCCATTCCCTGAACGACAACTTCCGCCATCCCGGCATGACGGCGAAGATCGCCGCGACGCTCGATCACGTCACCAACGGCCGCGTCATCCTGGCGCCCGGCTCGGGCTGGTTCGACGCCGAGGCCAACTCGTATGGACTGCCCTGGGGCACGCCCGACGAACGCAAGCGGCGCGTGCGCGAATCGGTCATCGTGCAGCAGAAACTGTTCGCCGAGGAAATCACTACCTTCGACGGCGAGTTCTTCAAGCTGAAGGACGCCTACTGCAATCCGAAGCCGGTGCAACGTCCGTGGCCGCCGTTTTGGCTGGCCGGCGACTCGCCGAAGACCCAGGAAATGATCTACGAACTGGCCGATTGCTGGTTCATGTATTCGAAGCCGCCGGCGACGGTCGAAAAGCTGGTCACCCCCATGCGAAAACGGCGCGGCGATCGCAAGCTCGAGGTCGCGCTGTCGGCGGTGTTCCTGGCCGGCAAGAGCGCCGACGAGACGCTCCGCTGGGCCACCATGTACGCCAAGGAACGCGAGCACCGCTTCCCGATTCCGCCGACGGTCGACGACGTGATGGCGTCGAACCTGCTGGGCGACGTCGGCCAGATCAAGGAGCGCGTCCAGCAATGGGCGGAGGCCGGCGCCGACAACATCGTCATCCAGCCGATGCCGCCGATCGACGGCATGCGCTTCTTCGGCGAGAAGATCCTGCCGCACTTTACCTGACGCGGTTCTCCTCCCCCGCGACGAAAGGCCGCCGACGGTTTCCCGCCGGCGGCCTCTTTTTTTCCGCGCTTTATCCGTGCGTCAGTTGGTCTTCGGCTTCAGCTTCGGCTGATCGAGATAGCGCACGTCCTTCACCGGCAGCGGGTAGGGATTGATGTACTGGTATCCCTTCGATTGCCAATAGGCGAGTTCGGGGAACCCGGCCGGCACCACGGTGATGAAGCCGTGCATGTCCTCGGCCTTGAAGCCCGCCGCCTTCATGGCGTTGTTGCACATCTTGAACTCGACGCCGGCCTGGGCCAGCTCGTGCATCCGCTGCATGGCGCTGGTGTACTTTTCGTAGTTCTCCTTGGCGAAGGCGCGAAGCTCGGGCCCGTGGGTGACGACCACCACCTTGCCCTTGGTTTCCTTCATCGTGTTCTTGACGAAGAAGTAGAGGACGTTGAGCTTCTGCGGATCCTCGTAGTTCACGTCGAAGACGACGTTGGTCGGCTCCATCTTGTGCATGTCGACCTTCGCGGTGCCGTAGGGCGCGAAGCTGTCGGCGCGGGCGGGCGCCGCGAACCAGGCGGCGGCGACGGCCGCCGCGAGCAAGGAAAGAACGATTCGTTTCTTCATGGGCTGGGTATTCCTTTTCTATTGTTGGCTTCTTGTCATGCCGCGGGCGGTCGTCCTTGGCTGGCGCCGCGGTTTCGCCGGCCGTGCCCTCCTCGCGGTCGAGTCGCCGTGTCGAGGCTCTTCAACCACGCCCTGAGTTGCTTCGTTTCGGTTTCGATCAAGCGGGAATCGTTCAAGACGCTGGCAGTCAGGCTGATGCCTTGCAGGGACGCCACCAGGTGCAGCGCGTGGCCAGGGGCGTCGCGGCCGGTGCCCAGCGCGCGGAACTGCTTTTCGCACCAGTCCAGCAGCACCCGGAACGGCTCGGCGACATGGCGGCCGGCGGCACCGCGCGCGCGCGCGATCTCGAAACAGATGCTGCCGATCGGGCAGCCGTAACGGGCGTCGATCTCGCGGTCGTCCGTCCATACGTCGACGAAGGCTTCCAGGCGCTTCAGGGGATCGGCGATGTCGTCGTGCCGCGCGACCAGGGCGCGGAGGTGCGTGCGCTGGCGCTCGATCACGGCGGCGGCCAGGTCGTCCTTGGTGCGGAAATGGTAATAGACGCCGCCCAGCGGCACCTTCGCGGCCTCGGCGACGTCGGCCAAGCTGGTCGCCGCCACGCCCGCCTTATGGAACAGATCGGCGGCGGCGGCCTCGAGGCGTTCCCGTCTCGTCGCGGCGGATTTCGCCATGCCCGGTTCCTTCAAAAATTAGTCAGTCAACTAACTTATTATGCGGCGCGGCCGAACACGGGTCAAGCGCCGGGCGCCGTCGCGGTTCTTTCGGGAGACGCTACTTCGCCCCGGCCCTGTCGATCTGCGCGTGCTTCTTGCGGATGTCGTCCGGCCACGTGCTCTTGATGTAGGCGAGCGAGGCCCAGATTTCGCGATCC
>CAZDFF010000231.1:0-5724 GCA_964504425.1 uncultured Hyphomicrobiales bacterium
CGACGCTGGTCGATCAGATGCGCACGGAACAAACGTTGATGCGCGCGCTGGCCGAGTCGCACTTGGAAATGAAACCGATCCTGGCGCGCCTTGCCGACGGCGCGGGCAAATCGCACGGCATGGACGACGCCACGCGCATGCACATTCGCAATCTGGATTCGCACATGGCCCGCCTGCTCGAAGATCAAGCCACCGGACGGGACGCACTGGTGTCCCAAATCCGGACAGAGATCAAGCTTCTGGCGCGGACCATCGCCGCCCTCGGCGAGCGGGCCGAACGGTGAGCCGGAAGGCCGGCGGGTAGCGCGCCATGCCGCTCGAAATGACCCGACGCAGCCAACGCTCGACCAACATCTGGCCGGGGTTCGTCGACGCGCTGGCGACCCTGCTGCTGGTGCTGGTGTTCCTGCTGATGGTCTTCGTGCTGGCGCAGTTCTTTCTCGGCCAGGCCCTGACCGGACGCGATCTGGCGCTTCGCAAACTGCAGGATCAGGTCGGCGAGCTGGCCGATCTTCTGGCGTTGGAGCGCAAGGCCGGCGAGGAACTTCGCTTCAACGTGGCCCAACTGTCGCGCGAGCTTCAGGCATCGGTCGCCAGCCGCGAACAACTGACGTCGAACCTGCGATCCATGACGATCCGCGCCGAGGACGCCGAAAAGGCCGCCGCGGCGGATAAGGAAACGGTCGCCGACCAGGCGCGACGCCTCGCCAACCTCGGCAACGACATCGCCGCGCTACAGGCCTTGAAAGAAGAACTCGAAAAGAAGGTTTCGTCGCTCGGCGATCAGGCGGAGACCAGCGGCAAGGCGCTTATCGAGGAGAAAAAAATCTCGGAAAGCGCGCGCGCCCAGGTGGCGCTCTTGAACCGGCAGATGGCGGCGCTTCGGGAGCAGATCGCGAGGCTCAACCAGACGCTCGAGGCATCCGAAAAGGAATCCGAGCGCCAGCAGGTGCAGATCGCCAATCTCGGCAGCCGCCTGAATGCCGCGCTGGCCAGCAAGGTGCAGGAGCTGTCGCGCTACCGATCCGAATTCTTCGGCCGCCTGCGCGAAATCCTGGGCAACCAGGCGGGCATCCGCATCGTCGGCGATCGGTTTGTGTTCCAGTCCGAGGTCCTGTTCGATACCGGGTCCGCCGACCTCGGCCCCCCGGGCCAGGAGCAGATCGACCGGCTGGCCGCCACGCTGCTGGATCTGTCGAAGAAAATTCCGGCGGACATCGATTGGATCCTGCGAATCGACGGCCATACCGATACGGTGCCCATCCGCACGGGCCGGTTTCCCTCGAATTGGGAACTTTCGACGGCGCGCGCGCTCTCGGTCGTGCGGCGCCTGATCGAAAACGGACTGCCGCCGAACCGGCTCGTGGCCGCCGGCTTCGGTGAATTCAGCCCGCTCGACAATCGCGACGACGAGATCGCCCGCCGGCGCAATCGGCGGATCGAGTTCAAGCTCACGGAACGCTGAAGCGAAAGCACAAGCGTCGCCGGTTCCTTCCGACGAGCGCAGCCTGGGAACGAAAGCGACGCACGCGCATGCCCATCCTTTTCTTCATCGTTCTGATCGATCTGATCGGATTCGGCATCATCATTCCTCTGCTGCCGTTCTACGGCGAGCATTTCCACGCCAGCCCCGCGGTCGTCGGCCTTCTGATGGCGATCTATTCGGCGACCCAGTTCGTGTCGGCGCCGTTCTGGGGACGCCTGAGCGACCGGATCGGCCGTCGTCCGGTGCTGCTCGCGACGCTGGGCGGCACGGTCGCCGCCTACGTATGGCTCGGGTTCGCCGACAGCCTTTGGGCGCTGTTCGCGGCGCGCGCGGTCGGCGGCCTGATGGCCGGCAACATCGGCACCGCGTTCGCCTACGTCGCCGACGTGACGACGCCGCAGAACCGCGCCAAGGGCATGGGCGTGGTCGGCGCCGCCTTCGGCCTCGGCTTCATTCTCGGCCCGGCGCTCGGCGGCATGCTCGCGGGCGCCGACCCGGCGACGGCCGATTTTCGCTCGCCGGCGCTGGCCGCCGCCGCCATGTCGGCGGCGGCGTTCGGCATCGCCTTGGCGACCTTGAAGGAATCGCTGTCGCCCGACACCCGCCGGCGGCTGGCCGAACAACCGCCGGCGACCCGGCGACGGATGTTTCTTGCCGCCTTGGGCCGGCGCGACCTTGCCGTCGCGCTCGGGCTTGCGTTCGTCGCGACGTTCGTGTTCGCCGGCATGGAATCCACCTTCGCCATGTGGTCGCGCCGCCAGTTCGGCTGGGGGCCGGAGCAAAACGGCTACATCTTCGCCTTCGTCGGCCTGCTGAGCGCGGCCATCCAAGCCGGTTTCGTCGGCATGTTGGCGCGCCGTTTCGGCGAGGGCCGCATGGTCGCCGCGGGCGCCCTTCTGCTCGCCGGCGGACTGCTGGCCATCCCGCTCTCGACCGGGCTCGCGCACCTGCTCGCGGCCATGGCCGTCGCCGGCATCGGGTTCAGCCTGATCTCGCCGGCCCTCAACAGTCTCGTTTCGCTCAACGTCGGCGAAAACGAGCGCGGCGGCGTCATGGGCGTCACTCGCTCGGTGACGACCCTGGCCCGCGTCGCCGGACCGGCGTTCGCGGGCGCCCTGTTCTCGTTCTTGGGCAAGGATTGGCCCTACTACGCGGGCGCGGCGCTTATGATCGGCGTGTTCTTGATGGCGCTCGCCGCCTATCGAAGCCCGCCGGCGAAGCCGGCGATCGATTAATCGAGTTCGACCGTCACCCCGGTCTTGGCTTTGAGTTCGGACACGAGGCGGTCGAGCAGTGGGCCGGCGTCGCGGGTGCCGATCCATTGTTCGGCCGTTTCGTCGTAGTCGTAGTGCGTCGCGCCGCTGACCGGCGAGGACATCCAGATCTGGCGATTGGGCCCATGCTTGTTGATGACGTATTGGCCCCCTGAATCGAATTCGATGGTCAGGATGCCGCCCTGCAATTCGACGTCCAACCGGTCGCCGAGCGCGTCCTCGATCGCGCCCTGAAGCCTTTCCAGCAGGCCGTCGGCGACGGCATGAAAGGTACTTTCGTCGAGTGCCATGAAATTCCTCGATTTTTCAGGAAAGCCCGGGGCGAGGCCACGGACGCCGCCCGAACCGGAATGGCTTGATACCGGGCCGGCCGGTCTGTATATAGGGCGCCTTCATTGCCGGAGCCAAGCCATGAAAAAGGAAGCCCACCCCGACTACCACGAGATCAATGTCGTCATGACCGACGGCAGCACGTTCAAGACGCGCTCGACGTGGGGCAAGCCCGGCGACACCATGAAACTGGACATCGACCCGAAGACCCACCCGGCCTGGACCGGCGTGCATCGGCTCATGGACAGCGGTGGCCAGCTCGCGAAATTCAACAAGAAATTCAAGAACCTGGGCCTTAAGAACTAACGCACCGCCAGGCGGAAACGGATCGACCGGAAGGGCGCCGCCGCAAGGCCGCGCCTTTTTCCACATCCGGCATCGGCCTCGCCTATGCGTCGCCGAAGTGGAATTTACCATTTAACCATAATGGGTTGGATCAAAGTTTTGAGTCCGACAAAGCACCCGATTGCTTGCCCTGTGGATTATTTCTGTTACCATTCATTAACCGAATGAACCTTTGCGGGTTCATAAGAATGAACCGGTTAATCGATCGGCGAGATTTGGTGCGCGCCCGTCGCGGACGGGGGTTTCGCCGGGAACGGAGAGGCGCGGAGAATGTGCGCCGCCGGAGGTAATATGTCGCGCCAGACCAATATCGAGATCATGGTCCAGCAGGGTGGCCGATGGACCATCCATGCGCGCTACCCCGTGACCAAGAAGGACGCCGCGATCGAGGAAGCCAAGGTCCTCGACAAGGCCGCCGGAATCGGCGCCGTCAAGGTAATCAAAGAGGTCTACGACGCCGAGGCCGGCACCAGCAACGAATACGTCATTTTTAAAAGCACCGGCGTAAAAATGGCCGCGGCCGCGGCCGCGGCCGCGGCGGGCGGCCAGGCGCGCGCGCAGGCCGCGCCGGCGAAGGCCAAAACGGCATCCCCTCCGCCGCTTCCGCCCGCAGCAGCATCCTACGACGAGGACGAGAACGAGATCGTCGCGGAAAAGCCGAAGAAATCGAAGGCCGCAAAGAAAAAGTCCGGCCGCCCGTCGACCGTGTCCTCGGTCTTGACGAAGCTGCTGATGGTTCTGATCTTCGCCATCGCGATCGCCGCGATGGTGACCGGCATGGCCGTTTTCACGCTTCGCGGCGATACTCTGTTCGGCATATCGATGATCGGCGATTCCGGCGCCAACGTGTTCTTCGCGGTTTTCGTCGTCACTTTCCTTCTCAGCGCGTCGGTCATGTCGTTCGCCTTTCTCGGCAAGGAAAGTCTCGCGACGACGGAAGCGCGAGCCGCCAGACAGCAGGCCCAGACCCAAGCGCGGCCGGCGCAAGCCGCGCCCAGGCAGGCCCAGGCGCCGGCCCCGAGTGCCGTCGAGCAGGAATTGCGCGACGCGGCCGCGGAACTGCGCGACGCCGCCGGCGGCGATAGCCAGCCCGCGACGGCCGAGGACGTCGTCCAAAGATCGGAAGCCGCCGAGGCCGAAATGATGGCGCTGGGCGAAGGCCAAAAAATAGAACCGGTCGAGCCGCTCTCGCCCAACGGCGAGAAGCAGAAGGCCTATATGATGAAGTTTCTCGGCGACGGCCTGGAAACGATCAAGCAGGATAAAAAGAAGCTCGACAACTTCTCGAAGTTCGGCGTCAACCTGTTCCTGGCCGGCGCCTGCGAGGTCCTGGCGCAAAAGCGCGACGTCGACGGCAAGGAGCGGTCCCGCATCCTGTCCGACAGTGTTCAGGTGATGGGCTTCAAGAAGGACAACGCGCTGCAGTTCGCCGACAACTACGAAAGCTATCTGCTGCAGGACGCCCGCTACATGCAGATGTTCCAGGCCGGCCGCAACGCCATGAACACCTACTTCACCGACGAGGCCTCGGGACCGAAGTACCTGCAAGGGGCGATCACCGACTGGTCGAAGCCGAAGCCGAAGGAAGAGGAAAACAAGGTCGTCACCGTCATGTTCACCGACATGGTCGGCTCGACGGCGTTGACCCAAACCATGGGCCAGCAAGTCGCGCAACAGGTCGTTCGCGCCCACAACCGCATCGTCCGCGAGGCGCTGACGCAGTTCGCCGGACGCGAGATCAAACACACCGGCGACGGCATCATGTGTTCGTTCGCGCAGGCGTCCGGCGGCGTCGACGCGGCGATTCAGATTCAGCGCCAGACGCTGCAGCACAATCGCGACAACCCGAATCTGCCGTTGCACCTGAAGATCGGCCTGAACACCGGCGAGCCGATCGCCGAGGACGGCGATCTGTTCGGATCGACCGTGCAGTTGTCGGCCCGCATCACCGACAAGGCAAAATCCGAGGAGATCTTCGTGCCCGAATCCGTGCGCATGGTCTGCGCCGGCAAGAACTACAAATTCATCAATCGCGGCGGTTTCGCCATGAAAGGATTCGACGGCGACATCACGCTGTTCGAGGTGGTGTGGGACGACGCCTTCTACGCCGAGAAACAGAAGGCCGCCAAGGCAGCGGCGCCGAAAGCTGCGCCCGCCCCCGCCCCCCAAGCCGCACCCAGACCGGCAGCGGCGGCCGGACGGCCGGCAGCAGCACCGGGCAGCGCGCGTCCTGCCGCGCCTCCGCCGGGGAGCGGGTGGTTCGCGGGGGTCTGGTGGGGGGGGGCGGTC
>CAZDFF010000232.1:0-5708 GCA_964504425.1 uncultured Hyphomicrobiales bacterium
CGAGCTGCGCCTGGGCGAGGCCGAACAGCACCTTGTTGATGTCCTGCACCCCGCGGGTCAGGATCGTGCCCGACTTGATCGCGGCGTCGACGTTGTCCTTGCCGAAAGCGACCATGTCTTCGTAGCCCTTGAACGCTTGCGTGCCGGCCTTGTGGGCGGCTTCGACGTGTTCCTTGCTCATGGCGATGGCCTTCTCATAACCTTTGGTGGCGACTTCGGTCCCGGCCTTGACGGCGGTCTCGACCGCTTCCTTGCCGGCGGCGACGGTGGCGTCGACCGGGGCGACCTTGGCGGCGACCTTCTTCGTGGTGGCGTTCATGTCTTGATTCTCCATTTCCAACTTTGGCGCGGCGGACAATCCGCCCGATTCGCTTCCGTCGTGGTCCAATCTCGGCGACGACGCTGTCCATATTCGTTGCTGCATTGCAGCATGAGGCTATTTATATGGCCGCCTGCACCGCCCGTCAAGTGGATTTTGTGCAATGCAACAAAACCTGTATTACAAAATTTTCATATATTATCAATATGCTAACAGTAAGTCTCGACACGGACTTGGCATTTTGTTCGCTATCGCAACCGGATGCCGGCTGATGGCCGCCCGGGCATTAACCAAATCTTTACCCCAGCCGTGTAGGAAGGCTTTGAAATAAAAGCGAAAAGCCCTTGAGCCGGGGAACCGGTTCGGGGTTAATATTGGGCGTGCCGGGTTCCTACCCGCGCGGCGCCCACAGAACGGCGCCTTATGAAGGGGGGATAATGCCTTTCGGGTTTCGTCGCATCCGCGCGCTGGCGGTCGCCGCGCTGATCGTGGCCCTGAGTACTGTCTGGAGTCCGGGCCGCGCCGACGCCAAGGTCGCGCAACTGGTCATGGACGCGCACACCGGCAAGATTCTGCACGCGATGAATCCCGACACGCCGAACTTCCCGGCGTCGCTGACCAAGATGATGACGCTCTATCTGGTCTTTGAGGCACTCGACAAAAAGCGCATCAAGCTGAGCGAGGAAATGCCGGTGTCGACCAAGGCCGCGCGCCAACCGGCCTCGCATCTGGCGCTGACGGCGAATTCGACCATCACCGTCAAGGACGGCATCCTGGCCCTGGTCACCAAATCCGCCAACGACGTCGCCGTCGTGTTTTCCGAACGCCTGTCGGGCGACGAACGCGAGTTCGCCCTGGCGATGACGGCGAAGGCGCGCAAGCTCGGCATGAAGAACACGACCTTCCGCAACGCCTCGGGCCTGCCGCACCGTGGGCAGCTTTCGACGGCGCGCGACATGGCGCTGCTGGCGCGCGCGCTGCTGCGCGACTTCCCGCACCACTACCATTATTTCTCCGCCGCCGAATTCGCCTACGACGGCATCCGGCACAAGAACCACAATAAGCTGCTGACCAGCTACGACGGCGTCGACGGCATCAAGACCGGCTATATCCGGGCGTCCGGGTTCAACCTGGTGGCGTCGGCCAAGCGCGACGGCAAGCGCCTGATCGGCGTGGTGTTCGGCGGGCGCACGCCGACCGAACGCAACAAGCGCATGGCGCGGCTGCTCGATCTCGGCTTCAAGGCGACCCTGCCCCCGGCGATGGCCGAGGCGGAAGAGGAACCCGCGCCGAAGCCGAAGGCCAAACCGAAAGCGCCCGCCAAGGCCACGGTCAAACTCGCCAAGGCGACCGCGCCGGCGACGGCGAGCGACGAGACCCGCCAATGGGGCATCCAGGTCGGCGCCTTCAATCGCCAGGCGCTCGCCGAGGCCGCCGCCGCGAAAGCGATGGAACGGCTGCCGAGCATTCTGGAATCGGGCGAGGTCAGGATCGTCACCACGCAGAAGGGTCGCCGCGCGTCGCTGCACCGCGCCCGCATCGTCGGCCTCAGCAAGCAGGAAGCGGCCCGCGCCTGCGCGTATTACAAGAAAAAATCCTGGGGCTGCATGCAGATGAAGATCGAAGACACCGAGGTCGCCGAAGGCAGCGCCAGCGGCGGCTAAGGCATCAGGGTTCCGCGCCGAGATCGCGGCGCTTATGGCGCCGTCGCCAAGCTTCGAAATCCCACTCTCTATCCGTCGTGGCCATGCCTTTCATCGGCACAAACACGCTTGCGGACTTGGACCCGCCGTCGTCGAGCGAGACCGACATCGTTTCGATGCCGTAGGCCGCGCCCTCGAAGCGTTTCAGATTTCGCACGTCGGCCGCTGCCAATTCGGCGACCACGACCCCCGCCACCGTCTCGGCCGCCGCGCCCGGCACGATCGCCGGATACGGCGTACCTTTGAGCCCGACCCGGCGGAACCCGGCCAGCGTCGCCGGCTTCATCCGCCCCGGCAGCATCCTTCGCCCGATCACGGCCGCCAGCACGTCCGGATCCATCAGCGTGCCGTAGAAGAAGAAGTCCACGGCGGCCGGTCCGCTCAGTTGAACGGCTTATCGCCGGCGATGGTGGTGCGGTGCAGATGGCGCGGCTCGTTCATGTCGTAGTCGGCGATCGCGCGGTGCATCATGCAGCGGTTGTCCCACATGACGACGTCGCCGACGCTCCACTTGTGGCGGTAGACGAATTCCGGCCGCGTCGAGTGCATGAACAGGAAATCCAGCAGCGCCCGGCTTTCGTCCTCGCTCAGGCCCTGGATGCGCCGGGTGAAGCCCTGGTTCACGTACAGCGCCTTCTTCCCGGTGACCGGGTGGGTGCGGATCACCGGGTGCACCACCGGCGGGACCATCTTGCGCGTCTCCTCGCTCATCGGCGGGCGGCCGGGCATCTTGGAGAACACGTTCTCGTAGGCCAGCGTGTAGTCGTGCACGGCGCTGAGCGACCCGAGGAACGCCTTCATCGGCTCGGAAAGCGTGTCGTAGGCCATGTACATGTTGGCGAACATGGTGTCGCCGCCGACCGACGGCATTTCCTTGGCGTGCAGCATCGACGCCATCGCCGGCTCCGCCATGTAGGAGATGTCGGTGTGCCAGTACTGCCCGGCGTAGATCGCGCCGACGGGCTTTTCCTCGCCGTTCGCGTCCTTCTTCTTCTTGTTCGAGATCAACAGGACGTTCGGATACCCCGGCAGCGCGAAGCCTTCCAGCACGTGCCCGGTCGGCTTGCCGAAGCGCCCGGTGAACGCGAGCTGCGCCTCCGGCGACAGGTCCTGGCCGCGGATGGCCACCACGCAGTGGTCCATGAACGCCTGATGCAGGGCGTCGAACTCGGCGTTGCTCAGCGGCTTCGAGATGTCGACGCCGGAGATTTCGGCCCCGGCGGCGGCGCCCAGGCGTTTGACTTTCATTCCTTGCGTCCTCCCAGACGGC
The DNA here is from genome assembly GCA_964504425.1 of uncultured Hyphomicrobiales bacterium. Classification (GTDB taxonomy): domain Bacteria; phylum Pseudomonadota; class Alphaproteobacteria; order Rhodospirillales; family 2-12-FULL-67-15; genus CAZDFF01. The sequence continues at coordinate 3,293 of CAZDFF010000232.1, forward strand.
TTATCGGTTACTCCCGTATGCGAACGCTAGCGCGCGCGGCCGGTGCGCGGCAAGGGGGCGTCGAATGGGCTTTCTAATGGGACTTTAGGTAAAATCCGGCAGCTTCACGCCGCTTTTGCCGAGCTGTTCGGCGAGCGCGGCCTTGAGCCGGGCGAGGCCGGCGTTGGTTTTGGATTCGCAGCGGGCGACCAGGACGGCCTGGGTGTTCGAGGCGCGCAGCAGCCACCAGCCGTCCTTGTTCTGCACCCGGACGCCGTCGATGTCGTGGACCTGGATGTCCTTGGCGCCCTTCAGGCGCTCGCGCACTTCCTCGATCACCTGGAACTTGCGGTCCTCGGCGCAGTCGAAGCGAAGCTCGGGCGTGTTCACCATCGCCGGCAGGCGGTCGCGCATGGCGGTCAGGCTTTCCGTGCCCGAGGCGACGATCGAGAGCAATCGTATCGCCGCATAAAGCGCGTCGTCGAAACCGTAGTAGCGGTGCTTGAAGAAGATGTGCGCGCTCATCTCGCCCGCCAGCGGCGCCTTTTCCTCGTACATCTTGTTCTTGATCAGCGAATGGCCAGTCTTCCACATGATCGGCCGGCCGCCCATGCGGGTAATCTCGTCGAAGAAGACCTGGCTGGCCTTGACGTCGGCGATGATCGGCGCACCGGGCAGTTCCTTCAGGATTTCCGACGCCAGGATCACCAGCAGCTGATCGCCCCACAGCACGCGGCCCTTGGAATCGACCACGCCGACCCGGTCGCCGTCGCCGTCGAAGGCGATGCCGACGTCGGCCTTCTCGCGCGCGACCGTTTCCTTCAATTGCGCCAGGTTCTTTTCCACGGTCGGGTCCGGGTGGTGCGCCGGAAAGGTGCCGTCGATGGTTTCGTTGATCAGCACGTGGCGGCCGGGCAGTTTCGCGGTCAGGGCCTGCACCGCCTCGCCGGCGGCACCGTTGCCCGGGTCCCACACCACGGTCAGCGGGCGGCTGCCACGATAATCGGACAGCACGCGGGCGACGTAATCGGCCAGCATCGGCTTCTCGGCGACGGCGCCCTTGCCGGAAACGAATTCGCCCGTCGCGGCAAGGTCGCCCAGGGCTTTGATGTCGGCGCCGAAGAACGAGCGGCCGCCCTTCATAATTTTAATGCCGTTGTGGCTGGGCGGATTGTGCGAACCGGTCACCATCAGACCGGCGTCGGCCTCGAGCGCGTGCGACGCGTAATAGAGCATCGGCGTCGGGCCGCGCCCGATCCGCGTCACGTCCAGCCCGCAGGCGGCAAGGCCGGACACCAACGCGGCCTCCATGTCCGGCGAGGTCAGGCGGCCGTCGTAGCCGACGGCGACGCGCTTGCCGCCGTCCTTCGCCAGGATCGTGCCGAAGGCGCGGCCGACCGCGCGGTAGTCCTCGGCGAACAGCGTTTCGCCGACGATGCCGCGAATGTCGTATTCGCGCAGAAGCGTCGGATGCAGCCGGCGGGACTCGGACATGGGAACCTCGGTACCGTTCAAACGCCCACCGGACCGCGCCCGATGGAATGATAGCGGAAGCCGGCGGCGGCCATTTCCGCGGCTTTGTAGATGTTGCGGAAGTCGATCATCACCGGCGCCTTCAGCAGGCCCTTCACGCGATCGAGATCGAGCGCGCGGAACTGGTTCCATTCGGTGACGATGGCCAGCGCGTCGGCGTCCTTCATGGCCGTGTAGGCGTCGTCGCACCAATCGACGCCCTTCAGCAGGGTCTTGGCTTCCTTCATGCCTTCCGGGTCGTAGGCACGCACGACGGCACCGGCCTCGATCAGCGCCGGCAGAATGTCGAGGCTGGGGCTGTCGCGCATGTCGTCGGTGTTCGGCTTGAAGGTGACGCCGAGCACGGCAATGGTTTTTCCGGCGACGGTCCCGCCGCAGGCGGCGACCACGCGGGACGCCATCGACTGCTTGCGCTTCTGGTTGACGTCGACCACGGTTTCGACGATGCGCAACGGCGCGCCCGCCGTGTCGGCGGTCCGCACCAGGGCCAGCGTGTCCTTCGGGAAGCACGAGCCGCCGTAGCCGGGTCCCGCGTGCAGGAACTTCGACCCGATGCGGCCGTCGAGCCCGATGCCGCGCGCCACGTCCTGCACGTCGGCATCGACCTTTTCGCACAGATCGGCGATTTCGTTGATGAAGGTGATCTTGGTCGCCAGGAAAGCGTTGGCGGCGTACTTGATCAGCTCGGCGGTCTGGCGCTTGGTGAACAGGATCGGCGTCTCGATCAGGTGCAGCGGCCGGTAAAGCTGGCGCATCACGTCCTTGGCGCGGTCGCTCTCGGCGCCGATGACGATCCGGTCCGGGCGCATGAAATCGCCGATCGCCGAGCCTTCGCGCAGGAATTCCGGATTGGAAACCGCGTCGAAGTCGGCGCCCGGAACCGTCTTCCGGACGATCCTTTCGA
>CAZDFF010000233.1:0-5703 GCA_964504425.1 uncultured Hyphomicrobiales bacterium
CGGTATCCACGATCAATTCGTAGTCGACGGAAACGATCTTCGGCGGGCTGTCCTGGCGGACGCCGTGCAACCGTACCTCGACCCCGCGCAGGTTGAATTTCAGCATCGGCACCGTCCGCTCGATGCCCTTGAGCATGCAGGCGGCGATGGCGGCGAGAAACAATTCCGCCGGGTTGAAGGCGTCCGGCCGGCCGTTCACGTCGGTGTCGAGGACGATTTCGGCGTCCTTGCACGCGGCCAGGCCGCCGTGCGCGTCCCGGCGGCGGGCGTTGACGCGATATTCGAGCATCTCGTTCTCCTTAATCGTCGTGAACGTCGGTTCAGTATGGCCGCGTGGCCCGCGCGATCATTGACCCTAATCAAGTATCGCCCGCCCAACCGTCCACAACCGCGCCCCGCCGGTTTTCGCGATTACCGTGTGATCTATCCGTGGCGGCCATGGACGCCGCCGCCGCCGCACCACACGTTAACGGTGCGCGGTGTGCCCGAACGACGCCGCGCGCGCCGACGGAACGATCCGGACCGACAAGTCCGGCCGCAAAGGGGGGCGCGACAACAACAAAACGAAGGAACCGGTGCAATGAGGGACAATGAATTCGGATTGACGCGCGGCATCGCCGCCGCGTTCGCCATCATCTTGTTGTTGGCCGCCGCGCCCGCCGCCGCCTACGTCGGCCCGGGCGCCGGGTTGTCGGCCATCGGCACGCTGGTGGCGCTGGTCGTCGCCGTCTTGCTGGCGATCCTCGGGTTCGTCTGGTACCCGGTGAAGCGCATCTTCGGCAAGCCGAAGGCGGCGGACGCGGTGCGCGACGGGGTCCGTTCCGAACGGCGGCCGCCGACGCCAGGCTGACGATGACTTACGTCTTCCTCACCCTCGCGCTGGTCGCCTTCGTCTTCGCCTTCGACCGCCTGCAAATCGTGCCGACGGTGACGGACTTCCTGGCGCGGACGCGCCGGGTGCTGAACGTGGTGCGGTCGCCTCGCATCGCCGACGACAGGAAGGAACGCGCTGTGCAGCGCGCGGCGATCCGGCTGTCGGCCGGGTCGCTCGACATCATGGCCCGCTCGGTCTTCAGCCTCCTGCCGGCATTGGCGTGCGTCGCGGCCGGCGCCGCCGCCGGACTGTACAGCGCCGAGGACGCGCTCGCCGTCGGCGCCGATCCTTATTTCCTGGTGTTCTTGACGGCGCTCGCGGCCGTGCAGATGAAGATGGTCCGCAACGCGAGGGCCGTCCGGTGATCGCGCCGTCTTCCTATCCCGCCTTCGAGCGGCTGCTGCACCGCGTCGCCTTCGACGAGACGCTGCACGGCATCGCCCTGCAGAAGGCGGCGGCCGGCATCGAGGATACCGTGTTCGCCCGGGACGCCGCCGACACGCCGCCGGCCAGGCCCGTGTTCGTCGCCGGGCTGTCGCGCGGCGGTACCACGCTGCTGCTGAACCTGCTGGCCGAACTGCCCGAGTTCGCCACCCACACGTATCGCGAGATGCCGTTCGTGCTGTGCCCGATGCTGTGGAACCGCTTCTCGCGCCCGTTCCGCAAGCCGGCCCACGCCGAGGAGCGGGCGCACGGCGACGGCGTCACCATCGGCTACGACAGCCCCGAGGCGTTCGAGGAAATCCTGTGGATGGCGTTCTGGCCGGATAAATACCGCGACGACCGCATCCGGCCGTGGACGGCGGACGACCGGGACGCCGAATTCGAGGCCTTCTTCGCCCGCCACATGCACAAGCTGATCGCGATCCGGGCGGACGAGCGGCCGGGGCACGAACCCGTTCGCTATCTGTCGAAGAACTACGCCAACATCGCCCGGCTGCCGCTGCTGGCCGAGTTGTTTCCCGATTGCCGGGTCGTCGTGCCCCTGCGCGACCCGTGGACCCACGCCGGTTCGCTGCTGCGCCAGCACCGCCGGTTCCGCGACCTGCACGCCCGCGAGCCGTTCGCGCGCCGCTACATGGCGTGGCTCGGCCATTTCGAATTCGGCGCCGAATTCAAGCCGATCGCGTTCTCGGGACGGCCGGGCGACGCGACCGAAAGCACCGACGGGATCGATTTCTGGCTGCGCTACTGGATCGCCGCGCACGAAGCCATCGACGCCGGCCCGGTCGACAACGTCGTGCTGTTCGATTACGCCGCGCTGTGCGACGCCCCGATCGCCGGGCTGACGGCGCTGGCCGACGCCGCCGACGCCGATGCCCGGCCGCTCCGAGCCCAAGCCGGGCGCATCGGCCGTTCCCGCAACTACGTCGACCGCGACGCCGCGCATAACGGCGCCCTGCTGCGCCGGGCCGACGAGTTGTACGCCGCCCTGCGGCGCCGCTGCGTCAACGCGCCCGCCCCGAAACGACATCGCGGATGACGGTTTGAACGCCCGGCTTTCCCTCATCGGCTTCGTTCTGTCGGCGGTCTTTCTGGCGTTCCTGGGCGGCTTCTTCGTCGCCTTCAAGGGCTGGCCGCCGGCGCGCGCGATCGAGGACGCCTACGGCGCCATCGACGATCTGTGGCTGCACTGGCGCGACAACCTGGGCCTGGAGCCGACCCGCCTGCTGGTCCCGGCCGACAACGCCGGCCGCCAGCGGGTGCGCGTCGCCCCCGGCGACAAGGCGGCGGCGGGCCACCGCTTCGTCGTCGGCCTGACCCCGACGCGGGGCAGCCCGGCCGGCGCCGTGCTGCTGGATCGGTTCGGGACGGAAATCCATTTCTGGCCGATCGATTTCAACAAGCTGTCGCCCGGCATGCGCAGCGCCAGCAACGTGTTCGTGCACGGCACGCTGCCGCTGCCGGACGGTTCGATCGTCGTCAATTTCGAATTCGGCAACCGCCTGGCCCGGATCGGGCCGTGCGGCGACGCGGTGTGGGTGACGCCGGGCGTGTTCCACCACGGCATCAGCCGGTCGCACGACGGCACGCTGTGGACCTGGGAGGACGAGCAGACGACCGACGCCAAGGGAATCGTCATCGGCGACGAGCACATCGTCCAGATCGACCCCGCGACCGGCCGCCGCCTGACTCGGATCTCGCTCGAACGCGACGTCATCGCGCGTCAATCGCTGTTCGGGCGTTTTGCCCTGCACGCGAAGGAAGACGCGGGGCGGATCGTCTATGCGACCGATCCGTTCCATCCCAACGACGTGGACATTCTTTCGCCCGAGATGGCGCCCGCCTTCCCGGGGTTCGCGCCGGGCGACATCATGATCAGCCTGCGCTCGCTCAACATGATCGCCGTGCTCGATCCCGTCACGGCGCGGGTGAAATGGTCGCGGATCGGCCCGTGGCATCGCCAGCACGATCCGGATTTCATGCCCGACGGCACCATCTCGGTGCTCGACAACGGCACGGGCACCGGCGCGTCGCGGATCCTTTCGGTGAACCCCGGCTCGGGCGATGTGAAGGTCGCGTTCGACGGCGCCAAGGGCGGCGATTTCTACACTTGGCGGCGCGGGCGGCACCAACGGCTCGACAACGGCAACATCATGATCGCGGAATCGGAAAAGGGGCGCGCCATCGAGGTCGCGCCCGACGGCGAAGTCGTGTGGGCGTACAACAACATTTTCGACGCCACGCGCAGCGGCCCGGTCAACGAGGCCCTGGTCCTGCCGCCCGCGTTCTTCGCCAAGGACGCGCTGCGCTGCCCGGGCCAATGAACCGGCTTTCCCGGCCGGCCCGCGCGCTTAATCGTTTCCCTTAACCTTCCGTTAACCAAATCCCCCTACCCTTTCGCCATGTCCATTCCGGCGAAAATCGTGCTCGCGGCCATCGCGCTGGCCGCCGCCCTGCTGGCCTCGGCGCCGCCCGCCGACGCCGGCGGCACCTGCGTGTCCGTGGTCAGCCGCCAGGGCAGCGAGTCCCTGGTCAACGCCTGCAACAAGTGCATCAGCGTCAGCGTCATCCGCTCGCGCGCCGGTTACGGCGCGCCGACGCAGCGCTCCTTCACGCTCCGGCCCGCGTCGACCTTCCCGCTGCCGTTCAAGGGCCGGGGCAGCACGCGGCTGTCGGCCGAGGAACCGTGCGAGGGCGAAGTCGGCGCGTCGCAGAACCTGGTACAGAAGGGGTCGGCCGCGCCCGCCCTGGAACAGGCGCAGTGCATCGGCCTTTACCGCACGGCCAAGGGCGTCGTCATGCTGAACGAATGCGAGGATTGCCGGGTCGCGGTGGTGGAGCGCTCGATCGGCGGCGCCGGCGCCAAGCGCGCGTCCTATCCGCTGGCGGCCAACGGCCAGGCGCCGCTGGACGCGCTGGGCGCGACCTCGGCGCGCATCGTCGGCGAACTGGCCTGCCAGTAAGGCGGCGCGTCAGCGAGTCCGCCGCGCGCGCCAGTCGCGATAGACCGGATAGAACAGCGCCACGGCGGCGAGGAACAGGATCGCGCCGCTGACCGGCCGGGTGACGAACACGGTCCAGTCGTTCTCGAAGCTGAGCATCGTGGTCATGAAGCTGGATTCCGCGAGCGGTCCGAGGATCGAGCCCAGCACCAGAGGCGCGATCGGGAAATCGAACTTCTCGAACAGCCAGCCCAGCACGCCGAACGCGACGATCACCCAAAGATCGTTGATGTTGTTGCGCGCAGCCAGGGCACCGACGAAGCAGAAGATGACCACGTAGGTCGACACCACGGCCTCGGGCGCGACCAGCACGCGCACCAGCGCCTTGATGAAGAAATAGCCCAGGATGCACATGCCGATGATGCCGAGGAAGATCGAGGCGTAGACCGCGTAGACGATTTCCGACGAATTGAGGAACACCTGCGGGCCGGGCTGGATGCCGTGCAAAAGAAACGCGCCGAGGATGATGGCGGTGGCGCCGCTGCCCGGGATGCCCATGGTCATCAGCGGGATCATGGCGCCGCCGACCGACGCGGTCGCCGCCGTCTGCGGCGCGACGATGCCTTCGGGAATGCCGTTGCCCAATTGGGCGCGGCGCTTGCCGTACTGGCCCTCGACCCCATAGGACACGAACGACGCGATGGTCGCGCCCGCCCCCGGCACGATGCCGATCAGCACGCCCAGAATCGAGCTGCGCCCGAAGGTCGGGCCGACGGCACGGAGTTCCTTCCACGACGGCAGGCTGGTGCGGATCTGGCCCTTCACGTCGATGGTCGGGCTCTTGAAGCCGGTTTCCAGCCGCGACAGCACTTCGCCCAACCCATAAGCGCCGACCATGATCGACAGGTATTCGATGCCGTCGCTGAGGATCGAAACGCCGAACGAGAAGCGATCGGCGCCGTAGGTCGCCTCGACCCCGACGGTCGAGAGGAACAGGCCGAGGAACAGCGAGATCAAACCGTTGATCAGCGAATTGCCGCTGAGCGACACGACGCTGACCAGGCCGAACAGGATGATGGCGAAGTATTCGGGCGTCGACAGCGTCAGCGCGATCTTGGCGACCGGCTCGCTCAGGAGCGTCATCACGGTGGCCGCCACCAGCCCGCCCGCCAGCGCCGCGAACAGGGTATAGCCGAGCGCCTTGGCGGCGTGGCCGGCGCGCGCCATCTTGTAGCCGTCCCACAACAGCGGCACGTCCATCGGTTCGCCCGGCACGCGGAACAGGATCGAGGTGAAGGCGCCGCCGTAGGTGCCCGACACGTACATGGCGGTGAGCAGGATGATCGCGCCGGTGACGCCCATCCCGTAGGTGAACGGCAGCGCCAGCACCACGCCCATGACCAGGGGCAGGCGGGGCAGCACGGCGACCAGCAGGCCGAGCAC
>CAZDFF010000234.1:0-5663 GCA_964504425.1 uncultured Hyphomicrobiales bacterium
CCGTCGAATTCACGTTCCTTCACCGTGTCGACCAGACGCTGCACCTTCGGGTCCTTGGCGTCGACGTCGATGCCAATTTCGCGGAAGCGGGCCATGATGTTCGAACGCCCGGCCTGGTCCGACACCACCACATGGCGATGATTGCCGACCAGTTGCGGCGGGATATGCTCGTAGCACTTCGGGTCTTTTTCGATGGCGGAAACGTGCAGGCCGCCCTTGTGCGCGAACGCGGACTCGCCGACGTAGGGTGCGCCGCGCGCCGGCGCCCGGTTCAGGCGTTCGTCCAGCATGCGCGAGACGTGAACCAGGCGGGTCATGTCCTCGGCCGTCACACCGATCTCGTAGCCCATCTTCAATGCCAACGACGGAATGATCGATATCAGGTTGGCGTTGCCGCAGCGTTCGCCCAGGCCGTTGAGCGTGCCCTGCACTTGGCGCACCCCGGCGCGGACGGCGGCGAGCGTGCAGGCGACCGCGTTGCCGGTGTCGTCGTGGCAATGGATGCCCAGATTCTTGCCGGGCACGTGCTTCGTCGTTTCCGTGACGATGCGTTCGATCTCGTCCGGCAGGGTGCCGCCGTTGGTGTCGCACAGCACGACCCAGCGCGCGCCCGATTCGTAGGCCGCCTTGATGCAGGCGATGGCGAATTCCGGATTGGCCTTGTAGCCGTCGAAGTAATGTTCGGCGTCGAACAGCACCTCGGGGCCTTTCTTGACCGCGGCGGCGACGCTGTCGCGGATCATGGCGATGTTTTCGTCGCGCGAGATGCCGAGCGCGACGTCGACATGAAAATCCCAGGTCTTGCCGACCATGCAGACGGCCTTGGTGCCGGGCCCGAGCAGCGCGTTGAGGCCGGGGTCGTTGGCGACCGAGCGCCCGGCGCGCCGCGTCATGCCGAAGGCGGTGACCGTCGAGCGCTTCAACTTGGGCGGGTCGGCGAAGAAACCGTCATCGGTTGGGTTGGCGCCGGGCCAGCCGCCTTCGATGTAATCGATGCCGATGCTGTCCAATTCCTTGGCGATGGCGACCTTGTCGGCGACGCTGAAGTCGACGCCCTGGGTCTGCGCCCCGTCGCGCAGCGTCGTGTCGTAGAGATAGACGCGCTTGTCGCTCATCGCATGCGTCCGGGGATCGCGCCCCGGGCCCTCAACCTGGCCGGAAGCGGGAGAATGCCGAATTCGCCCGCTTGGCTCAAGGGATTCCGGTCCCATCCCCTGGGAATTCGGGCGATTCCGGGTGCCCTTGACGCCTTGCGGGCAGACCACAATCTGAAGAGCGGTGCACGCCCGACATCCGCGAAGAGGTTTTTCCATGACCCGCATTCGTTCTGTCCGGCCGGTTTTGCTGGCCGCCGTCGCGTTTACCATGCTGGCCGCCGCCGCCGCGGCCGCCGACATGCGCCGCTTCAAGGTGCCCTCGGGCGAGCATCCGCACGACATCGCGCCGGCGCCGGACGGCACGGTCTGGTACACGGCGCAGCAGGCGGGCGCGCTCGGCCGGCTCGATCCCAAGGCGGGCAAGATCGTCACCGTGCCGCTCGGCGGCAATTCGGCGCCGCATGGCGTGATTGTCGGTCCCGACGGCAACGCCTGGGTGACCGACAGCGGCCTGAACGCCATGGTCAAGGTCGACGACAAGACCCACAAGGTCACGACCTACCCGCTGCCGAAGGACGTGGTGTACGCCAACCTGAACACCGCCGCGTTCGATACGAAAGGAACGCTGTGGTTCACCGGCCAATCCGGATTCTACGGCCGGCTCGACCCCAAGAGCGGCGACATGAAGGTGTGGAAGGCGCCGCGCGGCTACGGCCCCTACGGCATTACGGCGACGCCCGACGGATCGATCTATTACGCCTCGCTCGCCGGCAATCACATCGCCCACGTCGACACGGCGACCGGCGCGGCGACCGTGATTGAACCGCCGACCAAGGACCAGGGCGCCCGGCGCGTGTGGTCGGATTCCAAGGGCCGCGTCTGGGTTGCCGAATGGCGCAGCGGCCAGGTCAGCGTCTACGACCCCAAGGCCAAGACCTGGAAAGCATGGAAGCTGCCGGGCGCCGACCCGAAAGCCTACGCGGTTTACGTCGACGGGGACGACAAGGTGTGGCTGTCCGATTTCGGCGCCAACGCCATGGTCCGCTTCGACCCGAAGACGGAAAAATTTGCGTCCTTCCCGCACCCGGCCCCGGATGCCCGGGTGCGTCAGATTCTCGGCCGGCCGGGCGAAGTCTGGGGCCCGGAATCCGGCAACGACACTTTGTTCGTCATTCCGACGAAATAGCGGCAGCTCTACCGCCGACCGCCCGCGAGCTTGATCGACTCCGGTCGGCGGCGCAGCATCGCCATGCCCCAGATGCCGAACACGGGCCCCAACGCCAGTACCGAGAAGGCGAGCGGCCAGCCCGCCTTCGCCGCCAGTGGCAGCATCAGATGGATCGTCACGATGGTCAGCAGGAAGCCGCAGCAGGTCTGCACCGTCATCATGGTGCCGGCGTAGCCGGGCGGCGCCAACTCGGCGACGCTGGTCGAGAACTGGGCCGAGTCCGCGATCACCGACACGCCCCAGACGAAGGACAGCGCGAACAGCAGCGCCGGATGGGCGCCGTAGAGAAATCCGATCGTCAGCGCCGAGGCGCCGCTGACCGCCATGGCGAAGATCGTGACCGTGGTGCGCCCGACCCGGTCGGCGGCGTACCCGGCGGCGACGGACCCGAACGCGCCGCCGACGCCGATCGACAGGAATGCGGCGACGCGGGCCCAGAACGCGCCGTCGTCGCCGGGCATGGCAAGGCGGAAGCTCGCGTCCAGGAACACGCCCAGCCACGTCCACATAGCGTAAAGTTCCCACATGTGGCCGAGGTAGCCGAAGTTGGCGTAGCGAAGGGCGGGATCGCGGAACGCCGACAGCGCGATCCTGGGGTTGAACGGCGGCGCGGGGGTATGGTGCGGACCGAGGCCGACCAAATTCACCAGCAGCCCCGCGACGGTGCCCAACGCGGAGGCGCCGACGATGGTGAAACGCCAGTCGACGCCGCCCAACGCATTCAACAGATGCGGCGAGCCGGAGCCGACGATAACGGCACCGACGACGAAGCCCACGATCAGGCCCATGTCGCCCTGCACGCCGGCGCCGCGCCGGGCCCAGCCGGTGGCGATCTTCATGCCGACCGGATAGACCCCCGCCAAACCGAACCCAACGACGAAGCGAAGCGCGAACACCGGCGCGGTCGCCGGATCGAACAACAGCGTCGCCAAATTGGCCGCCGCCGCGACCAGGGCCGAAACCATGAAGAACCGGCGCGGATCGAGCCGATCGGCGAGATTCAGAACGGCGCTGGTCAGCGTGCCGGCGACGAAGCCCGCCGACACGGCGCTGGAAAACAGCGCGGCCGCGACGTCGCCGATGGTGTAATGCGCCTTCAGCGACGGCAATACGGCGGCGGCGGAAAACCACAACGCCATCCCCAGCAGGGTGGCGACGGCGAGCACCGAGAGCGAGCCGATCTTGCTTTTCACGCGGAAAGCTTTCGAGAAGGGATCACGCGCGGCGCCAAGTCGTGCCCTGGGCGCCGTCTTCGAGCACGATGCCGGCGTCCGAAAGCAGCTTGCGGATGCGGTCGGCTTCGGCGAAATCCTTGGCCTTGCGCGCCGCGTTGCGTTTCGCGATCAGGTCGTCGATGGCCGCGTCGTCGAGGCCGCCCGCCGCGCCGCCCGACGGCCCCTTGAACCAGACTTCCGGGTCCTGCTGCAAAAGACCGAGCAACGCGCCGCCGGCTTTCAAGTCGGCGCCCGAAAGACGTTCGAGCGCGGCAATGGCCTGCGGCGTATTCAGATCGTCTTCCAGCGCCGCCTGGACGGAGTCCGGCGCGGCCGCCGTGCCGCCGGCGACCTTGCGGTACCAGCCGTCGAGTTTCCTCTTCGCCTGCTCGACGCCCGCCTTGGTGAAATCCAGCGGCTGGCGGTAGTGCGTCGTCAGCAGCGCCAGGCGCAGGGCCTCGCCGGGAAATTCCTTCAGCAGGTCGTGAACGATCAAAAAGTTGCCCAAGGACTTCGACATCTTTTCGCCGTCGACCATCAGATAGCCGTTGTGCATCCAATAGCGCACGAAGGTACCCGGCCCGTGCGCGCAGGTGCTTTGCGCGATTTCGTTTTCGTGGTGCGGAAAGATCAGATCGGCGCCGCCGCCGTGGATGTCGAAGGTTTCGCCCAGGTACTCGTGGCTCATGGCCGAGCATTCGATATGCCAGCCGGGACGGCCGCGGCCCCATGGGCTGTCCCAGCCGGGCAGCGACGCGTCCGACGGTTTCCACAGCACGAAGTCGGCGGGGTCCTTTTTGTAGGGCGCGACCTCGACCCGGGCGCCGGCGATCATTTCGTCGAGCGAGCGCCCCGACAATTTGCCGTAGTCGAGCATCGACGCGACCGAGAACAGCACGTGGCCTTCGGCGGCGTAGGCGTGGCCCTTGGCGATCAGGTCCGCGATCATCGCGATCATGCCGGCGACGTGTTCGGTGGCGCGCGGCTCCACCGTCGGCGGCAGCGCGCCCAGCGCCGCCATGTCCTCGCGGAACGCCTTGGCCGTGCGTTCGGTGATGGCGCGGATCGGCTCGCCGCTTGCTTGCGAGGCCGCGTTGATCTTGTCGTCGACGTCGGTGATGTTGCGCACGTAGGTCACGTGCGTCTCGCCGTACAATCGGCGCAGCAGCCGGAACAACACGTCGAACACCACCACCGGTCGGGCATTGCCGATGTGGGCGTAGTCGTAGACCGTGGGGCCGCAGACGTAGACCCGCACGTTGCCTGGGTCCAGCGGTCGGAACGGCTCCTTCTTGCGGCTGAAGGTGTTGTGGAGGGAAAGACTCACGGGCGGCTTACCTCAATTTCGCGACATCTTATAAAGCATGCCCCAGCCGCGAAAGAGCCCGCTGCCGCCCGATCAGCGGCAACAGCGTCTTCATTTCCGGCCCCTGCTCGCGGCCGGTGAGGGCGAGCCGCAGCGGATGGAACAGGGCCTTGCCCTTGCGCCCGGTCGCCTGCCCGACCGCCTTGGTCCACGCACCCCAGGTCGTTTCGTCCCAGGGGTCCGGCGGCAGCAGGCCGGCGGCGGATCGGCAGAAATCGGCGTCCTCGACGGTCGGCGCGATGTCGCCGTAACAGACCGCGTGCCAGACGCGGACGTCGGCGAATTTTTCCAGGTTGCCGCCGACCGCGTTCCAGAACGTCGCGTCCACGCCCGCCAAGCCCATGGCGTCGAGCCGTGCCTTGGCCTCGGCGAACGACATCGCGTGCAGCACCTTGGCACTGAAGGCCGCGAGATCGGCAGGATCGAACCGCGGACTGGAGCGGCCGAAACGGGCGATGTCGAATTTCCCGGATAACGTGGCGAGATCGGCCGCCGGATCGGGCGCGTCCGAGGTGCCGAGCGCGGCCAACAGCGCGGTCACGGCACGGGGTTCGATCCCCTGGGCGCGGATGTCGCCGAGATCAAGCGCGCCCTCGCGTTTCGACAGCGGCCCGCCATCCGGCCCATGCATCAGCGGCACGTGGGCGAAGGCGGGCGGCGTCGCGCCCAGGGCCTCGATCATCTGGATCTGGTGCGCGGCGTTGGTCACGTGATCCTCGCCGCGCACGACGTGGGTGATCTTCATATCCACGTCGTCG
>CAZDFF010000235.1:0-5619 GCA_964504425.1 uncultured Hyphomicrobiales bacterium
CGCCCACCGCCTGCTCGACACCGCGCCCCGTCGCCAGGGCCTGCAACAAGGCGCTGCCCGGCGGGGCCGGCGGCGCCGGCGTGTTGGCCTGCTGGGCGAAGGCGCCGAACACCTGATCGGCCGACTGGACCGCTTGCGCGGCCGGACGGCCCTCGACGATGCTGACGACGAAGCTGTTGACCCAGGCATCGGTCGCGGCGCGCGCAACATCGGGCGGTACGCCCCGGTCGACGGCGCGCTGGACCGCGTTGTCCATAATGACCTTGACCGCGTCGGTGACGTTGGCGCCCTGGGCGAAGGAAAGGATAACCTGATTGACGAGGTCGGCGGGAATAAGCGGCTGCGACGGCCCGGCGGATCCTGGACCGCTCTGTCCCGGCGTCCCAGGCTGAACCTGGGCCAGTGGACCCAACGGCGCATCCGTGGCCTCGCCTGTGCCTTGCGCTTGGGCCATGCGAACCGCCGCCTGGCCGAGTTCGGCGACGACCTGCGCCGACGGCAACGCCGCGCCCGACGGCATCAACAAAACCGGTTGCGCCGTGCCGCCGAAATAATCCGCGACGACGACCGAACGGCCGTCGGCGGCGACGATGACCAGATCGGCGCCGTCGCGCACGAACGACGCGCCGTCGGCAACCCAATCCGGCACCACCGCGAAGCCGTCCTCGGACAGCACGACCGGCACGTCTAATTCGCGTGCCTGCGATTGTGAACGGATGACCGCCATGTCGTTCTGTCTGGAACCTGTTGGTTACATGCCCGGCTATACCCGGCGCCAAAAAGTTCGCCCTCGCCAATAACTTGCGCTAAATGAACGACTTCTGGCGGTTGTGAGAATAGGCGACGGGATTCCCGAACAGAACTAAAGATTTGTTTTCTTTTGTAACAAGTGAACCGGTCTGGATACGTTCGATAGATTATTGATTTTATTTATTTTTTGATGGCCGTGGGCGCCCCGCCCCCCTGCCCGGTGGCGACCACCCGGTCCCGCCCCCCGGTTTTGGCCCTATAAAGGGCCTCGTCGGCGGCCTGCATCAGGGTCGCCGGAGAATCGATGCCCCGCACCTCGCCCCTGCCGCGTCAGCCCATCCGCAGCACGATGGCGCGCACCTCGTCAGCCAGCGTCATGGGGTCGAACGGCTTTGAAACCACGCCGGCGGCGCCGTGCGCCACCAGAGCCGCCTGTTCGTCGGCGCCGGCCTTGGCGGTCATGAAGATCGCCGGCACGTCGCCGAGGCCGTCGAGACCGCGCAGCACCTTCAGGGTCGCCGGGCCATCCGTGCCGGGCATCATCACGTCGAGCAGGATGACGTCGGGTCGGAAGGCCTGCGCCTTGCCGGCCGCATCGTCCGCCGACGCGCAGGACAGAACCGTCAGCCCGCCGACGGCTTCGAGCGCGAGCTTCGCCACTTCGCGGATGTCGGCTTCGTCGTCCACGTGTAGGACCCGCTCCAGGGACTTCGCATTCATCGTTTGGATTTCTCCGCTGCTTCGGTCGCGTTGTCGGTCCACAACGGCAGATCGACATTGAATGTCGTGCCCTGTCCCAATTCCGTTTCGAATCCGACGGCACCGCCGTGCCTTTCGACGATCAACTTGACGATACTTAAACCCAGTCCCGTGCCGCCGAGGCGGCGCGCGTCCGTCGCGTCCGCCTGCGCGAACTTGCCAAACATGCGCGCACGGAATTCGACCGGAATGCCCGGCCCCTGATCGGCAACGGAAATACGCACGCGTTTCGGCTCCGTTTCCATCAGTGTCGCGCGAACCTCGACCATACCGCCTTTCGGCGAAAACTTCACGGCATTGGACAGCAGGTTTGCCATCACCTGCATCAAGCGGTCTTCATCGCCGCGCACCACGGCATCGGGCGTCTCTCCGGCTATCGCCATATCAACGCCGTAGCTTTCGCCATAGCTGCGGTTGGCGGCGACCGCCTCGTCGAGCAAGGCGCGAACGGGTATCGGCTGAAAGCGGAAATCCATCTTGCCCGCTTCGATCTTCTCGACGTCCAAAATGTCGTTCAGCAATCGTACCAGGCGTTCGCTGTTTTTATGGGCAATCTCGACCAGGCCCTGCGTCTTATCGACCGAAACGGCTCCGCCGCGAATGAGGCCGAGGGCACCTTGGATCGACGTCACCGGGGTTCGCAATTCGTGGCTGACGGTGGACACGAACTCTTTTTTCAGACGATCGATCTTGATGCGTTCCATGACGCGACCGACCTGCGCCCCGACGTGGGTCAGGGCTTGCAATAGAAGGTTGTCCGGCGCGACGTCGGCGCCCGAAAAGAATTCGAGCACCGCGACGACGTCCGCGCCGATTTTCACCGGAACGCCGAACCCTGTCTTCAAGCCGACTTTTTCGGCCACCTCGGCGCGCAGAAAATCCGGATGCGCGACCACATCCTCCAGCCACTCCGGTTCTCCGGAAACCATCACTCGCCCCGGCATGCCTACCCCGGGCGGAAAATGCAGGGCATTGGAGGCTTCACGGAACGGCGCATACTTCTCGGCGGCGTCGAGATGCCACACATCGAGCGACTCCATCGAAGGCTCGTTTCCGCCTCGGCGAATATAAACGTGTCCGACCGGCCAATGCGTGTACGCGCACACCATGTCGAGACAGATCCGAATGGCTTCATCCAGACGCTCGGCGTCGTTGGCCGCCACGGTGATCTGGTGCATCAGGTTCACCAGCGAGGTCCGTCGCAACAGCGCGGCTTCGTTTCGCTTGCGCGCGGTGATGTCGCGGACGATCCCGATAAACAAACGCCGCCCCGCGAAAGTGGCCTCGCTGACCGCGATTTCCATGGGAAACTCGGTTCCGTCGGCACGATTGCCTACGACCTCTCGGCGCGTGCCGATGACCCGCTTTCGTCCGGTTTCCAGATAACTCTTAAGATACCCGTCGTGGCGGCTGCGATCCGGTTCCGGGATCAATGGATTCACGCTGCGCCCGACGATCTCCCTGGACGAAATGCCGAAAATGGTCTCGGCGGCGCTGTTGAAGGATTGCACGATGCCCCGCTCGTCGATGGCGATAATCCCTTCCGCCACGGTATCGACGATGGTGGTCATGCGTGTTTCTGTTTCGCGCAATTCCTGTTCGCGCCGTGCGACCAGAAGTTCGACCAGTTCCCGGCGGCGCGTGGCGAAATAAACGTAACGCGCAAGAAACATCGTGAAGACCAGCAAAATCGAAAGAATGCCGAAGCCGAGCCAGGGGTTCCCAATGGTGTAACGCGTGTCGGCGGGGCGCCCGACGATGGCCCAATGGCGTCCGGCGAATTCGAATTCGCGCGTAACGTCCAGGCCTTCCCTTGCCTCGACCTCCGACAGAGGCGGTGCCGGTATATTGCGAATTCTGGACGAGCGAACGTACAAGAGTTGCTTGTTGGGAGGCGCGTCCCGGTCGAAAAGATAGATATCGATCCCAAGACGGTTGCGGAAGGGCCCGTCCTTTTGCCCGGCCCGGTACAATGCCTCCACCGTTTCGTCGACCCGCATCACGCCGACGGCGAAACCCGCTATACTGTCGAGACGTTCTTGCGGCGTTGAACGCGGCGTCTGATTCTTGTAAATCGGATGACTGACGACGACGGCTTCGATGGTGCCGTCGCCCTGGGCAAGATCGAATTTTTCCGTCGCGACCGGCTCGTCCCCTTCAATCGCCTTTCGGAATATCCGGCGGCGCTCCGAATTGGCGCCGATGTCGTACCCGTGAACGACGGCATTTTCCTTGAAGGGCTCGATGAACGTCAGCGGATAGTAATCCGGACGTTCCGCCGCCGCGATCATCTTGCGGTTCGGCCCGACTTCGCGAATCTCGAAATCCGGGAATCCTTCGGCCCGGACCTTGGCCTCGAACGCCGCGCGGTCCGGATACCGGACCAACGGGGCGTACTCGATCGCCTGGAAGCTTTTAAGTCGCGTCAACACCGGCGTGACGAACGACCGGAATTCCTGGCGATCGACCTCGACGGAACTGTCGAAGAAAGCGCCGATCGAATACATCACCTCGATATTGGCGTTGAGAACCTGGTGGATCGCGAAGATGCGCTCCGTCGCCGCCTGCTCGAACGCGGTGGCGGCGCGTTCGCGCTCGAACCGGTCGACCGTGAAAAATGTGGCGGCCGAAATCGCGAACCCGCCCAGCAGGACGAGGCCGACGGCAAGATGCCGTTTTACGAACGCGCGCCAGCCCAACGTCTTCATATCCGCCCGCCCGAATCGAATTCGACCTTTCGGTCGCATAAAGCCCCTTAAACCGGCGCCCGCACAGGATCGAATAGGATAGTCATAACCCAGGCAAAAATGTTAGGTTTTTCCTATATTTGCCGAAAGATCGCGCCTGAACGCACTGACCAGCTCGGGACCTGAATGCAATCGACACTCTCCTTTCTGATCGTCGACGACGACCCGGAGATGGTCGCCGTGATCGCGGCGCTCCTGGGCGACGCGGGACACGACGTCCACACCGAAACCGATCCCGGCAACGCCATGCCGACGATCCGGCGGCGTCGCCCCGATTGCGTTTTGATCGACATCATGATGCCGGGCATCGATGGCCTCGAACTGATCACGGCCATTCGCGCCGACCCGGAATTGTCGGCGACCAACCTGATCGTGGTGTCCGCGAAGCCCTATGAATTCGACCGCAAGCGCGCCTATAAGCTGGGCGCCGACGGGTTCATCACCAAACCCATCGACACGGCAAAATTCGTCGCAACGGTGCAAGCCTTCATCGACGACAAGATCGTCATGACGTTCTGGGGCGTGCGCGGCACCCTGCCCGTCTCCGGCCCCGAAATCGACCGCTACGGCGGCAACACCAACTGCTTGACGTTGGAATTCACCCGGGATCGGTTCTTCATCTTCGACGCCGGCACCGGCATCAAGACGCTCGGCAACCATCTGATGCGCCAGGGCCGCAAGCGGATGGAGGCGAAGATTTTCGTCTCCCATCCGCATTGGGACCATATCAACGCATTGCCGTTCTTCGTGCCCCTCTACGTCGCCGGCAACGAGTTCGAGATTCTCGGCGCCAAGCACGGCGATCTGACCATGCGCGAAATCATCGGCGCGCAAATGGATGACGTCTATTTTCCGATTACCATGAAGGAGTTCGCCGCGCGGGTTTATTTCCGCGATCTGCGCGAGGAAACGTTCGACATGGACGGCATCAAGGTTTCGTCCATGCTGCTGAGCCACCCGGGCTATTGCCTGGGGTACAAGATCGAATACAAGGGCCGTTCCGTCTGCTACATCACGGATAACGAGCTGTTCCTGGAATCCGACGAGCGCTACGACGCGCGCTACGTCAAGCGCCTGACGCAATTCATCGCCGGCACCGACGCGCTGATCACCGATTGCACCTATACCGACGCCGAATACCAGACCAAGGTCGGTTGGGGACATTCCGCGCTCGGTCCCGTGGTGGCGCTGGCCGACGCGGCGGCGGTGAAGACGCTTTACCTCTATCACCACGATCCGGATCAGAACGACGCCGCCATCGACGCCAAGTTCGCGGCGGCGAAAGCCATGTTGGCCGAACGCGGCTCCAAAACAGAATGCCTCGCGCCCAAGGAACGCGACGCATTCGTTCTCTAACGCAAAC
>CAZDFF010000236.1:0-5607 GCA_964504425.1 uncultured Hyphomicrobiales bacterium
CCTTCGGCGGCGTCGGCGTCGACGACAGTGCCAGGGTGCTCGATCTCGATCGCCAACCGATCCCCGGCCTGTACGCCGCGGGCGAAATGGTCGGCGGGCTCTTCTACTTCAATTATCCGGGCGGCACCGGCCTGATGGCGGGGGCGGTCTGGGGCCGCATCGCCGGACGGGCCGCCGGCGCAAAGGCCTGAAACCGACCAGCCGTCGGGCCTTCCGACGCCGATTGTACGGGGTCCGAATTTGCGCTAGAAACGCCCCCGCTGGCGCCATGGGGCGCCCGGGAGACTTCGCCGGCCCGCCGGCACCCCTTATCTTCCATCCTTGAGGAAACGCCCACTTGGCTCACGATAGGGGCCTCGACGCTCCGGCTGTCCAGGCATCCGCCACCGCGCTCCCGCGCGTCGGCTTTCTCGACCCTCTGCTCGACGCGTTGACCCGTCCCGGGTTTCTGCTGCCGCTTTACATGGCGGCGCTGTTCCTCAGCGCCTTCCTGATGTTCTGGGTGCAGCCGCTGATCGCCAAGATGGTGCTGCCGTTGCTCGGCGGCACGCCGATGGTCTGGACCACCTGCATGGTGTTCTTCCAGGCGCTGCTGCTGGCGGGTTATGGCTACGCGCACTTCACCTTCCAGAAGCTCGGGCCGCGCCGCCAGGCGCTGCTTCATTTGGTATTCGTCGCCGGATCGCTGTTGCTGCTGCCGGTCGGCTTCGGCGCCGACTGGGTGCCGCCGGCGAGCACCTATCCGGTCGGCTGGATCCTCCTTCTGCTGCTGGTCGCGGTCGGCGGACCCTTCTTCGTCCTGTCGGCGACGGCGCCGACGCTTCAGGCCTGGTTCGCGCGCAGCGAGCATCCGGCCGGCGCCGACCCCTATTTCCTGTACGTCACCAGCAACCTCGGCAGCTTCGTCGGCCTGATCGCGTTTCCGCTGTTCGCCGAACTGTTCCTGACCGTGCCGCAGCAGACGACGGTCTGGAGCGCGATCTATGCGGTCTTCGCACTACTGATCGTGCTGGCGGCACTCAGCGCCCAGCGCGCCCGCGAATCCGCGCCCGCCGTCGAGATCGAGCCCGCGCCGACGATGCCCCTGGCCGAGGCGCGGCCGGTCGCCCACCGCGCCGCGCCCGACGTCAAGATGCTCGGCCGCTGGCTGCTGCTGTCCTTCGCGCCGTCGAGCCTGCTGCTGGGCCTGACCAATTTCGTCACCACCGACTTGGCTGCCGTGCCGATGCTGTGGGTCATTCCGCTCGCGGCTTATCTCGCGACCTTCATGATCGCGTTCGCGACCAAGCCGCCGATCCCGCATTGGCTCGCCGCGCTGACGCAGCCGTTCATCGTGCTGCCGGTCATGATCCTCTTCTTCTGGGGGTACACGGACGCGGACTGGTGGATCATCGCGCTGCATTTCGTCGCCTTTTTCGTCACCGCGCTCGTATGTCACGGCGAATTGGCGCGGACGCGGCCCGATCCCAAGCACCTGACCGCGTTCTACCTGATCATGTCGCTCGGCGGCGTCATGGG
Organism: uncultured Hyphomicrobiales bacterium; assembly: GCA_964504425.1. GTDB lineage: Bacteria > Pseudomonadota > Alphaproteobacteria > Rhodospirillales > 2-12-FULL-67-15 > CAZDFF01. The sequence goes on from CAZDFF010000236.1 coordinate 1,519, forward strand.
CGGCATCTTCAACGCCATCGTTGCGCCGCACCTGTTCACCCTGCCGCTGGAATATCCGCTCGTCATGGTGCTGGCGCTGCTGCTGCGCCCGCCTTCGGACGAAGGCGCGCGCCAAGCCCGCATCGATTGGTATTACGGCCTCGGCGCGCTGGTCGCCACCGCGGCCGTCATGCTGATCCTGCGCGACATGAAGAACGACGTCGGCGAGGAACTGCGCAACATGGTTAGCGTCGGCATCGCACTGGCCATCTTCGTCGCCCATCGCCGGCCGATCCGCCTGGGGCTCGCGGCGGCCGCGATCCTGGGCGTCGGCTGGTTCCTGCCGCTCAGCGAGGACAAGCCGGTCTATGCCGGGCGCAATTTCTTCGGCCTGATCCGGGTCTGGAAGGAAACCGGGCCGGAAGCCAAAATGATTACGCTCACTCACGGCACCACCACCCACGGCGGGCAGTTGCTCGATCCCAAGCGCCGGCTCGATCCGATCCTTTATTACGTTCTCGGCAGTCCGCTGCCGCAGCTTCTGAGCATGCCGACCGTCGCCCAAGCCGACCGGCCGCTCGCGGTCGTCGGATTGGGCACCGGCACGGTGGCCTGCCTGGGACGGCCGGGGCAGAAGCTGACGTTCTACGAAATCGATCCGGAAATCGAAAAGGTCGCCCACGACAAGACTCTGTTCACCTTCCTCGCCGAATGCCCGACCAAGACCGACGTGGTGCTGGGCGACGGCCGCCTGACCATCGCCAAGGCCCCGGACAAGGGTTATGCCGCCATCGTGCTCGACGCCTTCACATCGGATGCCGTGCCGATTCACCTGCTGACCCGGGAAGCGTTGCAGCTTTACCTGACCAAGCTGCGCGAGGACGGCATCATCGTCTTCAACATCTCGAACCGCTATCTCGACCTGGGGCCGGTGCTGGCCAGGCTGGCCGCCGACGCCAAGATCGACGCCTATATCCAGGATTTCAGTTCGCCCGACCCGAACGACGACACCATCGCGGATACGACGTGGGTGGCGATGGCGCGGCCGGGCCCCGGTTCCGCCCAGATCGCCGAATACAAGCATTGGAAGCGCCTGCTGCCGTCCAAGGACGGCCGGGTCTGGACCGACGGTTATTCCAACATCCTCAGCATCATGAAATGGTAAGCATCGGGCGGCGGTTTGCATCCGCCGCCCGCACTTTGTACCATTGCCCCCTAGACACTCGGGAGCGGCAATGACCAGCTATCGGATCGACCTTTACAGCGACACCCAGACGCGCCCGACGCCCGCCATGCGGGCGGCGATGGCGGCGGCCGAGGTCGGCGACGACCAGCATATGGACGACCCCTCGGTCAACCGTCTGTGCGAGATGACGGCGGCCCTGCTGGGCAAGGAGGCCGCCGTATTCCTGCCGTCGGGAACCATGTGCAACAACCTGGCCGCGGTGGTCCACTGCCGCCCCGGCGACGAAATCATCGCCGACCGCCGTTCCCACATCGTCAATACCGAGGCCGGCGCGGTCGCCGTCCTGGCCGGCGCCATGGTCCGCACGTTGGACGGCGACGACGGTGTGTTCACGGCGGAGCAACTTTCGGCGGCGATCCGCGAGCCCGACCGCGGCGCGCCGGTCAGCCGCATGGTTTCGATCGAACAGACGTGCAACCGCGGCATGGGCAAGATCTGGCCGCTGGAGGCCGTCGCCGCCGTGGCGCAAACGGCCAAGGGCCACGGCCTCGCGGTTCACATGGACGGCGCCCGGCTGATGAACGCCGCCGTGGCGTCGGGCGTGCCGGCGAAGGACTTCGCGGCGCACTGCGATTCCACCTGGATCGATCTATCCAAGGGTCTCGGCTGCCCGGTCGGCGGCGTGCTGGTCGGCAGCCGCGATTTCATCGACAAGGCCTGGGTGTGGAAGCAGCGATTAGGCGGCGCGATGCGCCAGGCCGGCGTGATTGCGGCCGCCGGGATCTACGCCCTGGAACACAACATCGAACGGCTGGCCGACGACCACGCCAACGCCCGCGCCTTTGCGGCCGCCATCGACGGCGCGCCGGGCATCCGGCTGCACTCGAAAAAAGTCGACACCAACATCGTCATCTTCGATGTCGCCGGCACCGGCATGACGGCGGACGCGTTCGAAACGGCCTTGTGCGACCGGGGCATCCGCATCGGCGCCATCGTCGGCCCGACGTCGATCCGTGCCGTGACGCACCTGGACGTCGACCGGGCGGGCGTCGAGGAAGCCGCCGAGTCCGTCCGCGCCCTGGCCGAGGCCAGCGACGCCCGCGCCGCTTCGTAATCCCTATAAGGTCGACAGCGCGTTGTCGAAGCGATCCAGCATCGCGTCGATCACGGCCTCGTCATGCGCGAGCGACAGGTAAAGTTTCGTCCCCATCGGATTCAGGAAGATGCCCTTGCGGAACAGGTCCAGCATTAGGGCACGGCCCTTCTTGCTGTCGCCCTTCTTCGTGCTGCGATAGTTGAATACCGGATCCGGCGAAAAGACGACCTGCGCCAGCGGCCCGTCGCCGATCACCTGCGCCGTTATTTGGCGCTCGGCCAGCACCTTCCGCATCCCGGCGCGCATGTATTCGCCGAGCGCGCGAAGCCGGGGATAAACGCCGTCGCCCCGGAACACGCCGAGCGCGGCTTCGGCCGCCGCGGTCGAGATCGGGTTGCCGCCGAGCGTCGAGGCCATCCACACGTAATCGGTCCCGCCGATCCGGTCCTCGCGCACCATGTCCATGATCTCGGCCCGGCCGCCGAAGGCGCCGATCGGATAGCCGCCGCCCAAGGCCTTGCCGTAGGCGACCAGATCGGGCACCACGCCGTAGAATTCCTGGGCACCGCCGTAAGCCAGCCGGAAGCCGGTCACCACCTCGTCGAAGATCAGCGGAATATCATGGCACGTGGCGAGCGCGCGAACGCCTTCGAGGAACCCCGGCAACGGCGGCGTGCAGCGCTGCAACGGTTCCATGATGATGCCGCCGATGTCGGCGGCATGCACGTCGACGATGGCTTCGGTCGTCGGCAGGTCGTTATAGGGGGCGATCAGCACGCTGTCCCTGACCAGTTCCGCGATGCCGGCGCTGGTCGCGTCGGGCGTCGGGAAATCCGGCGGGTTCGGCGGGAACAGGCTGGTCACGCCGACCTCGTTGGCGCCGTGGTAGGCGCCCTCGAACTTAAGAATCTTGGGTCGGCCGCTGAACGCCCTCGCCAGCCGCTGGCAGTACATCGTCGCTTCCGTGCCCGAGGCGCAGAAGCGGACGGAATCGCAAGCCGGGCTCAGGCGCTTGATCTCCTCGGCGACGGCCAGCGATTTCGCGTTGACGTAGGCGAAGTTCGATCCTTTCGGCGCCTGGGCCCGGACCGCCGCGACCACCTCCGGCCGGGCATGGCCGACCAGGACCGAGCCCCAGCCCATCGAGAAATCGAGGAATTCTCGCCCATCCGTATCCCACAGCCGGCATCCTTCGCCGCGATCGACGACGATGGCCAAGTCTTCGGGAAGATTGAATTCGCCGTTCGATCCGGCGGGAAAAACGGCAAGCGAACGCTCGCGCATCGACGTCATGGGATTGCTCCTCTTTTTATTGCGGTAAACGGAGTCAGGCCGCGTGCGTTCGTCTCTCACGCTGGAAGATCATTTGTGAGGCGAACACCAGGGCGACGCCGCCAAGGCCGACGGCGTCGGTGATCAGGCCGGGCTTGATGAGGCACACCGCCGATCCGATCAGCACGCAGCGCTGCCAAATCGAGGCCATGCCGAAAAAGTACCCGAAGAATCCGGCAGAGAGACAAACGACGCCGACGATGCTGGTGAAGGCGGCGATGGCGATCTCGCCCGGCTCGCCGATCAGCAGCAACGCCGGTCCGAACACGAACATGTAGGGCACGATGTAGCCGGTGGCGCCGAGCTTCATCGCGGCGACGCCGGTGTCCCACAACCCCGCACCGGAAAGACCGTTCGCGGCGTAGACCGCCATCGCGACCGGCGGCGTGATCGCCGACAGGATGGCGAAGTAGAAAACGAACATATGAGCCGCTTCCAACAGGATGCCGAGCTTGACCAGCGCCGGAACCATCAGCGCCACCATGATGATGTAGGC
>CAZDFF010000237.1:0-5603 GCA_964504425.1 uncultured Hyphomicrobiales bacterium
GACCGATCATGTCCCCGTCCCTGCCCTTGCCGTCATAGTCTGACCAAATGAACCGTCGTCACCGGTTTCTTGTCCAGCAGTTCGCGGAAGGCGCGACGCACCGCCAAGCGAACCTCTTCCTTCACCGCGTCGTCGTCGCCGCGCAGGCGCCGGGCCATGGCGCCGACCGCGGCACGCATCCGGTCACGGATACCGGCGACGATATCGCCTTCGTCGCCGTCCAAAAGGCCGATCAGGGCCAGTTGAGGATCGCCGACCACGCCGTCCCCATCGACAACCACGGTGACGACCGCCGACCCATTGTATATGGCCCGGTTGCGCCCGCGCACAAGCTCGCCGTCCATGGGCACGACCCGATTGCCTTCGAGCGCCAGGCGTCCGACCGGCACATGGCCGACGATGCCCGGTTCGCCGGGCCCCAGGCGGACCATGGCGCCGTTTTCCGCCACGACCGCGACGGGTACCTGACAATCCAGGGCCAACGCCGCATGGGCCTGTAGGTGGCGGATTTCGCCGTGCACGGGAACGGCGATTTTCGGCCGCGCCAGCTGGTACATATGGGCGAGTTCGTCCCGCGCCGGATGGCCAGAGACGTGAACCAGATGATCATCCCAGGTGATCAGCTTGACGCCTCTTCGTACCAACTGATTCTGCACCCGGGCGATGGATATCTCGTTCCCGGGAATGGCACGGGACGAAAAGATCACCGTATCGCCCGGCTCCAGACCGACGCGCGGATGATCACCGGCGGCGATGCGGGCCAGCGCGGCGCGCGGTTCGCCCTGGCTGCCGGTGCAGATGATCAATGTCTTCTCGCGCGGCAGATAACCGGCGTCTTCCTCGACCAGGAACGCCGGCGTATCGGCAAGATAGCCGTTTTCCCGCGCGGCATCGACGACCCGCCGCAGCGCGCGGCCCGCCAACACCACGTCGCGGCCCTGCCGGGCGGCGGCCGTGGCGATGGTTTCGAGCCTGGCGACGTTGGTCGCGAAGCAGGCGACGGCGACGCGGCCCGGCGACGCCCCGATCAGGCTCGAGAGCGATTCCAGAAGATCCGCCTCCGACCCCGAGGTGCCCGAGGTGAAGACATTGGTCGAATCGCAGACGACGGCAAGCACCCCTTCGTCGCCCAGGCGGCGCAGCGCGGCTTCGTCCGAGGTCGGCCCCACGACGGGACCGGGATCGAACTTCCAATCGCCGGTGTGAAGGACCGTGCCGAGCGACGTGCGAATGGCGATCGCGTTCGGTTCGGGAATGGAATGGGTCAGCGTGATCAATTCCAGGTCGAACGGCCCGACCTTGAATTTTCCGCCCAAGGGAATGGTCGTCACCGGTACCCGCCGTTCCAGCCCGGCCTCGGCCAGCTTCCGCTTGAGGATCGAAACGGCGAAAGGCGTCGCATAAACCGGACACTGAAGCCGCTCCCACAGGTAGGCCACGGCTCCCAGGTGGTCTTCGTGGGCGTGGGTCAATACCAGGCCGGCGAGCCGATCCTTGCGTTCGGCGATGAACGTCGGGTCGGGCATTATCACGTCGACGCCAGGCAACGTACCGTCGCCGAAAGTGACGCCGAGATCGACCATCATCCAGGTCTCGGCGCCCCTGGGGCCGAGACCGTAGAGATTGAGGTTCATGCCGATCTCGCCGGCGCCGCCCAGGGGCAGAAAAACGAATTCCTGTTCCGCCGCGCCGCCGGTCATCGGCGGTTCCGCCGGTGAATCAGGTAGAGGCCGCGCATGGTGAGGTCGGAATCGATGACATCGATGCATGCTGTCGATCCGGCAAACAGCGGCGCCAGGCCGCCGGTCGCGACCACCCGCATCGGTTTGCCGTATTCGGCGCGGATACGCCCGATCATGCCTTCGATCATCGATACGTAACCCCAAAAGAGCCCCGACTTCATCGCCGACACTGTCCCCTTGCCGATCACCAGATCGGTCTTGCCGACCGCCACGCGCGGCAGCTTGGCCGCCGCCATGTGCAACGCTTCCGCAGACAGGTTGACGCCAGGCGCGATGACCCCGCCGAAATAGTTGCCGTGTTCGTCGGTCACGTCGAACGTCGTCGCCGTACCGAAATCGACCACGATCAACGGCCCGCCGTAGCGTTCCTTGGCGGCGACGGCATTGACTAGGCGGTCGGCGCCAACTTCGTCGGGTTTGTCGACCAGAACCTCGATGCCCAGATCGACGCCGGCCTCGCCGACGATCATGGGCTCCTGTTTGAAATACTTCGTGCACAAAGTCTTGAGGCTGAAATGTGTCGCCGGCACGACCGTCGCCAAAATGGCCGCGTCGATGACGCTCGGTTTCAGGCCTTCTAAATTCATCAATTGCATCAGCCACATGCCAAATTCATCGGCGGTTCGCCCGTGATCCGTCGAGGATCGCCATTCACCCTTCGACGTGCCGTCCTCGTCGAACACCGCGAAAACCGTGTTGGTATTGCCGGAATCGATCGCCAACAGCATCAGAGTGTCTCCGCGGGCTTTGGAAAAAACACGTCGCCGGCGGTGATCCGCCGCGTTCGGCCATCGCCCTGATCGAGCACCAGTGCACCAGACGCGTCCATTTCTTTGAACGTGCCGGTCAGCGTTTCCTTTTCCAGGCGGACCTCGATCGGCTTGCCGATGCCTTTGGCCCGCCACGCCCAATTCTGACGCACGGGCTCGAACCCGTCGTCCAGCCAGCGCGTCGTCCAGACCAGAAAATGGCGGGCGAACGACTGCAGCACATCGACGACCTGAACGGTGCCGAGACCTTCCTCGCGGAGCGATGTCGCCGGAAATTCGGTATCGGCCGGAAAGCTTTCGACGTTGATGCCGACGCCAAGGACGACCCAATCGGGCATATCCTTCCCGCTTCCTTCGGTCTCGAGGAGTATTCCGGCCACCTTGCGATCGTGAACCAGGACATCGTTCGGCCACTTGACGTTGGCCTGCGTCCCCGGCTCGGCAAGGCTGCCGATCGTGTCGTAAATCGCCAGCGCGGCGATGAAGCCGAATTCGGCCGCACGTCCGACCGGGCACTCGGGCCGCAGGATCAGCGAACAATAAAGGTTTCCTTCCGGCGATTGCCACGTCCGGCCGCGACGGCCGCGACCGGCGGTCTGACGCTTGGCCCAGACGAGGGTGCCGTCCGGCGCTTCGTCCTCGCCCTTCGCGGCCAGCCGTTTGGCCTCGGCGTTGGTGCTGTCGACTTCCTCCAGAGCCACCAGATTGTACGCGCTGGGCAACCGGGGGGCCGGCATGGTCAGGGGAAAAGCGCCTGGGCCGCCGCCGACGCGCCGTTCAGCACGGGCCCGGGATAGATAAAGAAAAGCGCGACGATGACGGCCGTCGCCGCCAGGACCAGCCCGATGTCGCGATCAACTGGCCTGTCCAATCCTTCCACCGGATCGTCGAAGTAGATGACCTTGACGATGCGCAGGTAATAGAAAGCCCCCACGACGCTGGCCAGTACGCCCACGATGGCGAGCCCGAACAGCTTTGCCTCTATCGCCGCCAGGAAAATGTAAAGCTTGCCGAAGAACCCCGCCAGCGGCGGAATCCCGGCCATGGAGAACATGAAAACGGCAAGCGCCAGCGCCAACAGCGGCTGGCTTTTCGACAGACCGGCAAGATCTGAAATGCCTTCGACCATGCGGCCGCTGCGGCGCATCGCCAGGATGCAGCCGAACGTGCCGATATTCATCACCAGATAGATGGAAAGATAAATCAGGATTCCACGAACGCCGGCAGCGTCGCCGACGGCGAGGCCGATCAGGGCATAGCCGACATGGCCAATGGAACTGTAAGCCATCAGGCGCTTGATGTTGGTTTGGTTGATGGCGGCGAAGGCGCCAAGCAACATGGATGCGATCGAAATGAAGACAACGATCTGCTGCCACTGTGCGATGAGATCGCCGAACGGACCGACCATGACACGAACGAACATTGCCAGCGCCGCGATCTTCGGTGCGACCGAGAAAAACGCCGTTACCGGCGTCGGCGCGCCCTCGTAAACGTCGGGCGTCCACATGTGGAACGGCACCGCCGAAACCTTGAAGGCGAGCCCGGCGAGGATGAAGACGATGCCGATCACGACGCCAAGCGCCGGCGCCTGACCCTTGCCGGCCTGAAACACGGCCGCCAGTGCGTCGAAATTCGTCGCTCCGGCGAATCCGTAGATCAACGAGGCGCCGTACAGCAGCATGCCCGACGCCAGCGCGCCGAGGACGAAATACTTCAGGCCGGCCTCGGTCGACCGCGTGTCCTCCCGCTGGATCGCGGCCACGACGTAGAGTGCAAGGCTTTGAAGTTCGAGGCCGAGATAGAGCGACATGAGGTCGTTCGCCGACACCATCATCATCATGACCAGCGTCGCGAACAAGATCAGAAGCGGATACTCGAAGCGCGAAACGCCGACGCGTTCGAAATACCCTCGCGAAAGCACGATGGCGAGACCGGACCCGGCCAGGATCAGGATCTTGGCGAAAATCGCGAAGCGGTCGGTAACAAACAAGCCGTCGAACGCAACCGTCCGGCCTTCCGCCACGGTCCCGACCAGAATGCCGGTCAAAAAAAGCGTGACGATGGAAAGATAGGAAATTAGCAGCGCCGCCCTGGCTTCATCGGCGCGGTCATCGCCTTTCTGAAACACGCCAAACATCAGCAGCGCCATGATCGCGCCCGCAAGAAACACTTCGGGCAATGCCGGGACCAGATTGGGGAGTTGAGCCATGCTCATGTCGGCCGTCCTATTACTTGCGCCAGGCCAGGGCGGGAACAGCTTCGATACCGGCCTTGGCCGGGGTCGCGCGCGCCGCCTGCATGTGCTTGGCGAGATTGCTGGCCGAAACGTGCATCACCTTCAGGAACGGCGCCGGATAAACGCCCATCCAGAAGACCAGGACCAGCAACGGCGCGAAGATCAGTATTTCGCGCGGGCTTAGGTCCTTGATCGACTTCAGGGTTTCCTTCGTCAGCTTGCCGAAGATGATGCGGCGATAGAGATAAAGCATGTAGACCGCGCCCAGGATCACGCCCGTCGCCGCCAGCGCCGCCACCCAGGCGTTGGCCTGGAAGGCGCCGACCAGAACCAGGAATTCGCCGACGAAGCCGGCCGTGCCCGGCAAGCCGACGGATGCCAGCATGAAGACCATGAACACGAGCGCGTACGCCGGCATCCGATGAACCAGGCCGCCGTAAGCGTCGATCGAACGCGAATGCATGCGGTCGTAGACGACGCCGACGATCAGGAACAGTGCCGCCGAAACGACGCCGTGGCTGAGCATCTGGAAGATGGCGCCCTCGATCCCCTGCACCGTCAGTGTGAAGGCGCCGATGGTGACGAAGCCCATGTGCGCGACCGAGGAATAGGCGATCAGTTTTTTCATGTCTTCCTGCGCCAGCGCGACCAGCGACGTGTAGATCACGGCAACGATGCTGAGCGTATAGACAAGCGGCGTGAAGAAAACGGTGGCTTCCGGGAACATGGGCAATGAGAACCGGAGAAACCCATAGCCGCCGAATTTCAGCAGCACGCCGGCCAGAATGACCGATCCCGCGGTCGGCGCCTCGACGTGCGCGTCGGGCAGCCAGGTATGCACCGGCCACATCGGCA
>CAZDFF010000238.1:0-5582 GCA_964504425.1 uncultured Hyphomicrobiales bacterium
GACGCCGGCATCGACATCGTCGGCAACGGCGAACAATTCCGGGTCCATTTCGTGCACGGGTTCCTGGAATCGGTCGACGGCATCGATTGGAACAAGAAGACCAAGATGGGCATCCGCAACGACCGCTATACGGTCGACGTGCCCACCGTCACCGGCCCGGTCAAGCGCAAGGGTTCCGTGCACGGCGACGAAGTCCGCTTTACCCGGATGCATACACGAAACCGGATGAAATTCACCCTGCCCGGACCGATGACCATTTGCGACACCATCGCCGACGCCCATTACGGCCGGCGCGCCGACATGGCCATGGCGTTCGCCGGATTGCTCAATCAAGAAGCGCGCGAGATCGAGGCCCTGGGGGTCGACGTGATCCAGTTCGACGAGCCCGCCTTCAACGTCTTCATGGACGACGTGAAGGAATGGGGGATCGCGGCGCTGCACAAAGCGATCGAAGGCCTGAAGTGCACGACGGTCGTTCACATCTGCTACGGCTACGGCATCGAAGCGAACATCGAATGGAAGAAGACCCTCGGCAGCGAGTGGCGCCAGTACGAGGAAATCTTCCCGGCATTGAATCAGAGCAAGATCCAGCAGGTATCACTGGAATGCCAGCATTCCCACGTGCCGATGGATTTGATCGCCCTGCTGAAGGACAAGGACGTACTGGTCGGCGCCATCGACGTGGCCTCGAACGCGGTCGAAACCGCCGACGAAGTGGCGGCGACGATCCGCAACGCCATGAAGTTCATCGAGCCCGAGCGCATCTATCCCTGCACCAACTGCGGCATGGCGCCGCTGCCGCGCCGCGTCGCCGCCGGGAAACTGAAGGCGCTGGCCGAGGGCGCGAAGATCGTCCGGAAATCATTCTAGGCGTATCGATCGGTCAATTCTTGCCGGGGCCGCCGAAATCCGCCTCGGCGTCGCGCCCGGGACCGCGCCCGCCGCTGCGTTCGATTTAGGACATCGAGCACCGCTTCAACGCGCGAAGAATTTCACCAGCCGAGGCACGACCTCGCCGGTCGCCTCTTCCATCAGCCAATGGCCGGAACCCGGGATAACGACGCCTTCGACGGTGTCGGCGACCAAGCGTCCCTGGGCAATCAGAAATTCACCCGAGGCCTTTTCGCCCGTCAACACGAGCATCGGCCTCTTCAGCTTGGTTTGGGCGAAGACTGCGAAATCCTTGGCGTCCGTTTCGAATGCGCGGAAGACCTCGAACCCCGCCTGCATGGCGCCCGGCTGCGCCGAGGCGGCCGCGTAAAGGCGGCGATCCGCCTCGGGCACGGATTTCGCGGGATCGGCGGCGAAATCGTTCCAGAAATGCTCGAAGTAAATGCGCTCCCGGCCGGCCACCAAGGCCAGCGGCGTCTTGCCGTAGAAATGAAAGTGCCAAAGGTCGCGCAACAGCCAAACGGTTTTCCAATCGCCGACGCCGGGCAGGAACGCGTCCATCAACGCGATGCGGTCCACGTCGTCCGGATATTGGGCGGCGAACGCGTAGGCGACCATCAAACCGATGTCGTGCCCGGCGATGCCGACACGCCGATATCCGAGCGACGAGACCAGGGCGCGGACGTCCTGGGCCATGGTTTTCTTGTCGTAACCGACGGCGGGCTTCGCCGAATCGCCGAACCCGCGCAAGTCCGGCGCGATCACCGTGTGCGTCTTGGCCAGTTCCGCCATCAACGGCCGCCACATGTGGCTGTTTTGGGTGTAGCCGTGCAGCAGCACGACGGGGTCGCCGCTGCCGGCGATCAGGTAATGCATCCTGATTCCATTGGCTTCGGCGTCGCGGCCGAAAATCGGCGGCGACTCCGCCGCGCGGGCAGACATTGTGAGGGCCGTGAGGACAAAAAACCCGGCCAACGCTCCGAGAAACCGTTGAACGACCGTTCTCACTTGAGGACCTCCGCTTGCTGGGTTCGCGGGCGCGTAGCGCCGCCGGAACACGCCGACGAGCGATACGCGATGGGAACCCTTAGGGGTTGAAACGATTTCGATAAACGTGCCGATCGGCACGAGGTCACCGCGCTTGCGCCCAATTCGGCGTCCGCCATCTCGTCGCGGCGCGCCGATCGAGCCTTTTGAACCGGAATGAAATTCTATGTCCCCGAAACAACCGGAAATGCCGGGGCTTACGGCAGTCTTCCACAGTTCCGCGACGGCGTCGAGACGTGCGCAGGCGACCGGGCTTGACGCCCTATCTACCGTCGGGGCCGCCGAAATCCGCTTCGGCGTCGCGCCAGATCGAATGGATGTGCCGGCCGCCTTCCTGGCCGTCGTGCTCCATCAGGAAGCGCCTGCCCTGGAGCCGCCAGTAGTAGGTCGCGCCCGGCGCCGTGTCGCCCTTCCAGAAGAAGCGGACGGTCGGCCATTCCTCGCGCTCGAACCATTCGAGATAGCGGTCGGCATAGGTTTCCGTGATCGTCCGCACGTAGTCCGCGACCAGGGCGCGGAGATGCTTCTGCGCCTCGGGCAATGCCTCGGCGGCGACGATGCCGGCGGGCTTGCCCAGCGTCGCGCGGCGGCCGCCGGGGCTGGACAGGAATCCCGAGAACCATTCCTCGCTGCCGGCCGCCTTCTTGCGCTGCTCGGCCGAAAGGGCGTTGGCGGCGGCCCGCGCCAGATCGACTTGGCGGCCGAGCGCGCGCAGCCCCTTGTCCGGACCTTCGGGGATGGTTTCCGGATTGGCACCGACGAACAGCGGCGACGCCGAAACGATTTTGTCGCCGTCGAACGTCAGGTTGACGGAAAGATGATGCCCTTCGAACCGCAGGCCCCAGGGTTTGCCTGGCGCCGGCGCGCCGAAGACGGCGGTGTAGTACTTCTTCGGATTGCGGAAATCGGGGCTGTTCGTCAGCACGCCCAAGGCGGCCTCGGTCGCGATCACCGCGTCCACCCGGTCCTGGCCGGCATGGGAAAGCACATGGTGCAGCAACGCTCGCAACGTCGCGGTCTGCGCCGTGTCCAGGCCGTCGAGGGCAAGTCCGGCGCGGCGGCCCGGCAACCAGTTGACGGCGAACCGGTCTTCGTCATCGAATTGTCGTAGCGCGATTTTTCGCTTTTCCGCCGGCAACTGCGCGACGAACTTCGCCGCCGCGGCCGTGACCGAGTCGCCGGGCGGATGGGCGGCGGCGGCACCCATGGACGACCCCACGGCCAAAACCGCCGCGCAAAGACGAAACATCGCGTTTCTCATGAACATCGACCGATCTCCTGTTCGGGGATCGTAGACATATCCGCACGGCCCCGGAAATTCATAAATTCGCGAGCCTGAGATCGCGTTCCAGGTGGGCGAGGCAGACTTCCATCGCATCGTCGCCGCCGATGGAGCCGCCCTTGGTGACGAGCCGCAGTCCATCGAGCCGCCCACCCGAGAAACGCACATGGGCCGTCAGCGGGATCACGTCGCCGAACACGTCGATGGCCTTTGCGCCGGAAAGCCTAGACAGCGATGCGGTCACGTCGCCGCCGCTGACGAAGGCGCCGCCGACCGCGCCGTGGAAAGACTCGATGGTCCGGAGGACGGCATCGGCCAAGCCGTCGCTGATTCGCTTCGAGAGCGCGTGCGGCGTGGAACCTTCCATCGCCGCCAACGCGTCGACGGCAAGCTTGACGCCGTCGGGGGAATGGGTCGTCAGGAGCACGACGTCGGTCGTGCCCAGCCGCGCGCGGCATTCGTTGACGGCATTCGCGATGACGGCCACACGGATTTTTCCGTCGTCGAGCAAAGCCCGGGCGGAAAGACGCACCGGGTCGAGCTTCCTCGCCGCGATCAGGTGCGCGACCTGACGATGCGAAAGATCCGTGACGCTGCCGACGGTAACGACGATCTTCTTCCCCGTGGGACCCGGTCCCGCGTCCTTCGGTAGGGCGTCCGCCCCGCCGTGCAGCCGTACGTAGGCCGCCGACAGCGGCCCCGGATCGACCGGCACCGTAGGCCGCGTCAGCCGGGTCATGGCCCGAGCGACGGTTTCCAGATGCGCATCGGTTTCGGCATCGACGACGACGGCACGGGCGCCCGCTTGGGCCGCGCGCGCCATTGCATCCGCCACGGCGGCTTCGCCCTTCAACACCGCCGCGAGGCCGATTTCCGCAACCGCCTCGTCCCATTGCTCCGCGACGATATCGGCGATCCGGGCATGACGGACCCGCAAAAACGGGTCGTTGGCGGCAATCGGATTTTCGTTCACCGGCCGCCCCTCGACCAGGAGACACCCGTTCGAAACCGCGCGCCTCAGGGCCGGAAACGCCGGCGCGACGACGGCGACCGCATCCGGCGCCAGCGCATCCAATACGCCCGCGATCTCGGCGCCGATGTTGCCGCGCAACAGATTGTCGACTCGGTCGCACAGAAGTTCGGCGCCGTTGCTCCGCGCCCACCGGGCGGCGTCGCGGACACGACGACGCGCCTCTTCCGGCGCGACGTATCGGCTGTCGGTATCGATCGCGACCGCTTCGCAGGTTGCCGGAAACGCGGGATCGGCCAACGTTACAACCGTCACGGCAATACCGCGCTTGGCCAAGAGAACGGCGGTATTGTTGGCCCCGGTCAGATCGTCGGCGATCAGCGCCGCCTTCAACGGCGGATGAGTCATCCCCGCCCTCGCATTCATGAAATGTATAATATTCCCAAGTCACTATACGTTGCGAGCCGATCCAAAACCACATCCCGACTGGGGCAATATTCGGCATACCCGGCTCTTGCACTTTGGTATGCAGATGTCATTAATGCTGCAGCCGGACCGGCGTAAATGCCGGCGCGCCGGCTGCGGCAGCGCCGACAGGCCGCGAGTCGCAGATTCCCATCACCGATTATCGAGAGGAAACACATGCAGTTTCGTTTTCATCGCCACGCGCTTGCGGCGGCCGTCGCGGCGGCCTTCGTCGCGGCACCGTTCGGCGCCAAGGCCGACCAGTTCATCAACATCCTGACCGGCGGTACCAGCGGCGTCTACTATCCGCTCGGCGTCTCGCTGTCGAAGATCTACGGCCAGAAGATCAAGGGTGTGCGCACCCAGGTGCAGGCGACAAAGGCGTCCGTCGAGAACCTGAACCTGCTGCAGCAGGGCAAGGGCGAACTGGCTTTCTCGTTGGGCGATTCGGTTAAGCTGGCGTGGGAAGGCGACAAGGACGCGGGTTTTCGCCAGAAGCTGAGCAAACTTCGCGGCGTCGCGGCGATCTATCCGAACTACATCCAGATCGTCGCCTCGAAGCAGAGCGGCATCGTCAAGTTCGCCGACCTAAAGGGCAAGAGCCTGTCCGTCGGCGCGCCGAAGTCGGGCACGGAACTGAACGCGCGCGCGATCTTCGCCGCCGCGGGCATGAGCTACAAGGACCTGAAGAAGACCGAATACCTGCCGTTCGCGGAATCGGTCGAGCTGATCAAGAACCGCCAGCTCGACGCCACGCTGCAATCGGCCGGACTGGGCGTCGCCTCGATCCGGGATCTGGCAAACTCGCTGCCGATCCAGGTCGTCGCCGTGCCGGCCGACGTGGTCGCCAAACTCGGCTCGCCGTACGTGACGGCAACCATTCCCGCCGGCACCTATGAAGGCCAGGCCCAGGCCGTACAGACCGCC
>CAZDFF010000239.1:0-5568 GCA_964504425.1 uncultured Hyphomicrobiales bacterium
GGCACCTGCGGCAAGGACGGCCAGGGCGTGCCGGTCGGCGTCGGCCAGCCGACCGTCCGCATCGACGGGCTGACCGTCGGCGGCACGGCGATGTGACGGCCTCGACTAATACGAATACTCGTTGAAGATCATGTCGATGTTGCCGCTCCAGCGGCGCTTGTAGGCGGCCAGAAGGTCCTCGGCCGGGGTCAGGCCCGATTCCGCGATCTGGAACAACGGATTTAAAAAGTGCGTTTCGTCGCAGCCGAAGGCGTCGTCTCGATTGCGGCGGCACAGTCCCGCGTGCGAAATTTGCAATACTTCGAGCGCGACTTCGCGCACCGTGCGATTGCGAAAACCCGCCTTCAGGGCCTTTTTCGGCACTTCAGCGCGCAGCCGTTCGTGTTCTTCCGCGGTCCAGTCCTTGACCAGATCCCAGGCGGCGGCGCGCGCGTCCGCGTCGTACAGCAGGCCGACCCATAGTGCCGGCAGCGCGCACAGCCGGTTCCAGGGCCCGCCGTCGGCGCCGCGCATTTCCAGGAATCGCTTCAGGCGAACCTCGGGAAACGCGGTGCTCATGTGATTGGCAAAATCGACTTCCGTCGGGTACTGGCCCTCGAATCCTTGCAGGCGCCCCGCCATGAAGTCGCGGAACGACTTGCCGGAAACGTCGATGTACCGGCCGTCGCGGTAGACGAAATACATCGGCATCTCGAGCAGGTAGTCGACATAACGCTCGAAGCAGAAGTCCGGCTCGAACACGAACGGCAGGATGCCGCAACGGTCGGGGTCCGTGTCGGTCCAAATGTGGCTGCGGTAGCTGAGAAATCCGTTGGGCACGCCGTTCCTGAACGGCGAATTCGCGAACAGCGCCGTCGCGATCGGCTGCAGCGCGAGCGAGATGCGAAACATCTCCACCATCGTCGCCTCGCTGTCGAAATCCAGGTTCACCTGCACCGTGCAGGTCGACTGCATCATATCGAGGCCGAGGTTGCCCTTCTTCGGCATGTAGGCGCGCATGATTCCGTAGCGGCCTTTCGGCATCCACGGCATTTCCTCGCGCGGCCACTTCGGTTCGTAACCGAGGCCGATGAAGCCGACGCCCAGGTCCTTGGCCACCGCCTTGACCTGACGCAGGTGCTCGCTGACCTGGTTGCAGGTGCCGTGGATGGTTTCGACGGCGGCGCCCGACAATTCCACCTGACCGGCCGGTTCCAGGCTGACCGAGCTGCCCTCGGGCCCCGACAACGCGATGGGCAGGCCGTTTTCCAGCACCGGCGTCCAGCCGAAGCGCGCGACGAGACCGTCGAGCAATGCGCGAATGCCGTTCGATCCTTCGTAGTCCAGCGGCCTGAGATCGGAGAGACGATAGGCGAATTTTTCGTGCTCGGTGCCGATGCGCCACGCCGAGGGCGGCTTGCACCCAGCGGCGATGTAATCCACCAATGCTTTTTTGTCGGTAATGGGTTCGTCGGAACCGGACTGCAGACCGGACATGATTCAATTTCCTTCAAGAATAAAAAATATGTTCATCGTTCGGACGACGCGCGCGGCGGCCTTGACCCGTCGCCGACGATCGCCTGCCAGCACGCCAGCGCCGCGATCGCGGCGGTCTCCGCGCGCAGGATGCGCGGCCCCAGGCCGACGCGCGTAACAAATGGAAGATCGCACAGGCCGTCAAGCTCCTCGCGCTCGAAACCGCCCTCGGGACCGATCAAGAATCCGTGGGACGGCGCGATCTCGGGCGCCCGCGCCCGCGTCGCCATGAGAACGTCGATCAGCGGTTCGCCGCCGCCCTGTTCGTCGCCGACGAAAAGGGTGCGTTGGCGCGGCCAATCCGCCAGCAGCCGGGAAAGCGTCGTGGGCTCGTCGACGGCCGGCACGGTCAGGCGTTCGCATTGCTCGGCCGCCTCGACGGCGTTGGCGATAAGACGCGGGACGTTGACCCGCTCGCTTGCGGTTCGCCGGGTCGCGACCGGCATGAGGCGCTCGACGCCGAGTTCCGTCGCCTTCTCCACCAGGAACACGGTTTCCGCCTTTTTCAACGGGGCGAACGCCAGCCAGGGGCCGGGTTCCGAGGTCTGTTCTCGGGTTTGCCGTTCGATGCGAACGCCGACCCGGGTTTTCGTCGTTTCGACGATTTCCGCCAGCCACTCGCCGTGCCGCCCGTTGAACAAGAGCAGCCTGTCGCCGATGCCGAGGCGCATGACCCTCGAAACATAATGGGCTTGCTCGGGCGCGAGGGCGACCGCGCCGCCCGCCGCCAGATCGGCGGCGACGAACAGTCTGACCCGGGCGCGTTTCCCGTCCATGCCGGCAATTCCCTCCGAAACGGCGCCATCATAGGCTCGGACGCGATGCCCGCCAGGAGAAATCATTGTTCCGTCCGGGCATTGGACCTAATCCGCCAGAGTGGCATATTGGGCCGGATGGTTGGATCATGAACGACGCCGTGAAACCTTCGACGAGCGACATGCCGGCCGACAGCTGGGTCGACCGCTGGGCGCCGGCGGCTGCGCGGCCATACCTGCGGCTGATGCGACTCGACCGGCCGATCGGCACCTGGCTTCTGCTGTTTCCGTGCTGGTGGAGCGTCGCCATGGCCACGCGGGGCTGGCCCGATCCGTGGTTCCTGGTGCTGTTCGCGGTCGGTGCGCTGATCATGCGGGGCGCCGGCTGCACCTTGAACGATATAGCGGATCGCCACTTCGACGCCCGCGTCGCGCGCACCGCCGACCGGCCGATCGCCAGCGGCCGGATCACGGTTTTCCAGGCCGTCGTGTTCCTCGGCCTGCAACTGCTGGCCGGGCTGGCGATCCTGCTGCAATTCAACCGCGCGACCGTCGCGCTCGGTATTCTTTCGTTGGTACTGGTCGCGGTTTATCCCTTCAGCAAGCGCGTCACCTACTGGCCGCAGGCGATCCTGGGACTCACCTTCAACTGGGGCGCGCTACTGGGCTGGACGGCGATCCGCGGCACGCTCGATTGGCCGGCGGTCGCGCTGTATGCCGCCTGCTTCTTCTGGACCATGGGCTACGACACCATCTACGCACATCAGGACAAGGAAGACGACATCCTGATCGGCGTGAAGTCGACGGCGCTGAAACTGGGCGACGCGACCCGGCCGTGGCTGTTCGGTTTCTACGGTGCCACGGTCGTGCTCATGACGTCGGCCGGATGGCTGGCGGGATTGTCCTGGCCGTTCTATGTCGGCCTTGCCCTGGCGGGCGCCCACTTGTTCCGGCAGGCGGCGACCGTCGACATCGCCGATCCGGCGCACTGCCTGACGGTCTTCCGGTCCAACAGAACCGTCGGCTGGCTGATCCTGGCGGCGTTCGTCGGAGGCTCGATCGTCCCCGCGTAAGGCCTACTCGGCCGCCTTGGTCACGAACTGGGAAATGTCGACGTCGTCGATCTGCTCGGGCTTCAGAAACT
Source organism: uncultured Hyphomicrobiales bacterium (assembly GCA_964504425.1). Taxonomy (GTDB): domain Bacteria; phylum Pseudomonadota; class Alphaproteobacteria; order Rhodospirillales; family 2-12-FULL-67-15; genus CAZDFF01. The sequence continues at coordinate 3,415 of CAZDFF010000239.1, forward strand.
TCTCGGCGTACTGCTTGTAGATGCCCGAGGTCAGGAACAGGTCGAATAGGTCGCCGTCGACGTGCTGGTCCTTCTTGAAGAAGGATAGAATCTTGATCGCTTCCGACAGCTTTTTCGCTTTCTTGTAGGGGCGATCGGCGGCCGTCAGCGCCTCGAAAATGTCGGCGATCGCCATGATGCGCGCCGGGATCGACATTTCGTCCCTGTTCAGCTTGCGCGGATAGCCGGTGCCGACCAGCGTTTCGTGGTGACCGCCCGCGTATTCCGGCACCCGCGAAAGGTGCTTCGGAAACGGCAATTCCTCGAGCATGCGGATGGTCTGCACGATGTGATCGTTGATCTTGAAGCGTTCCTCGGCGGTCAGCGTGCCGCGCCCGATGCAAAGGTTGTAGACTTCGCCCCGATTATACAGGTGCTGGGGCACGTCGAGCTTGAAGCCCCACTTGTTGTCGGGCGCGTAGGTCGCGGAAGAATCGCGATAGATAATGTGTTCTTCCTTGTCGGCAAGCAGACTTTCCTCGATCGGCAGTTCGGGTGCCGGCGTGCGGACAAAGCGCTGCAATTCTTCGTGCGAGATGCCGATCCGGTCGTCCAGCGTGCGCTTCCACTTGACGGCCGCGATCTTCTTGACGCGCTCGACCTTCTCCGGCGCCATGAACTCGCCGCCGATATTGGCTTCGGCGATGAAGGCGTAATCGTCGTCGAGTTGCGCCAGCTTGGCTTCCAATTCAGTGCGCAACTTATCGGGATCGCCCTTGCCGTCCAGCACCGCACGCAGATATTCGATCACCGCGTCGCGCTTGACGACCTCGAACCGGGTGCGCACTTCGTGGATGCGGTCGTAGATCGTTTCCAGCTTGGTCGCCTTGTCGACCACGTATTCCGGCGTCGTCACCTTGCCGCAATCGTGCAACCACGCGCCGATGTGCAGCTCGTACCACTGGTCCTCGTTCAGGGCGAAGTCCTTGAACGGCGGCGAATTGGAATCGCACGCGGCCTGCGCCAGCATCTTGGTCAATTCCGGCACGCGCTGGCAGTGGCCGCCGGTGTAGGCGGACTTGGCGTCGATGGCGCCCGCGATCAACTCGATGAACGAATCGAGCAGTTTTTTCTGCGCTTCCAGGAGCTGACGGTTGTCGAGCGCGACGGCGGCCTGGGAGGCGAGCGCCTCGACCAGCGGCTGCACGTCGGCGCCGAAGGGGATGACCTGCGCGGTCTTTCGATCCTGCGCGTTCAACAGCTGCAGGACGCCGATGACCTCGTTCTGGCTGTTTTTCAGCGGCACCGTCAGGAACGACTTCGAGCGATAGCCGGTGCCTTCGTCGAACTTCTTGGTGCCCGAAAAGTCGAAATTGTCGGACTCGTAGGCGTCCGCGATGTTGACCGACTGGCCGCTCAGTGCTGCATAGCTGGCGACGTTCTTATGATTGGGCGCGCCGGTCTGCGGATCCTTCATGCGCAGCGGCGGAAAACTGATCGGCTTGCCCGTGGTCCCGCCCATGGCGATCTTGAGCGAGTCGGTCCGCATGATCTCGAACTTCAGGCAATCGTCCGGGGTGCGAATATAAAGCGTGCCGCCATCGGCGTTGCAGATCCCCTTGGCTTCCAAGAGGATCATTTCCATGAGGCGATTGATGTCGCGCTCGGCGGACAGCGCGATGCCGATGTCGATCAGGCGGCGGTATTGGGCCTGGCCGGAGTCGCTGCCGTCGCCCGGGCGCGCGTCCTGATTCACCGGCCGAACTCCATCGTGAAAACACCCATCGTCATGCCCCCTTCCCCCTGCGTCATTGCCGCAAAAGGACCTTCGCGTCGGCGCATTGTGGCATCGCCGCGCGAATTATCAAAATAGACCTTGAAACAATAATTATCGGTCTTTTTCCCCAATGACAACAATGCCGTCGTCCAGGATTCCGGACCGTCCCGCCTGCCTTGGGCCGGATCGACCCGGAGATTATTCCTTTCGTGCCGTCCGTGCTTGACGCTGCGGGGGCCGATCAGGCGTCATGGCGCCTTCGGTTCGACAGGGAGCGCCGCCCCGGCCATGGCTTACGCATCGTTGAGAGACTTCATGGCCCGGCTGGAACGGGACGGCCGGCTGGTGCGGGTTTCGGCGCCGGTCTCCCCCGTGCTGGAAATGACCGAGATCCAGAC
>CAZDFF010000240.1:0-3574 GCA_964504425.1 uncultured Hyphomicrobiales bacterium
TCGGCGCGGGTGCCGCGGTGGCGACCATGGGTCTGTCCGTGGTCGCCAAATCGCTGTTGGAAAAGACCACCGGCGATGCCAATCCGTGCCAGACCGCGCTCGGCCAGAAGGCGCCGGCTGGCCAGCCGGCGGCCCCCGCGAAGAAACAGGACAGCGGCCCTGTCGAGGGAGTTCAGGGCCTTGGCGACAGCATCGGCAAGGGCCTCAAGGGCCTGTTCGGCAAGTAATCCGTGGGGCTGCGTGGCGCGAAACGTTTCTACAGCGAGGCGACGGCGACTGCCGGCGACGGCGGCTTCCGCGTATTGCTCGACGGTTGGCCGGTGCGTACGCCCGCAGGCGCGGTTCTGACCGTGCGGAGCGAATCTTTAGCCCAGGCCATCGCATCGGAGTGGGCGGGACAGGGCGACGTGCTCGATCCCAAGACGATGCCGATGACGGCGCTGGCGAACACGGTCATCGATCGCATCGGTCCCGCCCGCGACGGCGTAATCGCCGAAGCGGTGCGGTACGCGTCCAGCGACCTTCTTTGCTATCGCGCCGATGGCCCGGAAGCGCTTGCTCGATGCCAAGAGCAGGAATGGCAGCCATTGGTTGACTGGGCGTCGGCGCATCTGGGAGCATCATTTCAGGTCACGTCGGGGATCGTCGCCGTCGACCAGCCTCGATCGGTCTTGGACGCCGTTGCGGCGGCGGCGCGTGCGCTCGACGACGAAGATCTCGCGGTGTTTTCCCACGTCATGGCGTCGACGGGATCGGCGGTGCTGGCGTTGGCGCTGCTCGTTGGGCGGATCGACGCCGATTCGACGCATCGCGTCGCGTTTCTGGACGAAATATGGCAAAGCGAACGATGGGGTGTGGACGCCGAAGCCGAGGCGAGACGCCAAGCCATCGCCGACGACATCCGAGTCGCGGCGGCATTCTTGGCTTTGATTCGCGACGGCCGCGCGGCCGATTGATCCAGTGAAGGCCGACTACATCCGCGCCGCGGCGCGTTCGGCGTAATGCTTGGCACGCCGATCGCCGTGCGGAACCGGGAGCTGCCGCGTACGCCGGTCGCTCGAGCCCTTCACGTAGCTGCGCCGATCTTGCCCGCCGAAATCCAGGCGGCGGCGGCGGCGGTCGGGCCCGAAGTAATCCATGTTGCGGATAAACGAGCGCGGATTATCGATGATCGACTTGATTCGCGCATAGATCAATCTGGCCGAGATCGGCTTCGCCAGAAACTCGGTCATGCCGGCGTCGCGGGCTGCGCATATGTGATGGAGGTCGGAATAGGCGGTGACCATGACCACGGGGACGTAGACGTTATGGCTTTTTTGATGGCGTCGGATCAGGTTGAGGAAAGTGATGCCGTCGAGCCCCGGCGACCAGTCCGACAGCACGATGTCGGCCGGAAATTCCTGGAACGCGCCGAAGGCTTCGCTGGGATCGGCGGCGTCGCGGACCATCACCACGCCAAGCTGCCGAAGGATGTCGCACATGATCCTGCGCATGTGCGAATGCTTCTCCAGGACTAGGACCTTGAGCCTGGAAATATTGTACTCTGCCACTGAAAGCTCTCCCTGAAAGACGATTCCGCCGCTGCGTCTCCAGCCGGGCGGACAGCCATCCCCATGTGCTCGCTGCTTCGGCGGCACCCAGCGCGGGGGTAACCGCGCTTCTCCAGAATGCCGTTTCGGCGCCAATGCAAGCGTGGCTTGTTTACCATAACGCGGCGTTTTGGAACAATCGCAAAACCCTTGAAGTTTTGGGGATTTGGACCACTTTGGGACCGGTTTTCGGCGGGCGTTTTCGCTGGCTCATGGGCAAGCCTGCGCGGTATCTTCAACGATCTGGAATCGTTCTGTTTTTTCAATTCCAAGGAACTCTATCCATGCAAGAGATCATCCGCCGGCTCGAGGAAAAGCGGCGCCGCGCACGTCAGGGCGGCGGCGAAAAGCGGATCGAAAGCCAACACGGCAAAGGCAAGCTGACCGCGCGGGAAAGAATCGAATTGCTGCTCGACCGCGATTCTTTCGAGGAATGGGACATGTTCGTCGAGCATCGCTGCGTCGATTTCGGCATGGCCGAACAGTCGATTCCGGGCGACGGCGTGGTTACCGGCTACGGCACCGTCAACGGCCGCCTAGTGTTCGTGTTCAGCCAGGATTTCACGGTGTTTGGCGGCTCGCTGTCCGAGGCCCACGCCGAAAAAATCTGCAAAATCATGGATCAGGCGATCCGGGTCGGCGCGCCCGTGATTGGATTGAACGATTCCGGCGGCGCGCGCATTCAGGAAGGCGTGGCTTCGCTCGCGGGCTACGCCGAAGTGTTCCAGCGGAACGTCATGGCGTCGGGCGTGGTGCCGCAGATTTCCCTCATCATGGGCCCCTGCGCGGGCGGCGCGGTCTACTCCCCGGCGATGACCGACTTCATATTCATGGTCAAGGACACGTCCTACATGTTCGTCACCGGGCCGGACGTGGTGAAGACTGTGACCCACGAGGAAGTCACCCACGAACAACTGGGCGGTGCCTCCACGCACACGACGCGCTCTGGCGTCGCCGACCGGGCCTTCGAGAACGACGTCGAGGCGTTGCTGTCGCTCCGGCGGTTCATCGATTTCCTTCCGGCCAGCAACCGCGAGAAACCTCCCTTGCGTCCGACGCCCGACCCGGCAGCCCGGATCGACAAATCGCTCGATACGCTGGTGCCGGCCAATCCGAACAAGCCCTACGACATGAAGGAACTGATCCAGAAGGTCGTCGACGAAGGGGATTTTTTCGAAATTCAGCCCGGCTATGCCGGCAATATCGTCGTCGGGTTCGGGCGCATGGAAGGAACGACGGTGGGCATCGTCGCCAACCAGCCGCTGGTGCTGGCCGGATGCCTCGACATCGCATCCTCGACCAAGGCCGCCCGGTTCGTCCGATTCTGCGACTGTTTCAACATTCCGATCGTGACGTTCGTCGACGTGCCGGGCTTCTTGCCGGGCACGCAGCAGGAATACGGCGGCATCATCAAGCACGGCGCCAAGCTGCTGTTCGCGTTCGCGGAAGCCACCGTGCCGAAGGTTACGCTCATCACGCGCAAGGCCTACGGCGGGGCCTACGACGTCATGAGTTCGAAGCATCTGCGCGGCGACGTCAATTTCGCCTGGCCGACCGCGGAGATCGCGGTGATGGGACCGAAAGGCGCGGTCGAGATCATCTTCCGCCAGGACATCGGCGACGCCAAGAAGATCCAGGCCCGCACCGACGAATACCGCGAACGGTTCGCCAACCCATTCGTCGCCGGCCATCGCGGCTTCATCGACGACGTCATCATGCCGCACAACACCCGGGTCAGGATTTGCCGCAGCTTGCGCATGTTGCGCAACAAGCAGCTCGAAAACCCGTGGAAGAAGCACGACAACATTCCGCTGTGACAGCCGGGGACGAAAATGAATCGGACGCTGTCCAGCGCCGCCGTCTGCGCGGGTTCCTGGTGCATCTGGCGCTGTGGACCGCTGTCGCCGGGACGGCGATGGCGGTGAACATGGCGACGGGGCCGGAAAATCCCTGGTTCCTGCTGCCGGCGCTGGGCTGGGCCCCGC
>CAZDFF010000240.1:3584-5499 GCA_964504425.1 uncultured Hyphomicrobiales bacterium
GGTCATGGGGCTGCTCGACGGCCTGTTCGGGCGGAAATAGCGGGACGGTTGCGAAGATCGCGTCGAAGGGGTGAAATCGTCGAATGTTCAAGAAAATCCTGATCGCCAACCGCGGCGAAATCGCTTGCCGGGTCATCAAGACCGCGAAGCGCATGGGCATCGCGACGGTCGCCGTCTATTCCGAGGCCGATCGCGACGCGTTGCACGTCGAGATGGCCGACGAGGCCGTATGCATCGGCCCGGCACCGACGGCGCAAAGTTATCTGGTCGTGGATAACATCCTGCAGGCGATCCGCGACACCGGCGCCGAGGCGGTCCATCCCGGCTACGGCTTCCTGTCGGAAAACGCCAGCTTCGCCCGCGCATTGGAGAAGGAAGGGATCGCCTTCATCGGCCCCGGCATTAAGGCCATCGAGGCGATGGGCGACAAGATCGAATCCAAGAAACTGGCCGAGAAGGCGAAGGTCAACATGGTGCCCGGCCATCTCGCGGCATTGAAGGACGCGGACGAGGCGGTGAAGGTCGCCGCCCAGGTCGGCTATCCGGTGATGCTGAAGGCGTCCGCCGGCGGCGGCGGCAAGGGCATGCGCATCGCCTGGAACGAAGCCGAATGCCGCGACGGCTTCGTGCGCGCCACGAACGAGGCGAAGTCGAGCTTCGGCGACGACCGGGTGTTCATCGAGAAATTCATCGAAAACCCGCGCCACATCGAAATCCAGGTCTTGGGAGACAAACACGGCAACGTGATCTATCTGGGTGAGCGCGAATGTTCGATTCAGCGCCGCCACCAGAAAGTCATCGAGGAAGCGCCGTCGCCGTTTCTCGACGCCAAGACGCGCAAGGCCATGGGCGAACAGGCGGTACAATTGGCCAAGGCGGTCGACTACTGTTCCGCCGGCACGGTCGAATTCATCGTTGACGAAAAGCGCAATTTTTATTTCCTGGAAATGAATACCCGCCTTCAGGTCGAACATCCGGTGACCGAATGCGTGACCGGGCTCGATCTGGTCGAACTGATGCTGCGTGTGGCGAACGGCGAAAAGCTGCCGCTTTCGCAGTCCGACGTGACGCTGAACGGCTGGGCTATCGAGGCCCGCGTCTATGCCGAAGATCCGTTCCGCAATTTTCTGCCGTCGGTCGGGCGCCTGGTCCATTACCTGCCGCCGGCCGAAAAAGGGGGCGTTCGCGTCGATACCGGCATTTATGAGGGCGGCGAAATCTCCATTTATTACGACCCGATGATCGCCAAGCTGGTGACGCACGGCCGCGATCGGGCCGAAGCGACGGCGCGCATGCGGGAAGCCTTGGATGCCTTCTACATTCGCGGTGTCAGCCACAACATCGCCTTCCTGGCGGCATTGATGGCACATCCGCGTTTCGCCGAAGGCCGCCTTACGACCAATTTCATCGCCGAGGAATACCCCGACGGCTTCCATCCGTCGAATACCGTCGCCGTCGACGCCGATCTTCCCATTGCGGCCGCCGCCGCCGTGCATCGCGCCTACCAGGATCGCGCCGCCCGGATCAGCGGTCAGATTCCGAACCATCACCGAAAAGTGGCCGACGATTGGATCGTCATCGTCCGCGACGATCACCACGCCGTCATCGTGAAGCCGACGGACGGCGGCTACGAAGGCAAGATCGGCGATCGCGCGTTCCGACTTACGAGCGGCTGGCAACTGGGCGAGCCGCTGCTGCGCGGAGAATTCAACGGCCGCGCCGTGTGCCTGCAGATCGAACGGAAGGGTATCGCTTATCGGCTCACCCACGGCGGCGGCGAGGCCGAAATTCTAGTCATGAGTCCGCCGGCGGCGGCGTTGCAGCGTTTGATGTTGGCCAAGGTCGCGCCGGACATGTCGCGCCTTTTGCGTTCGCCCATGCCCGGTCTGCTGGTCAAGGTTTCGGTGACACCTGG
>CAZDFF010000241.1:0-5469 GCA_964504425.1 uncultured Hyphomicrobiales bacterium
GCCGGCGGGTAAAGAAGCACGACCTCCGAGTCGAAGCCTACGGCACGGTCGACGAGGCCAACGGCGTCGTCGGCCTGGCGCGCCTTCATACCGAGGGCGAAGCCGACGCGATGCTGGCCCGAATCCAGAACGATCTGTTCGATCTCGGCGCCGACCTCTGCACGCCCGAGCACGAATACAAGGGCGAGGGTGCGCTGCGCGTCGTCCAGGGCCAGGTCGACCGGCTGGAACAGGAAATCGACGCGATGAACGCGGATTTGCAGCCGCTGACCTCGTTCATCCTGCCCGGCGGCACGCCGGCGTCGGCCTATCTGCATCTGGCGCGCACGGTGGTGCGTCGTGCCGAGCGGCTGATGACCGCGCTGGCCGAGCACGAGCCGGTCGGTGTCGTCTCCATCAAGTACGCCAATCGCCTGTCCGATCATCTGTTCGTCCTGGCCCGCCACCTGAACGACGGCGGCCGCGCCGACGTGCTGTGGGTGCCGGGCAAGAACCGCTGATCCGAAAAAGCGCACGATTTCGGTCGGTTGCGGGCGCCCGGCCGGCCCGCACGGCTGCCTTGACCTGCCATTTCCCAGCCCCTATTGTGCAACTGCGAAATGGCCCTCCCGCGCTTGAAACGGCTTGCAAATCGGCCCGTTAGTGGGTTCCCTTCGCAGTCCCGCCGCGCGCTTCCGGCGGGTCGACTTTTAGAGACCGAATTCGTCCGAACGCGAGCCCCCGCATGAAAATCCTCGTCGCCGTCAAACGCGTGATCGACGCCAACGTGAAGGTTCGCGTCAAGCAGGACGGCACGGGCGTGGAAACGGCCAACGTGAAGATGGCGATGAACCCGTTCTGCGAGATCGCGGTCGAGGAAGGCGTCAGGATGCGCGAGGCCGGCACGGCGACGGAAATGATCGCGGTGTCCATCGGCCCGGCGGTGGCACAGGAAACCGTGCGCACCGCGCTGGCCATGGGCGCGGACCGCGGCATCCTGGTCGAGGCCGACGCGGCGCTGGAGCCGCTGGCGGTCGCGAAGATCCTGAAAGCCATCGCGGACAAGGAACAGCCCGGCTTGATCCTGCTGGGCAAGCAGGCGGTCGACGGCGACAACAACCAGACCGGCCAGATGCTGTCCGCCTTGCTCGGCTGGTCGCAGGGCACGTTCGCCTCGAAGATCGCCATCGACGGCGGCACCGCCACCGTGACGCGCGAGGTCGACGGCGGCCTCGAAACCGTCGCCTTGAAGATGCCCGCCGTGGTGACCACGGATTTGCGCCTGAACCAGCCGCGTTACGCCTCGCTGCCGAACATCATGAAGGCGAAGAAGAAGCCGATCGAGATGCTGAAACCCGATGCCCTGGGCGTCGACGTGACGCCGCGCCTGGAAACGATCAAGGTCGTCGAGCCCGCCAAGCGCCAGGCCGGCGTGAAGGTCGCCGACGTCGCCGAACTGGTCGCCAAGCTGCGCACCGAGGCGAAGGTGATCCCATGACCGTGCTGGTGGTCGCCGAACACGACAACAAGACACTGCGTCCCGCGTCGCTCAACGCGGTGACGGCGGCGAAGGCCCTGGGCGAGGTGGCCGTGCTGGTCGCCGGCCAGGGCTGCGGCACCGTTGCAGAAGCTGCTGCGAAAATTCAGGGCGTCGCCAAGGTCGTGAAGGTCGAGGCATCGCATCTCGAACACCAGACCGCCGAGGCGATGGCGCCGCTGGTCGCCAAGCTGGCCGCCGGCCATTCGCACGTTCTGGCGACCGCCACCACGTTCGGCAAGAACCTGATGCCGCGCGCAGCCGCGTTGCTCGACGTGCAGCAGGTTTCCGACATTTCCGCGATCGAGGGCCCGGACACGTTTCAGCGGCCGATCTACGCCGGCAACGCGATCCAGACCGTGCGTTCGAAGGACACGATCAAGGTCCTGACCGTGCGCCAGACCGGGTTCGACCCGGCGCCGGCGGACGGCGGCTCGGCCGCGATCGAAACCGCGCCGGCGACCGACGATCCGGGGCTTTCCTCCTTCGTCGGCCAGGAACTGACCAAGTCCGAACGGCCCGAGCTGACCGCGGCCAGGATCGTCATTTCCGGCGGGCGCGGCATGCAAAGCGGCGAGAATTTCAAGCTGATCGAGGCGGTCGCCGACAAGCTCGGCGCGGCGGTCGGCGCGTCGCGCGCGGCGGTCGACGCCGGGTTCGTGCCGAACGATTACCAGGTCGGCCAGACCGGCAAGGTCGTGGCGCCCGAGCTTTACGTGGCGGTCGGCATTTCGGGCGCGATCCAGCATCTGGCTGGCATGAAGGACAGCAAGGTGATCGTCGCCATCAACAAGGACGAGGAAGCGCCGATCTTTCAGGTCGCCGATTACGGCCTGGTTGACGACCTTTTCAAGGCGCTGCCGGCGTTGGCGGCGGAACTGGGCAAGTAGGCCCGACGATATCTCGGGGACGAGGGAACGCGAGGAGCGACCATGGCAATAGAGATCAAGAAGATCGGCGTCGTCGGTGCGGGCCAAATGGGACACGGCATCGCCCAGGTTTGCGCGACCGCCGGGTTCGACGTCTATCTGATGGATATGAACAAGGACGCGCTCGACCGCGCGATGAAGAAGGTCGAGACGAGCTTCGCCAAGCTGGTCGAGCGCAAGAAGCTATCCGCCAAGGACGCGGACGCGGCGCTGAAGCGGATCAAGACCGGCACCAAGTACGACGGCTTCAAGAACTGCGATCTTTCGATCGAAGCCGCGATCGAGGACGAACAGGTCAAGAAGGATATTCTTAAAAAGCTGTGCGAGGTGATCGCGCCCGATGCGCTGATCGCGTCGAACACGTCGTCGATCTCGATCACCCGGCTCGGCGCGCAGACCGACCGTCCCGGCAAGTTCCTCGGCATGCATTTCATGAACCCGGTTCCGCTCATGGAACTGGTGGAACTGATCCGCGGCATCGCCACCGACGAGGACACCTACGTCGCGGTCCGCAAGCTGACCGAGAAGCTGGGCAAGATCCCGGTCAACGCCGAGGATTTCCCGGCCTTCATCGTCAACCGCATCCTGCTGCCGATGATCAACGAGGCGGTCTACACGCTCTACGAAGGCGTCGGCTCCGTCGAGGCCATCGACCAGGCCATGAAGCTCGGCACCCATCATCCGATGGGGCCGCTGGAACTGGCCGATTTCATCGGCCTCGACGTCTGCCTCGCGGTCATGCACGTGCTGCACGACGGGCTCGCCGACACCAAGTACCGGCCGTGCCCGCTGCTGGTGAAGTACGTCGAGGCCGGCTGGCTCGGCCGCAAGACCGGGCGCGGCTTCTACGACTATTCGGGCGAAAAGCCGATTCCGACCCGCTGATCTCGCAAGGCTTTTTCCGACCTGGGCGGCGCCGTCGCGCTCGCCCGGGTTGCAACATTTCGTCACAAATCGGGACACTCCGAACCCGTCGCCCGGGCGATACTGCCGGGACGGAGCGGTTCGTCCCGTTCGATCTCGATCTGGGACACGGAGAGCAAGGAGAACATATGTTCGCCTATAATCTGACCGACCTGAATGTCCTGGTCGCCGAACAGAACATGTCGCTGCGCACCATGCTGCGCGGCGTGTTCAAGGAACTCGGCATAACCCATTCGATGATTGTGGCGACCGCGGACGAGGCCCTCAACGCCTTTTTCGCGGGCGACTTCGATTTGATTTTGCTCGACTGGGCGCCGACCTTCGACGGCATCGGCCTGTTGAATAAAGTACGGAACGAAAAAGACAGCCCGAACCCGTTCGTGCCGGTCATCGTCATGACGGCGAACACGGAAATGCATCATATCTGCACGGCGCGCGACGCCGGCATGACCGAGTTCCTGGCCAAGCCGCTGTCGGCGGCGCTGATCTACCGACGAATCTGCGCGGTCATCGAAAGCAACCGGCCGTTCGTCCGCGCCTCCCGGTTCTTCGGCCCCGACCGCCGCCGCAAGGCGGTGACCGTTTCCCGCAATCGCCGGGCCGCCGGCAGTCAGCCCAAGACGCCGCCGTCGGCCGCAAAGGCCTGAATTCCGGCCGGTTTTGCCCGGCCGCCCGTGCAACATTTCATTACAAATCCGAACACACAATTACGGCGGTCCCGCCGATAGTGAAACCTGGAAAAGCACCTCCCGGTGCGTCCGCGATCCAGGAAGAACGGGCAACGCCATGGCCGACTACAATTTGAACAACGTGAACATTCTCCTCGCCGACCAGAGCAAGGCGCTCCGCACCGTGCTGCGCAGCGTGCTTCGGGAATTGGGCGTCCGCAAGATGACGGTGACGTCGAACGCGGAAGAGGCCTTCGATGCCTTCGTTGCCTTCCCGCACGACCTGGTGCTGACCGATTGGGGCCCGGCCTTCGACGGCATCGGCCTGGCGCTGCGCATCCGCCGCGACGAACTCAGCCCCAACCAGTTCGTGCCGATCATCGTCATGACCGCGAACACGGAACGCCGCCACGTCTACGAGGCGCTGGACGCCGGCATGACCGAATTTCTCGCCAAGCCCGTGTCGGCGATGCTGATCTATCGCCGCATCCGCGCGGTGATCGAGCATCATCGCCGTTTCGTCAAGATCGGGCGCTTCTTCGGCCCCGACCGGCGCCGCCGCACGATCGAGGCGGTACCGCAGGAACGGCGCGTCAACGCCGATCCGTCAAAGGTCATCGTGCCCGAGGAAGTGATGTACGGCGGGCGCTTGTCGCACGATCCCGACGACCGCGCCGGCGCCCGGATGTAACCCGCCTCGACTTGTCCTGAAATCAGTTCAGTTCGGCGCGCAGCTTCTGGCGCAGCACGTCGATCGGCACCAGCTTGCCCTTCATCTCGACGCACCAGAACTGCCAGCCGTTGCAGGCGGGCGCCTTCTGCACGAAGGCGCCGACCTGGTGGATCGAGCCTCGGAAATCGGCCGTGGTCAGCGTGCCGTCGGCGCGCACGCGGGCGGCGTGGCGGCGGTCGGCGGCGTAAAGGGTCGCGCCCGGGGTCAGCATGCCGCGCTCCAGCAGCCAACCGAACGGGATGCGCGGCTCGCTGCGCTTGGCCGGCGTCGATACCGAGGCGAGGTCGTCGTTGGCGCGGGTCTTCTTCAGACGCTCGGCGGCGATCTTGGCGTAGTCGGCGTCGCGTTCGATGCCGATGTAGTGCCGGCCCAGCTTCTTGGCGACCACGCCGGTGGTGCCGGAACCGAAGAACGGGTCCAGGATCGTGTCGCCGGCCTCGGTCGACGAAAGAATCACGCGATAGAGCAGCGATTCCGGCTTCTGCGTCGGGTGCGCCTTCTTGCCGTCGATCTTCAGGCGCTCGTGCCCGGTGCACAGCGGCAGCAGCCAGTCGGAGCGCATCTGCAGATCGTCGTTCAGGTTCTTCATCGCCTCGTAATTGAAGCGGTAGCGCGATTGCCGCTCGCGCCCGCACCAAAGCAGCGTCTCGTGCGCGTTGGTGAAGCGCCGGCCGCGGAAGTTCGGCATCGGGTTGGTCT
>CAZDFF010000242.1:0-5451 GCA_964504425.1 uncultured Hyphomicrobiales bacterium
ATCCGGAACGCCTCGATCAACCGGGTCCGAGTCGCCTGCACGTTGGGGCACGATCTTTCGTAAACCAATTCGACCGTCGGCATTTCAGTCCACCTCGTCGGATTCCAGCGCGTCGATGATGGGACATTCGGCGACCGGGCCTCGGCTGGGGCATTCCTCGATCCATGTCGACAGTACGGATTTCATGCGTTCGAGGACGGCCATCTTCGCCTCGATGTCCCGGAGCTTTTGCGTCGCGCGGGCGCGGACATCGCGACAGGACGCCTTCGGGTCCGCCCGCAAGGACAAAAGCTCCCTGATGTCCTTGTGCGTGAAGCCGACGTCCTGGGCGCGCTTGATGAACCGCACGCGCGCGATCGCGTCGGGCGGATACCGGCGATAACCGTTGGCGCCGCGATCCGGCGCCGCGATCAAGCCCTCGCGTTCGTAGAACCGCAGGGTATCGACGCTCACGCCGCCTCCGCGGGCGACTTTCCCGATGTTCAGCATGGGTGTTCCCTTTTCATGGCCCTATCCTGCACCCTTGACCCTACTTTAGGGTCAAGCGGAAAATGAATCGTGCGCCCTCGGCCTTGGCATCCGGGAAAATCGTGTATAATGGCCGAAATTCGTCACCGACGAATCTTGCGCGCGGTCGATTCCGCGCCGTTCCCAAGCGCGACCCGAAAGGACGGACCCGACGACGAACCGGGCCGGAGGCCAACATGACGGACGCGGCGCATCGCGATTCTAAACATGCCGTCCGCGATCCGGTTTGCGGCATGGAAGTGGATTCGGGCGCGGGCACGCTTCCGCACGAGCATCGCGGGCAAACCTTCTATTTTTGTTCCGAGCGTTGCCGAACGAAGTTCGTCGCGGCGCCCGAAAAATATCTCGACGGCAAGCCCACATCGGAGGCGGCGCCCGAGGGCACGATCTATACCTGCCCGATGCACCCCGAGATCGAGCAGATTGGGCCCGGCAACTGTCCGATCTGCGGCATGGCGTTGGAGCCGAAAGGCGTACGGCCCGACGACGAAGGACCGAACCTCGAGCTTGTGGATTTCAGGCGGCGCTTCGCGGTGGGCGCCGCGCTGACGATCCCGCTTCTGATCCTGACCATGGGGCCGATGGTCGGCCTGCCCATCCGCGCCTGGATCGGCGAACGCCCGACGCTCTGGATCGAAGTTGCGCTCGGCACGCCGGTGATCCTCTGGTCCGGCTGGCCGTTCCTGGTGCGCGGCGCGAAATCGTTTCTAACCATGAACCTCAACATGTTCAGCCTGATCGGCATGGGCGTCACGGCGGCGTATGCGTTCAGTGTCGTCGCGGTTCTCGTACCCGGCATCTTCCCCGACGGCTTCCGCGACGCCGAGGGCCATGTCGGCGTTTATTTCGAGGCCGGCGCGGTCATCGTGGTGCTCGTCCTCCTCGGCCAGATACTGGAACTCGGCGCCCGGGAGCGGACAGGCGCGGCGATCCGCGCGCTGCTCGATCTCGCCGCCAAGACCGCTCGCGTCATCCGCCCGGACGGGTCCGAAGAGGAAATCGCCCTAGAGGACGTACGAGTCGGAGACCGCGTCAGGGTGCGTCCCGGCGAAAAGGTCCCCGTCGACGGCGAAGTGATCGAAGGCCGCTCGTCGGTCGACGAGTCGATGATTTCGGGAGAGGCGGTTCCGGTCGAGAAAGTGGCGGGCGATCCGGTGACGGGCGCCACCATCAACGGCACCGGCAGCCTCGTGATCGAAGCCAAGCGAGTCGGCGCCGACACCACGCTCAGCCAGATCGTCGAAATGGTCGCGAACGCGCAAAGGTCGCGGGCGCCGATCCAGAAATTGGCCGATGCGGTCGCCGGTAAATTCGTGCCGGCGGTGATCGCGATCGCCGTCATCGCCTTCGTCGCATGGGCCGTCTGGGGGCCGGCGCCGTCCTATGCCTACGCCCTGGTTTCGGCCATCGCGGTGCTGATCATCGCCTGCCCGTGCGCGCTCGGTCTGGCCACGCCGATGTCGATCATGACCGCGACCGGGCGCGGCGCACAGGCGGGCGTTCTCATCAAGAACGCCGAGGCGTTAGAGCGCTTCGCCAAGGTCGATACGCTGATCGTCGACAAGACCGGAACGCTGACGGTCGGCAAGCCGAAACTAGTCGCGGTGCTGCCCGAATCCGGCCGCGACGAGAGCGAGGTTTTGCGCCTCGCCGCCAGCCTCGAACGCGGCTCCGAGCATCCGCTCGCCGAAGCGATCGTGGCCGGCGCCGAGGAACGCGGCATCGCGCTTGCCAATGCGGAAGACTTCGAGGCGGTCACCGGCAAGGGCGTCAAGGGAACCGTCGACGGCAAGCGGGTGGCGCTCGGCAATGCGAAGATGATGGCCGATCTCGGACTCGATACAAAACGACTCGGTGAGACCGCGAACACGCGCCGCGACGAAGGCGAGACGGTAATGTTCGTCGTTGTCGAAGGCGAAGTCGCCGGCTTGGTCAGCGTCGCCGATCCGGTCAAGGAAACGACGCCGGGCGCGCTGAAGGCACTGCACGCGCTCGGTTTCCGCATCGTGATGGCCACCGGCGACAACGAGCGCACGGCGAAAGCGGTGGCGGCAAAACTCGGTATCGACGAGATACGCGCCGACGTCCTGCCCGAGGACAAGGCGCGGATCATCGAGGAGATGCAGGCCGAGGGTCGCACGGTCGCCATGGCCGGCGACGGCGTGAACGACGCCCCCGCGCTGGCGCAGGCCGACGTCGGAATCGCGATGGGCACCGGCGCCGACGTGGCGATAGAGAGCGCGGGCTTCACCCTGGTCAAGGGCGACCTGACCGGCATCGTGCGCGCCCGGCGGCTCTCCTCGGCGACGATGCGCAACATCAAACAAAATCTATTTTTCGCGCTTGTCTACAACGCGGCCGGCGTGCCGGTTGCGGCGGGCCTCCTTTATCCGTTCTTCGGCATCCTGATTTCGCCGATCTTCGCCGCGGCGGCGATGAGTCTGTCGTCGGTTTCGGTGATCGGCAACGCGTTACGGCTGCGCGGTGTCCGCCTCGACGGCTAGATCGGCGGTCGGGCCATGACAAGTCCGAATGACGCAGCGCACCGCGAACGCTCGACAAGGACCGACGGTAAGGCCGGCCTGGATATCGAGGCCGGAAAACCAATCCGGGCCGCTCCCGACTGGCTACCGACGTTGCGCCGCTACATGGCATGGATGGCGATCGCCAGCCTCATCTGGGAGTTCGCGCACATGCCCCTCTACACGATATGGGAAACCGGTACGGCAAGCGAAATCGTGTTTGCCGCCGTTCATTGCACCGGCGGCGATATTCTGATTGCGTTGAGCGCGCTGGTGGCGGCTCTGTTCCTGTTCGGAACCGGGCGATGGCCCGAATACGGCTATTGGCGTGTGGCCTTATCGGCCATCGCACTAGGCCTCGGATACACCGTGTTCAGCGAATGGTTGAACGTCGGTGTACGCGGAGCCTGGGCCTACCGCAGTTCGATGCCGATCATTCCGCTGATCGACGTTGGCGTTTCCCCCCTCGCCCAGTGGATTGTGGTGCCGAGCCTGGCATTCTGGCGTGCCATCTGCGGGAAAGAACACCGATGATGCAAAGGCAAGGACATGCCGGCTGAACGCGGCGCCGCAAGTGCCCGAAAGTGGGCGGCGTTTCCGCTTCGTTCCGCCGCGGGCTTGGCATCCGGAAAATTCGTGTATAATGGCCGAAATCCGCCACCGACGAACCTTGCGCGCGGTTGATTCCGCGCCGTCCCCAGGCGTGCACCCCTCCCCGAAAGGACGGACCCGATGAACGAGATTTCCAAGACCGCCGCCGAAGCCAAGGCGAAGCTGGTGGTCCGCAACGCGACGATCAAGGACGCGGAGGCGATCTGCGCCCTCTCGATCAAGGTCTACAAGGACATCCCCGCCTACTCGGTGGACATGATCCGCGGCCAGATCGCGAATTTCCCCGAGGGCCAGTTCGTCGCGCTCTACGACGACGTCATCGTCGGCTATTGCGCCACCTTCCGGGTTTCCAGCGACATCGCGCTGAAGCCGCACACCTGGCGCGAGATCACCGGCGGCGGCTTCGCCTCGCGCCACGATCCGGACGGCGACGTGCTGTACGGCATGGAAGTCTGCGTCGACCCGGACAATCGCGGCTCGCGCATCGGCCAGCGGCTTTATAACGAGCGCAAGAAGCTGTGCAGCGAATTGCGCCTGATGGGCATCGTCTTCGCCGGCCGCCTGCCCGCCCTCGCGCGACGCATCAAGAAAGTCCGCACCGCCGAGAACTACATCGACATGGTGAAAACGGGCAAGCTGCGCGACCAGGTCCTCAGCTTCCAACTGCGCAACGATTTCGAAATTCTCGGCCTGCTGAAAGACTACCTGCCGTCGGACCACGAATCGCTCGGTTACGCCACCCACATGATATGGCGCAATCCAAACGCCAAGGTCGACGTCAAGGCCGGCATCAAGGTGCAGCGCGGCCGCCACCCGGACAGCGTGCGCGTCGCCGCCGTCAACTATCAGCAGCGCCGCGTCTCGTCGTTCGCCGAATTTGCGCGCAACATCGAATATTTCGTCGACGTGGTCGCCGACTACAAGTCCGACTTCGTGCTGTTCCCGGAACTGTTCACGCTGCAACTGCTGTCCATCGAGAACAAGCCGGTGCCGGCGGCCGACGCCATCGCCGCGCTCACCAAGTACACTGAAAGCCTGAAGGAACTGCTCAGCAATCTCGCGGTCGACTACAACATCAACATCATCGGCGGCTCGCACCCGACCTACGTCGGCGACGAGGTACTGAACATCTGCTACGTCTGCCTACGCGACGGTTCGATCCACCAGCAGCCGAAGATTCACCCGACGCCGAACGAACGCTACTGGTGGAACATCCAAGGCGGCTCGACCGTGCACGCGATCATGACCGATTGCGGCCCCATCGGCGTCAACATCTGCTATGACACCGAATTTCCCGAACTGCCCCGCCACCTCGCCAACCAGGGCATGCAGATCCTGTTCGTGCCGTTCTGCACCGACGAACGCCAAAGCTACCTGCGGGTGCGCTATTGCGCCGCTGCCCGCGCGGTCGAAAACCAATGCTACGTGGTGATGTCGGGCAACGTCGGCAACCTGCCCGGCGTCGAGAACATGGACATCCAGTACGCGCAAAGCTGCGTGCTGACGCCGTGCGATTTCCCGTTCGCCCGCGACGGCATCGCCGCCGACACCACGCCCAACGTGGAAACGGTCGCCATCGCCGACCTCAGGCTCGACAACCTGCAGACGGCGCGCAACTCCGGCACGGTGCAGAACCTCAAGGACCGCCGCTTCGATCTTTATTCGGTCGCCTGGCGGGGTCGCGTGGGGTAGGCGCGAGTTTTGCGAATCTTCCGTGCATTTCAAGTGTCATGCCCGGACTTGTTCCACGGCTGTCCGGTTTAGTTTTAGTGGACAGGTTGCACGGTGT
>CAZDFF010000243.1:0-5404 GCA_964504425.1 uncultured Hyphomicrobiales bacterium
CACCAGCCCGACCACCAGGATCAGGAAATGTATCGGCGTCAGGACTTCGAGGAAGCCGTGGCCGAGGTGTCCAAGGACGTCGATCATCCCATCCTCACGCCATGCCCAAAAGCCGCATGAGCCACACCGAGAAGTCGAGGAACGGCCCCTCGCCCAGCGGCAGCGAGATGTAGGCGACGGTGCGGAACACGATAAAGAACAGCAGCGGCCCGGCGATCGAGGAGACCCAGATGACCAAGTGGTTGCGATAGCGGCCGAGATATTGGAACGAAATCATCAAGGCCGAGGTCGCGATCACGAAGCCGGTCCATTCCAGCACCGGGATGTAGACGAGGAACAGGACGCTGCCGAGGATCGGCAGGTGCAGCCATTTCGGCAGCGCGGGCTCGTCGCCCGCCTCGGCCGCGCCGGGACCGAGGACGAGATCGAGGTCGGGATTCTGATTCTTCGGCTTGGCAAACAGCGCCTTCGCGATGCCCGCAAGCGCGACGACGATCATCAGGCCGAGCATCCCTTTCGGCCAGGCATCGGGGCCGAGGCGGCCGGGCTGTTCGTCGAACGTGAGCCGCCCGGCCAGCATGTAGAAATAACCGGCGGCGACGGCGATGGCGACGTAGGGCAGCGCGCGGGCGATGGCGGCGGGACGGATCACGGAACCTCGCGGGATTGTCGGACGGCCAGGCCGTGGACCGGCGCCGCCGCGGCGGCGCCGGTGCCGGCGGGTCCGTTACTTGGAGTACTTCTTCAGTTCCGCCAGTTCGTTTTCGAGGAACTTCTTGGCGGCGTCGCTGGGCAGGAAGCTGTCGGCGTCGCCGAGCTGTTCCTTCAGGTAGTCGGCGTATTCCTGCGACTTGGAGACCTGGGCGAGCGCGTCGGACAGGACCTTGATGCGGTCCGGCGGCGTGCCGGCCTTGACGATGATCATGCGCATCTGCGGCAAGAATATCTTGTCGCCGAGCTCGCCGGATGCCGTCGTATCCGGGTATTTCGGATCGCGCTTCGGCGTGAACAGCAGCACGGGCCGCATCTGCTTGTTGGAAAGATAGCCCTTCACGTCGCCCGGCTGTTCGTACAGCAGGTCGGCGTGGCCGCCCAAGATCGAGGTGTAGCGCTCGCCGGGCTTGGCGAACGGCACGCCGATCAGCTTCAGGCCCTTCTTGGCGTAATACTTGACGGTGTATTCGTCGGGGCTGCCGAAGCCGGTGATGGCGACCTTCAGCGGCTTGGTCTTGGCCGCCTTCTCGACGTCAGCCCAGGTCTTGAAGTCGCCGCCTTCCTTGACGAAGAAGCCGGACGGCGTGCGGATCATGACGGCGATCGGCACGATGTCGGAAAGCTTCCACTTCGGCGCCTTGCCGGCGAGCGTGCCGAAGGTGTCGCCGGTCATGATCGAGACGGTGTAGCCGTCGGCGGCGCCGGCGAGCATCTTGTTGAGGCCGGTCTGGCCGGTCGCGCCCGGCGCGTTGATGACGGGCATCGACACTTTCACGATCGGTTCCAGCATCTTGCCGATCTTGCGGCCGAGGATGTCGGCGCCGCCGCCGGGGCCCCACGGCACGATCAGTTCGATCGGCCGCGCCGGATACTTTTCCTGCGCCGTGGCGGGCGCGAACGGAACCAACAACGCTGCCGCGAGCAACGCCGAAAACACGTGTTTCGAATGCATGAATTCTCCTCCCAGAGATCGGGCCGGCCGCCTGTCATGCGATCGAGCGGGGACGTCGTCGCCGCGGCTTTGCCCTGTTTCACATTGCGCTCGCCGTACCCCTCTCGGCAATAGGATTGAAGACATTGCTATTTGGCGCGCGACGGTTTGCGGCGTTGCGGTGCCTTACGCCCCTTGGCGCCTTTCGCGCCGCCGCGGCCGTCCAGCTCGCCGGTGCGGGTTTTCGCCGCCAGCCAGCCGCCGTCCACCTTCATGTCGATGCCGTTGACGAATTCGGCTTCGTCGGACGCCAGGAACACCGCCGCCGAGGCCACGTCGTCGGGCTTGCCCCAGCGGCCGGTCAGGGTTTCGTTGCCCCAGTGCTTTCCATGCACCGGATCGTCGGCATAGTGGCGATTGAACGGCGTCTCGATCAAACCCGGCGCCAGCGCGTTGACCCGAATGCCGGTGCCCTTCAGATCGACCGCGAGACCGCGCGTGAAGCCGAGAACGCCGGTCTTCGCCGCGCAATAGGCGACCCGGTCCGGGCGGCCGACGAAGCTGGCGATCGAGGCGAGATTGACGATCGAACCGCCGCCCGCCTTGATCATGTACGGCACCGCCGCCTTGGCGCACAAGAACGGCGCCGACAGGTTGACCGCGATCATCGTGTCCCATTCCGCCTCGGTGTGCTCCAGGAACGGCTTCACGCAGCGGCTGCCGGCGTTGTTCACCAGCACGTCGAGACGCTTGAATCGGCGCACGGTCGCCTCGACCATGACGGCGATCTCGGCGGACTTGGTCACATCGGCGCGGATCGCGACGGCCTGGCCGCCACGCCTAGCGATCGCCTTCGCGACCTTTTCCGCGTTGGCTTCATTCATGTCGACCACGGCCACCTTGGCCCCTTCCCTGGCATAACGAAGCGCGATGGCTTCGCCGATACCGCTGCCACCACCCGTAACGATCGCGACCTTACCCGCGAGACGCATTGAAAGTTCCCTTCCAGTCATCGTTGAAATCGTGGTGGAACTGTACGGAGACGGAGGGGCGGCTTCTGTCAGCGGGCTGACAATGAAACGGAAAATCGTCAGTCGAGGCGCGGCAAACGCCGTTCCAGGCCGGGCGCGTCGAGCACGACGATGCAACGGCGTTCCAGCCGCACCAGCCCGGCCTCGGCGAACGCGCGCAACGCCTGGGTCACGGTCGGGCGCCGCGCCGCGACGATGGACGCCAGTTCCTCGTGACTGATCGTAAGGCGCGGCGGCGTGCGGACCTGATCGCCCTCGCCGCTCGATCCGAATTCCAGCAGCGCACGGGCGAGGCGTTGTTCGACCGTGTTGGCCATGACCTCGTGAACGCGATACTGAAAACTCGACAGCCGTTCCAACAGAAGCTGCGCGATGTAGATGCCGAATTCGGCGTCGGCGCGCATCAGCTCGAGCATGCGGGCGCGCGGAATCAGGCGCAACTCGCTCGGCTCGATGGCGACGGCGGTTGCATCGCGGCGCGGCGTCGGACCGATCGCCGTAAGTCCCAAAAGGCTGTCGGGCAAATGCACCCGCAGGACGGTTTCGTCGCCGAGCGCGTTGACCGAACTGGCCTTGACCCGACCGGAAACCAGCAGGCAGACGAATTGCGCCGTGTCGCCCTGACGATAGATCGTATCCCGGCGCGCGAACCGGCGCGCCTCGCCGGCCTCGGCCAGGCGGTCCAGCATGGCGCGCGGCAGCGACGGGCTCAGATCGCCGTGCGGCGGACCGAGATGTTGTTCGCGCATCCGCGGATTTTACGGCGTTGCCGGGCCCGGGTGAAGGGCGATGCCGATCCCGATCCTCATTTCGCCGTGGCCCAAGCGCTCAGCGCCTGTTCCGCCGTCACGTCGCGATAGGGCGCGCGGGGCTGCGGCAGCCGACCGTCGATCAACGCCGGAAACGCGACATGGACCGCGCCGTCCCCTGCACGCACCAGGCCGCGCGCCGCGACCTGGGGATCGGCCGCGACTTCACCGTAATCGAGGACCGGTCCGTAGCAGCAATCGACGCCGCCCAGCATCCGATCCCATTCGGCCCGCGCGCGGCCGGCGAACAAGGCGGCGACGTCGGCGATCAGCGCCATCTGCGGCAACGGTTCCGTCTGCCGTGCGATCCAGTCGTCGCGACCGACGGCGGCGCAGAAGTTCTTCCAGAATTGCGGCTCGATGGCGCCGAGCGTTACGTGCCCGCCGTCCTTGGTCGCGTAGGTGCGGTAATAAGCGGCGCCGCCGTTAAGCGCATTCGATTCCGGCTTCGGCGCAGCGCCCGCCGACGCGGCGGTCAGGCTCCACCCCTGCCAGGCCAGCACGGTATCGGCGAGGCTGGCGTCGATGAAGGCGCCCTCGCCCATGCGCCCCCGGCCGACCAGGGCGCCCAGGATCGCCAGCGCTGCGAATTGCGCCGCCGCGTGATCGGCGACGGGCGGCCAGGTCATGCCCGACGCGCTGAGCGCCCCCGAGGCGGCGACATAATTGACGTCGTGACCGGAATGCAACGCGCGCGGGCCGGTCTGTCCGTAGCCCGACAGCGCGAGATGGACGAGACGCGGATTAAGCGCCTTCAAGCGAAACCGACCGAAGCCCAATCGCTCCATCGCGCCGGGACGGAACGATTCGATCAGCACGTCGGCGGCGGCGGCCAGCGACGCGAATGCGCCCTTCCCCGTTTCCGATTTCAGATCGAGCGCGAGCACGCGCTTGCCGGCGTTGACGACGCGATAATAGGGCGAAACGCCGTCGACCGCATGGCCGT
The DNA here is from genome assembly GCA_964504425.1 of uncultured Hyphomicrobiales bacterium. Taxonomy (GTDB): domain Bacteria; phylum Pseudomonadota; class Alphaproteobacteria; order Rhodospirillales; family 2-12-FULL-67-15; genus CAZDFF01. The sequence goes on from CAZDFF010000243.1 coordinate 4,432, forward strand.
TCACCGGATCGAGACGGCGCAACGGATCGCCCGCCGGCGCCTCGATTTTCAAGACGTCGGCCCCCATGTCGGCCAGCAGCTGCGCCGCGCCCGGCCCCGGCAGGTACTGGCCGAGATCGAGAACGCGGATGTCCTTGAGGAAACCGGACGGCATGGAAGGTTCCGTTCGGCCGTTGAGTCGGCCGCGAGTCATTGTGAAGACGTGGATGCGCGGGTCAAGCCCACGCATGACAATGAGGGCGGAAGCCTATTCGACCAGCGCGGGGACCGACTTCTTGCGCTTCACGGGCAGGTTGGAGCCCTTGGGGTCCGGGTAGTCGAAGGCGAGCTTGCCGTCCTCGACCTTGACCAGAACCACGCCGCCGTCGGCCAGCTTGCCGAACAGCAGTTCCTCGGCCAGCGGCTTCTTGATGTGTTCCTGGATGACGCGGCCCAAGGGCCGGGCGCCGAACAGTTTGTCGTAACCCTTGGTCGCCAGCCACTGCCGGGCACCGTCGGTCAATTCGATGACGACGCGGCGATCTTCCAGTTGCAATTCCAGTTCCATGATGAACTTGTCGACCACGCGGGCGACGATCTCGGGGCCGAGACCGGAGAATCCGATGGTGGCGTCCAGCCGGTTGCGGAATTCCGGCGTGAACAGCTTCTCGATCGCTTCCTTGTCGTCGCCGGAGCGCTGTTCGCGCTCGAACCCGATCGGCGCCCGGGCCATGTCGGCGGCGCCGGCGTTGGTCGTCATGATCAGGATGACGTTGCGGAAATCGATGCTCTTGCCGTTGTGGTCGGTCAGCTTGCCGTGGTCCATCACCTGCAACAGGATGTTGAACAGGTCCGGGTGCGCCTTTTCGATTTCGTCGAGCAGCAGGACCGCGTGCGGCTGCTGGTCGATGGCGTCGGTCAGAAGGCCGCCCTGGTCGAAGCCGACGTAGCCGGGCGGCGCGCCGATCAGGCGCGAGACCGAATGGCGCTCCAT
>CAZDFF010000244.1:0-5386 GCA_964504425.1 uncultured Hyphomicrobiales bacterium
GCGTTTTTCAGTTCTTCGAGAAAGATCAGCGGAGACCCCGGCGTACCGCAGCTATATCGACCGCCCCCGGCAAATCCGTCGATTATCGAAAGTCGAAACCGCTCTTGTTGAGGAAGCTGACAACGAACGGTTAGATAGTTGAAAAAGTATTCACGAAGAATTTTGTGCTTGCGGCGAGAGTGCTCCTCCAGCGTCGCGCCACTCAACCATTCGTACTGCTTTTCGACCATTCATCTTCCCCCAACTACAATGAATAGCCGACCCCGAGGTTATGACGCCATGAGAGGCGTCAGGGGCATTTCATCCCATATCCTCCCCCGATACTCGCGACCATTCGCTTTCTTCGATCGACGCTTGTTGTCTTTACCCCACGTTCCCCACTGCTTAAAAAAGAAAGCTGTACCGGCACGGACACATTGATCATGTATCTCGTCAATCCACTCTTCGCGTATCGGCCGGGCCGATCTTCCACTTTCGCCGCCTACTATTGCCCATTGGATGTCAGTAAGGTCTACATCACCGACCGAACCAATGAGAGGCTCGAAAGAAATAAATCGAATTTTTGCCGGCACTGCGCGTAAACGGTCGATCCTGTCCACTACGTCCGCGTTTTCGACGCTCGTTCCGAGCCAAACATTCGAAAGAACGTCTTTAATTTTTGTCGCGACGAACTCCGCCATCCGCTGTGGGCGCTTGGTGAGGATTTGATAGTGGTGGCGAGGAGTTTCGCGCATCACCTGCCAGACGGCTTCAATGAATGAGTCACTCACTTGTTCGTGGAAAAGGTCGCTCATCGAATTTACAAAAATTTTACGTGGCTTTTTCCAGCCATGCGGAATCGTAAGTGTCTCGCGATCCTCTCGCACGAAACCATTCCACACCACCCGTTTGCCACTTCGACGCGTTAGCCCCGCGTACTTCTCAACACCCATGGCTTCGAGACGCTTTGCCATCTCCACCGCATAACAATTGGTACAGCCAGCGGTAACTGCCGAACATCCAGCCACTGGATTCCAAGTGGCGTCGGTCCATTCAATTTGTGTTTCGGACATTCGGCTCCCTCGCAAAGCAGCAAGCAGCGGTCTACTTGTTGATCGTCTGCTCATCTTATCTCCTCACAAGGAGAAGTAACGACCACGATATCGGCAATGTAGCTCTCCGATTTGTGACGACAGATCGGTTGATCGCCGACACCAAAAGTCATTGATACGCAGCAACCTTGACAACTCCTATGTTAGGAGTATATACGTTCTTTGTTTGTTCTGTCAATCCTCCTTCGCCAAAATGGCTACGGAGGACTGACCGCCCTTCGCCGCAACTCTGCGCCGAGAAGGCGGAAGCGGCCGAAGATGGGCATGTTGTCGCTTTATTTTCAACGCCCTCGGCACGGCCGAGAACGGCCGTCCGGGCCGCGAAAGACGATAAAAGGTTATAAAAGGTTATTCGGTTTTTCGTGTTTCCAGCCGAATCAACGGCTTAACCCGAAAAACCCGACATAAACGCGACAAAACCGAACCGAAACAGGACAAAACCGTGCCGAAACCCGCCGCAACCGCACAGAAAGACGACCGGACCGGATCACCCCGCCTCGGGCGGGCGGTCTTCCATCGGCTCGCCGCCCTTGGCGCGGATCAGGGCTTCGACCTTTTCGGCGGCGAGGTCGAGCCGGGCCTTGTCGGGGGTGCGCAGCACCAGGGCCACGCCCAACCGGCCGTGGCGGAAGAACGGATAGCTGCCGATCTCGACGTCGGGGAAATCGGCCTGCACCCGGCCGAGCCCGTCGGCCAGCGTGCCTTCCTGCAGGTGGCAGGCGATGGCGCGGGACAGCACCGGCGCGCCGCCGGCCAGCGTGTGCTTCATGCCGTCGAACATCGCCTGCATGATGCGCGGCACGCCGGGCAGCACGAACACGTTGCCGACGCGGAAGCCGGGCGCGGCGCTGACCGGGTTGTCGATGAGCGTGGCGCCTTCGGGCACGTCGGCCATCTTCATGCGCTGCGGGTTGATGTCTTCCGGCTTGTAGTGGCGGCGGAGCCTTGCGTCGGCGTCCGGGTGGCGGATGAGGTTCACGCCGAACGCCTTGGCGACCGAGGCGGACGTGATGTCGTCATGCGTCGGGCCGATGCCGCCGGTGGTGAAGACGTAATCGAATTTGGCGCGGCATTCGTTGACCGCGGCGACGATGGTGTCCTCCACGTCGGGGATGACGCGGGCCTCGGCCAGGCGCACGCCGACGGCGTTCAGCCCCAGCGCCAGGAATTGCAGGTTGGCGTCGCGGGTGCGCCCGGACAGCACCTCGTTGCCGATGACGATAAGACAGGCGGTGAAGACTTTCGGCTCGCTCACACCCGTTCTCCGTTACAAGATATCCCGCAGCAGCGCGACCAGCGGCACGTCGGCGGGCGGCATCGGCAAATCGGCCAGCCGTTCCGGCCGCACCCATTTCAGCGCCTGGCCTTCCCGCGGCGTCGGCGTGCCCTTCCACACCCGGCACGCGAACAGCGGCATCAGCAGATGGAAATCGTCGTAGCCGTGGGAGGCGAACGCGATCGGCGCCAGGCAGCTTTCGGTGATGTCGACGCCCAGTTCCTCGGCCAGTTCGCGCACCAGCGCGGCCTCGGGCGTTTCGCCCCCGTCCACCTTGCCGCCGGGAAATTCCCACAGGCCCGCCATCGACTTGCCCTCGGGGCGTTGCGCCATCAGCACCCGGCCGTCGATATCCACCATGGCGACGGCGGCGACCAGCACCGTCGGCTTTTCGGCTTCGGTTTTCAGCCAATCCGCGCGGGCGAGCGCGAAGTCACGCACCTTGGCGTCCTTGCAGCGGCCGCGTTCGCCGGTGCCTTCGCCCATGAACGAGAACCCGGCCTTCAGCAGCACCTTGGCCGAGGCCGCGTTGTCGGCCATCACCCCCGCCGTGAGTGTCGCGAGCCCGCGGTCGGCGAAGGCGAAGCGGACCAGCCGCCGCACCGCCTCGACCGCGTAGCCCTTGCACCAGAACGGGCGGCCGATCCAATAGCCGACCTCGCCGGTATCGCCGTCACGGCGCAGCGACACCGCGCCGATCGTCACACCGTCGGCGATGCGTTCGACGGCGAAGGCGTATTCGGTGCCCTCGGCGATATGCTGCGCGGATTTGGCGACGAAGGCCTGGGCGTCGGTCGGCGTGTAGGGATGCGGCACGTCGGCGGTCCAACGCGCGATTTCGGCGTCGCCCGCCAAGGCAACCAGGGCCGAGACGTCGTCGGCGACGAAGGGACGCAGCCGGAGGCTTTTGGCCGCCAGCGGACCGCCGCGCCAGCGCGCCTCGCGGCAGGCCGGGTCAGGACCGGTAGCTGCCATTGATGTCGATGTAGCCGTGGGTCAGATCGCAGGTCCACACGGTGGCGCGGCCGGGCCCGACGCCGACGTCGACGGCGATGTCGACGGCCAGGCCCTTCATGTGGGCGACCACCGGGGCCTCGTCGTAGCCGGGCACGACCTCGCCGTCGGCGGCGACCGCGTGACCGCCGAACCAGATGGCGAGCTTGTCGCGATCGGCGCGCTCGCCGGCCTTGCCGACGGCCATGACGACCCGGCCCCAGTTGGCGTCCTCGCCGGCGATGGCGGTCTTGACCAGCGGCGAGTTGGCGATGGCGAGCGCGATGCGTTTGGCGGCCGTGTCGGTTTCGGCGCCGGCGACGGTGACGGCGACGAATTTGGAGGCGCCCTCGCCGTCGCGCACGACCTGTTGCGCGAGATCGACCAGCAGGTCCTCGAGCTTGGCCCGGAAGTCGGCCAGCAAGGGGGAATCGGCGGCGGCGACCTTGGGGTGCGACGGGCCGGCGCCGGTGGCGAACAGCAAGACCGTGTCGCTGGTCGAGGTGTCGCTGTCCACCGTGATGGAATTGAAGGAGCGTTCGACCGCGGGCGTCAGCATCGCCTGCAACGCGGCCGCCGGGATGGCGGCGTCGGTGAAGACGAAACACAGCATGGTCGCCATGTCGGGCGCGATCATGCCCGAGCCCTTGGCGATGCCCTGGATCGTCACCGTGACGCCGCCGATGTCGGCCTTGCGGACGGCGGCCTTGGCGAAGGTGTCGGTGGTCATGATGGCGCGGGCCGCGTGTTCCCAGGCATCCGCGACCAGCGCATCCTTCAGGGCCGGGATCGCGGCGACGATTTTTTCCGCCGGCAGCGGCTCGCCGATCACGCCGGTCGAGGCGATGAACACCTGGCTCGGCCGGCAGGCGAGCGCGTCGGCGGCGGCCTCGACCGTGGCCTCGACCGCCTTGGTGCCGGCCCGGCCGGTGAAGGCGTTGGCGTTGCCGGAGTTGACCACCAGCGCGCGGGCATGGCCGCCCGTCAGCGACTTGCGGCACCAGTCGACCGGGGCCGAGGCGGTGAGCGAGCGGGTCAGGCAGCCGGCGACCGTCGTGCCGGCCGCGAGTTCGGCGAACAAAAGGTCGGTGCGGCCGCGATAGCGCAAGCCGCAGGCGCCGGTCGAAAGCCGCACGCCGGCGAGCGGCGGAAGCGCGGGAAAGGTCGCGGGGGCCAGCGGGGATACGGGCGGCATGGTTTCGGTCTCGGGTTCGGGTGCGCGGCGGCGGGGCCGCGCGGGCGTTACTTATTCGGGGCGATGGTGGGCTTCGGCGCGGGCTTCGCGTCCTCGGCCTTCATCGGCGAGCCGTCCGGATTGAAGCGTTCGATCTTGGCGCCCTTGCGCAGCGCCTCGACGTACTGGACGCGGGCGTCGCGCGACAGTTCGGTGCGGAGTTCCTGCTGCACCTCGTCCAGCGCCGGGGCCTTGGCCTGGCGGCGGTCCTCGACCTTGATGACGTGCCAGCCGAACTGGGTTTTCACCGGCGCCTCGGTGTACTTGCCCTTCTCCAGCGCGAACGCGGCCTTGGAGAACTCGGGCACCATCTGGCCCTCGGCGAAGTAGCCGAGATCGCCGCCCGAGGGGCCGGACGGGCCGGTGGATTTTTTGCGCGCCAGCTCGGCGAAGTCGGCGCCGTTCTTCAGCTCGGCGATCGCCGCGACGGCCTTGTCCTCGGCGTCGACCAGGATGTGGCGGGCGCGGACTTCGGTCTTGCCGGCGAAGCCCTTGACGAAGGCGTCGTACTTCGTCTTGACCGCGGCGTCGGTTACCGCGCCGGCCAGGTGCTGTTCGATTGCCGCGTTCTCGAGGAGCTGTTCCTCGATCCGGGCGAGCCGTTCCTTGAAGGCCGGGTCGGCGTTCAGCTTCCGCTTGCGGGCCTCGGCGGCGACCAGCTTGGTGTCGATCATCATGCCGAGCAGGCCGGGGTAGAGCATCTCGATCGGCATCGCCCGGTACTGTTCGGGCAGGCTGTCGCGGGTCTTGGACTTGCCGTCGTCCGCCTTGGCTTCGCCGGCGGGAGCGGAT
>CAZDFF010000245.1:0-1541 GCA_964504425.1 uncultured Hyphomicrobiales bacterium
CGGCCGGCTGCGAGCCTTCGCCGACGAAGCCGTCGATCGACCAGGTGTTGACGAATTCACCGCGGCGCTTCGGCGCGTCGGCGATCTGGGTGTCGCGTTCGGCGATGTGGATCGTCTTGACGCCGAGGTCGCGGGCGAGCGTCGCCCAGCCGGTCCGGTCGGTTGGCGCCGTCACGGCGCGGCCGGTGTCCCGCGCGATGTGCAAAAGCGCGTCCTTGACGAAGTGCGAGACCAGGCCCGGGTTGGCGCCGTGGGTCGTCACCGCCGTCGGGCCGCCCGCGTACTGGGGCGCCAAGGCGAGCGCGCTTTCGCGGAGCGCGTAGTTGGAACGCTGCGATGGCGTCAGGGACGTGTCGGTGTAGCCGCCGACCCAGGGTTCGACGCAGGTATCGAGATAAAGCGCGCCCTTTTCGTGGGCGAGCTCGACCAGCGCGACGGAAGACACGTCGACGGAGAGGTTGAGCAGGAAGTCGCCGGCCTTCAGCATCGGCGCCAGCACCTCGCGGTAGTTCGCGCGGGTCAGCGGCTGGATGCGGAAGTCGACGCCGAATTCGGCGGCGACCTCGCGGCCGCGTTCCTCGGCGGTCACGATCGTGATGTTGGCGCGCGGCACGTCGATATGGCGCAGGATCAGCGGCAGGACGCCCTGGCCGATCGAGCCGCAACCGACCATGACGATGCGGCCGGCGAAGGACACGTGCTTCTTGTTGTGTTCCATCTTCAACTCCTATCCGCGCGCAAGTCTTGCAAGGCGACGCGGCGACTTTCGAACGTGCGACGGCCCGCCCCGGAAAACCGAAATCCGGCGGAAGTCGTCTCGAACGTGTTTACGAAAACGCAGGCAATCGCGGCGCGGCCGAATGGTTACGGCCGGCCGTAAGGTGGGTTACCCGTCGATGCGCGGATAGGGCGCGAAGGCGAGCCCACGGAACATCGTATCCACTTCCCTTAAGGTGCCGGCCGCATCCCGGGCCGACGTTGCCGGCCCACTGTCGACCGACTCTACCGAAAAGGACGCGTACACGTCGTTGCTTGACCCCCTCTAAGTCGCTGAACGCGAACGGGGACGTGGGCACGTGCGATTGGCGTCTGAGGTGCCAAATACGGCCAGTCGATTTTCAATGCAAGTGAAATTTGCGGCGGCGGCGATTTTTTTCGCGGGCGGCGGCGGCGCCGGAATCCGTCCGTTACATTTCGTAACAGTCTGGCTGCCCGTCAGCTTGCTATTATAGATGTGCCCCCATGCGGGCGGCGTCCCGGCGCGACGGGACCGATGGAAGAAGGCATCGAACCATGCAAGCGGCGGCGGAAGCCAACTACGAGGTCCATGTCGGCCACGGCACCCACTGGACCATCGAGTCGATCCACAAGTTCAAGGGCGCCGCGGTGCGCCAGGCCGAGGCGCTGCTGTCGGGCAAGGACATCCCCGGCGTGCGGGTGCTGGAAGAGCGACCGGCGAGCGCGCCCAAGGTGGTGTTCGAAAAGACCGGCCAGGTCGCCGAAAAGCCGATCGCCATCGTCCCGGTCGAGGACGCGCCCCT
>CAZDFF010000245.1:1551-5375 GCA_964504425.1 uncultured Hyphomicrobiales bacterium
CGACCTGTTCGGGTTCGAGGCGCGGCTGGCGGGCGCCCGGCTGCTGCGCGCCTTCCTCGACCAGGTCGGGATGAGCTGCTTCGAGCTGCTCCACGACTACGGCCGGCTGCGCCAGATCATCCGCCACGACACCCTTTATTCCCAGGCGCTGCACCGGATCGGTTCGATCCAGGCGCGCAAGACCGAAACCAAGCCGGCCGACCGGATCGCCGTGCTCGACGCCGCGGTCACCCAGATCGCCGAACGGGCGCGCGAGAACCCGGACGTGCCGCGCTTCCGCGATATCCTGGAAGCGGAAGGCATCGGCGCCCTGTTCGCCGCGCCCGGCGCCGACGCCTACATGCGCTCCGCCGCCCTGGCCGACGCGCTCGGCCGCCAGGCCGACTGGAACGGCAAGGTCGGCTTCCTGATCGAGCAATTGGACAAAGGCGCGAACGCCGACGCCGTCGCCGAAATCGATGCGGTCGTTGCCGAAATCCTCGACGGCAGCCAGGCGCTGCAAGAGATCCTCGGCGGCATGGGCGACCTGGCGACGGCGCTCAAGACCATCGCCCAGCTGGGCTTCGGCGGCTGCACGCGGTCGGGCGGAAGGGGTTCATGTTTGGGCCCGCTCAACGCGGCGCTGGCCAAGCATCCCTTGACCAGGACGCGAGCGATCCTGTTCGGCCGGATCGAGCGGACGCTGCGCGGCATCAAGCTGCTGACCCGCCAGGACGCGACCGCCGACCGCGACGCCCTGATCGGATTGCTCGGCGTGCTGGCCGCCCCCGGGGGCCTGCGCGGCGACCGCTCGATGGCTGAGGCATTGACCACCCGGGCGCGCATGACCTTCGGCGCCAACGGCCAGGACCTGACGCCCGAGGAGGCGATCGCGCACATCCAGACCTTCCTGCCGAGCCGGGCGGCCTGCCTGGGCTACCTGCTGGATCTCAGCGGCACGCCGTTCGGCGCCAAGAACCAGGCCATCGTCCTGAAGGCCCTGCTCGGGTTGCTCGAGCAGATCAAGGATCTGGCCGGGCTGCTGCCGGCGAACGGCACCCAGGCCGACAAGATGGCGGCGATCCAGGACCTGCGGCCGCGCCTGGCCGGCGGCGGCCTGCCCGCCGAACTGCGCGGCGAGATCGTGCGCCGGCTGGAGCGCATCCTGGCCGGCAAGCCGGTGGCGGCAGCGCCCGCCCCGCAATCGACTCCCTCGGCGCGCCCGGCGGCGGTTCCGCCCAGCAAGCCGATCCCGGCGCCTGCCGCCGGACCGGCAGCGCCGAAGCCCGAGGTCCGCCGCCCCGGCGGCGACCTGCCGCGCACGACGTTTGCCGACGGAGAGTACATCTTCCGCAAGGGCGATCCCGGCGACGAGGCCTATCTGCTGGCCAGCGGCGAGGTCGAAATCCTCGGCGTCTATCCCGACGGCCGCGAGCGCGTATTGAGCAAGCTGGTGCGCGGCGACATCTTCGGCGAGATGGCGCTGATCAACCACAAGCCCCGGGTCGCCGCTGCCCGCGCCAAGGGCGACGTCGAGCTGGTAACGGTGTCGTCGGATTCGTTCCGCGCCCGGCTCGACAAGCTGGCCGAGACCGACCGCATGATGCGGCGCCTGATCGACGCCTTCGCCGCCCGGCTGGCGGCGCTGGTGGGGAACTGACCGGCGCCGAACGTCGGCGCACCGTCACACACGGTTGTCCCCTTTCACGCATCCCTTCCCGCGCGCCCCGAGACGCGTGTGCTGTATTGAACAGCGCGCCGCCCGCGGATCCGTTACCAATCGCGTACTCCCTAGCGAATTATCGAATCGATCCGTATCCGGCGCAGAGGATTCGGGTTTTCACAAACACGCCACCTCAGAGAGGACCAAAAATGAAACCGATCAAATTTTGCGTACTTGCCGTGGCCGCGTCCTTGTTAGGGGCGTGCGCGGGCAATGCTGGAAAAGACTGGGACACCGCCGAAGTGCGGGCCCTGCCCCAAAGAGGCGATGCGTTCCACCAGGCCCTGCACCAGGAATATGTGACTCGCGCCGAAGTCGAACGCGCCGAAGGCCATTGGGATGCGGTGAACTATTTCGACGCCAAGGCTCGCAAGGCCGCCGCCAATCAAATCGTCAATCCGACGACCATGGCCGAACGGGAAATTCCGGCCCCCTATGTCGGTGAACTTACGCAGGCACGAGCAAGTCTCATCCAAGCCCTAAATTCCGGCGGGCCGGTAAAAGCGCCCGCCCTGACCGCCCGCGCGCAGCTCATGTTCGACTGCTGGATGGAGGAACGGGAAGAAAACTTCCAGCCCGAGGACATTGCTTATTGCCGTAACGGCTTCTTTACGGCGCTTAACGAAGTCACGAGCATTATCAACGCAGCCGCGCCGCCGGCAGCGCCGATGGCCCAGGCCGCACCCTACGATCCGATGTCGGTCTTCGTCCTGTACTTCGACCACAATCGTTCGGATCTGAATGCCGAGGCCAAGAAGGTGGTCGCGGATATCGTCGCCCGCATGCAGTCGACGAATGCCAAGACCATCGTGTTCGAGGGATACACCGACCGCTCGGGCACCCGCGAGTACAACAAGCTGCTGGCGGAACGCCGCGCGGCGGCCGTCGCCGCCGAAGTCAAGGGTTACGGCGTCCAGCCTACGATCGCCGTCAGTTCCCAGTCCTTCGGCGAAGACCGGCCGGCCACGCAGACCGCCGACGACGTCAAGGAATGGCAGAATCGCCGGGCCCTCATCAGGGTTCAGTAATCGCTGTCGACAAACACTCGACGAACGCGAAACGGCGCCGGACATCCGGCGCCGTTTTTCTTTGCCGCCCCCCTTAGAGCCACGTCGTTAAGGCGTCCCGGCCGGCGAACAAAAAAGTACCCCGCCGGCTTGGGGAAACCAGCGGGGCCGGGAAGGAGAAACCCAGCCAACGATCATGGGGAGAACACAATCGAAGACCCTATTCGACGCGTGTTGCACGCGTCGTCCTTCTTTTACCGCCGAATCCAATTCGACGATGTTCAAAAGAGAACACGGGGCGGGCGTTCGGCGTCGTTTTTCGCTTCCCGCACCGCGCGGGCGGCCGGGGCGAGGACTCAGGGCAGCCGCCGGATGGCTTCGATGCGATCGTCGGTCGACGGATGCGTCGCCAGAAAGCCGCCGCCGCTGCCGCCGCCCGACTGCTTCAACCAGACCAGGGTGTTCGCCATGAGCGTCTTGCCGTCGTATCCGGCACGGCGGAGAATCACCACGCCATGGGCGTCCGCTTCGGTTTCCTCGGCGCGGCTGTAGCCGTTCGCGACGAGTTGGCCCGCGATCGGGGTCAGGGCGCCGTAGCCGGGAAAGACCCGATTGAAAAGTTCGATGCCGAGACCCAGGCCGGTGGCCAGCGCCTGGCTTTTGGCGACGTGGCCGAGATCGGCATGCGCGGCTTCGTGCGCCAAGATCGCGCGGAGTTGATCGTCGTTGGCCTGCTGAAGCAGCCCGGTGGTAACGTAGAATTCGCCGCCGCCGGCATTGGCGGCGTTGATATTCGGATCGGACAAGAGGCCGATCTTTACCCGGTCGAGCGGAATCGGGCGATCCATGTGGCGGATCAGCGGCGTCATGATCCGCTGTAGCCGCGCGGCTTGAGCGGACTCCATCCGGATCGTGTGCTGAGTTTGCGCGACCTGTTCGGCCCGCGGAGGCGGGAACGGCGCCTGAGCGTGGCCGGCGACGGATCCGGCGAGAACAAGACCGACGATCGCGGCGGCGACACGCGCCAATTTCGGGGAATATCGTATGTCCGACTCCTCTGAATCCCGGGTCTTTCGGCGAGCCCTCGGCGGCGCGGCTAATCGTGGACGATGATG
>CAZDFF010000246.1:0-4849 GCA_964504425.1 uncultured Hyphomicrobiales bacterium
ATCCGCCGCTTCGTGGGCCACAAGCACAAGGTGATGGGAGTCGCGCTCACCGCCGACGGCAAGAAAATGGCGACCGGCGGCTGGGACAAGACCGTCCGACTGTGGACGGTTGCCGATGGGACTCTCGTCAAAACGATCGAACAGGAATCCCCGGTCAATGGCGTTGCGTTTGTTGACAAGGACCGCATCGCCGCCGCCGGCGCCCACGACGGCAAGATCCGCCTGTCGAACGTCGAAACGGGCGATAGCGTCGGCGTCCTCGAAGGCCATGAACGCGGCATTTCGGCGATTGTCGCGTCGCCCGATGGGCGGCTGCTGGCGTCGGCCGGTATCGACAAGACGATTCGCGTTTGGGATGTCGCCACACAGGCGCAGTTGCGCGTCTTCAAGCATCACGACGATCAGGTCTACGGGGTTGCGTTCGCGCCGGACGGTCAGCGCCTGATTTCGGCCGGCCGCGACGGTTTTCTCATCGTTTGGAACCTGACGACCGGCGAGGCGGTGCGTGAGATCAAGGCGCACGATCGTATCGTTTGGTCGGTCGCCGTCACGCCCGACGGTCGCTTCGTCGTGAGCGGCAGTTCCGACGACACGGCGCGGGTTTGGCACCTGGAATCGGGCGATCGGATCGGCCTCGTCGTCGAAGCCAAGGACGAACCCAAGCCGTGGCTGGCCAGCAGCCACCCCGGCGCTAAGCTCTACACCAAATGTGCGCGCTGCCATTCGCTCAACGCCGACGGTCCGAAACGGTCGGGCCCGCACTTCGCCGGCCTGTTCGGGCGCAAGGTCGGTTCGGTCGAGGGCTATCATTACTCCAACGCCCTCAAGGGCAAGGACTTCGTCTGGAACGACAAAACCCTGTTCGAACTGTTCGACAAGGGTCCCGATATCATGCTGCCGGGGACCAAGATGCCGGTACAGCGCGTCCCGGATCCGACGCAACTGGAGCAGTTGATCGCTTACCTGCGACAATTGACGACGGGAAATCCGCGCAACTGAGTTCTGGGATCGATCGGCGATCGGAACGGCTGGAACGGGCCGGCCGTTTGCGCCACACTGAGATCAAGTGTGGGAGGATATCTGGCAATGACGACCCTTCTTTATACGCACGCGTCGTGCGTCGAGCACGATCCCGGCACCTATCATCCGGAATGTCCCGACCGGTTGCGTTCGGTGAACAAGGCGCTCGGCGCCGACGCCTTCAAGGCGTTGGTCCGCCGCGAAGCGCCGGAAGCCGGGATCGAAGACATCGAGCGCGTGCACGTGCAGTCGTACGTCGAGACATTGCTCGAAAACGTGCCGAAATCGGGCAAGGTGCACCTCGATCCGGATACGGCGATGTCGCCGAGATCGGGCGAGGCGGCGCTGCGCGCCTCGGGCGCGGTATGTTCGGCCATCGATGCCGTCGTTGCCGGCGAGGCGAGAAACGCTTTCTGCGCGGTGCGTCCGCCCGGTCACCATGCCGAGGCGTCGCGCGCGATGGGCTTCTGCCTGTTTAACAGCGTCGCCGTCGGCGCCCAATATGCCCGCGCCAAGCACGGCATGGAGCGCGTCGCGGTGGTCGATTTCGACGTCCATCACGGCAACGGCACGCAGCATTCGTTCGAGAACGACAAGAACCTGTTCTACGCGTCCAGCCACCAGTATCCGGCCTATCCGGGTACCGGGCTGACCGACGAAACCGGCGTCGCCGACAACGTCTGCAACGTGCCGATGCGCCCCGGCGCGGGATCGGCCGAATTCCGCAAGGGGTACGAGAACGCGATCCTGCCCAGCCTGCGCGCGTTTAAGCCCGAATTGCTGATCGTCTCGGCCGGTTTCGACGCGCACGCCGACGATCCGCTGGCCCAGATCATGCTCAAGACCGAGGATTTCGGTTGGGTCACGGAACGGCTGCTGGAAGTCGCCGAGGACTGCTGCGGCGGTCGCGTCGTTTCCAGCCTCGAGGGGGGGTACGATCTGGACGCCCTCGGCGCCAGCGTCGCCCTGCACGTCAAGACGCTGATGCGGGCGGCCTGAACGGCTTCAGAAAGGTCTTGGAAAGGGCGTAAAAGGGGCGGTATTCCTTGCCCTTCGGCCGGGCGGGCGATTACACTCCCGGCCTTCCGCCGCCCAAGGAACCCCCATGGCCAAGACCGCAACCCCGCCGGACGTTTCGAGCCTGAGCTTTGAGGACGCGCTCAAGGAACTCGAAACCATCGTCCGGGAGTTGGAAGAGGGCAAGGTCGGCCTGGATGCCGCGATCGGCGCTTACGAGCGAGGCGCGAAGCTGAAGGGCCATTGCGAGGCCAAGCTGAAGGAAGCCCGCGCCCGTGTCGAAAAAATCCGCCTCGGTTCCGACGGGACCGTGACCGCCGAAGAGACCGATTGATTCCCGTGGACGACTTCCGGAAAGCCCTGGCGGAAAACGCCCGTGCCGTCGGCGAAACGCTCGACCGCCTGTTGAAGATGGGCGACGGCCGCGAAGCGCGCCTGATGGAAGCGATGCGCTATTCGTCGCTCGGCGGCGGCAAGCGCATTCGCCCGTTCATGGTGTGGGCGGGGTCGCGGCTGTTCTCGGTCGCGGAATCGTGCGCGCTTCGGGTCGGCGCCGCGATCGAAATGGTCCACTGCTATTCCTTGATCCACGATGATCTGCCGGCGATGGACGACGACGAACTGCGTCGCGGCCAGCCGACCTGCCACATCCGCTTCGACGAAGCGACCGCGATTCTGGCGGGCGACGCGCTTCTGACTATTGCGTTCGAGGTGCTGGCCGATCCCAAGACCCATCCGGATCCGCAGGTTCGGTGTACCCTGGTCACCGCGCTGGCCAAGGCGTCCGGCGGCGAGGGCATGGTCGGCGGCCAGATGCTGGACCTCATGGCCGAGGAAACGACCCTCGATATGCCCGAGATCACACGATTGCAGCGGATGAAGACCGGCGCCCTGATCGCTTTCAGTTGCGAGGCCGGGGCCATTCTCGGCAAGGCGGCGGAACCCGCCCGCCACGCGCTTCGGGCCTATGCCCACGACCTGGGGCTGGCGTTCCAGATCGTCGACGACCTATTGGACGTCGAGGGCACGGCGGACGAGGTCGGCAAGAAGACGGGCAAGGACGCGGCGGCCGGAAAAGCCACATTCGTGTCGCTTTTGGGGGTCGAACGGGCCCGGTCCCAGGCCGATATTCTTTCCCAACAGGCGGCCCAGCACCTTGAAATGTTCGACGGAAAAGCCGATTATTTGAAGGCATTAGCTAAATTCGTGATTAACCGGAAGGCATGACGCCTATCCGGGGGTTGTTTTTTACGCGATTGGAACTCGGGATAAGCCATTGAGCGAACAATCGACCACTCCGCTGCTCGATACTGTGAAAGAGCCCGCCGACCTGCGCGGTTTTTCGCTCGAGCAGTTGAAGCAGCTTGCGGATGAGTTGCGCGAGGACACGGTGCGTTCGGTATCCATCACCGGCGGACACCTGGGCGCCAGCCTCGGCGTCGTCGAACTGACGGTCGCCGTGCACCACGTCTTCGATACGCCAAAAGACCGGCTGATCTGGGACGTCGGGCACCAGTGCTATCCGCACAAGATTTTGACCGGGCGGCGCAAGCGGATGCACACGCTACGCCAGGGTGACGGACTTTCCGGATTCACCAAGCGCAGCGAAAGCCCGTACGATCCGTTCGGCGCCGCGCACAGTTCCACGTCGATTTCCGCCGGCCTCGGCATGGCGGTGGCTTCGCACCTCGCGAAGACCGACCGGCACGTCATCGCCATCATCGGCGACGGCGCGATGAGTGCCGGCATGGCCTACGAGGCGATGAACAACGCGGGTTCGATGGACGCGCGTCTGCTCGTCATCCTGAACGACAACGACATGTCGATCGCGCCGCCGGTCGGCGCCATGAGCGCGTATCTGTCGCGCCTGATCTCGTCGAAATCGTTCCGCTCGCTGCGCCATTTCGCCAAGGAAATGTCGAAGAAATTCCCGCGCCCGATCAGCGAGGCGGCCCGCAAGGCCGAGGAATACGCCCGCGGCATGGTCACCGGCGGCACGCTGTTCGAGGAACTGGGCTTCTACTACGTCGGCCCGATCGACGGGCATAATCTCGAACATCTTCTGCCGGTGCTGAAGAACCTGCGCGACGACAACGAACCGGGGCCCGTGCTGCTGCACGTCGTGACGCAGAAGGGCCACGGCTACGGCCCCGCCGAAGAATCCGCCGACAAGTACCACGGCGTTTCCAAGTTCGACGTCGTCACCGGCGTGCAAGTGAAGGCCAAGGCCAACGCGCCCAGCTACACCGGCGTCTTCGCCAAGGCCCTGATGGCCGAGGCCGAGGCCGACGACAAGGTGGTGGCGATCACGGCAGCGATGCCGTCGGGCACCGGGCTGGACAAATTCGCCGAACGCTTCCCCGACCGCACGTTCGACGTCGGCATCGCCGAGCAGCACGCGGTCACGTTCGCGGGCGGCCTGGCGACCGAGGGCTACAAGCCCTTCGCCGCGATCTATTCGACCTTCCTGCAGCGCGCCTACGACCAGGTGGTGCACGACATCGCCATCCAGTCGTTGCCGGTGCGCTTCGCGCTCGACCGCGCCGGCTACGTCGGCGCCGACGGCTCGACCCACTGCGGCGCCTACGATCTCGCCTATCTGTGCTGCCTGCCGGGATTTGTCGTCATGGCGGCCGCCGACGAGGCCGAACTGATGCACATGGTTGCGACCCAGGTCCGGATCGACGACCGCCCGTCGGCTGTGCGCTATCCGCGCGGCGAAGGCGTCGGCGTCGAACTGCCGGCCAAGGGCACGCCGCTCGAAATCGGCAAGGGCCGCATCGTGCGCGAAGGCACGACGGTCGCGATCCTG
>CAZDFF010000246.1:4859-5329 GCA_964504425.1 uncultured Hyphomicrobiales bacterium
TCGGCGCGCTGCTCAAGAACGCGATCAAGGCGGCCGACGATCTGGCCACGCGCGGACTGTCGACCACGGTGGCCGACGCCCGTTTCGCCAAGCCGCTGGATTACGACCTGATCCGCCGCTTGGCGCGGGATCACGAGGTCCTCATCACCCTGGAAGAAGGCTCGCAAGGGGGCTTCGGCGCCCACGTGCTGCATTTCCTCGCCAACGAAGGGCTGCTCGAAATCGGGGTCAAGGTCCGCACCATGACCATGCCCGACGAGTTCTACGAGCAGGACAAGCCCGAAAAGCAGATCGAAATGGCCGGGCTCGACGCCAAGGGCATTGTGGCGACGGCGCTTCGGGCGCTCGGCCGCGCCGAAGAGGCGACGGGCGCGGCTTCGGCCTAGGTCGTCGATGGTCCCCGGCGCCGGCGCGCGGGGCAAATCCCGTCTGGACGAACTTCTGGTCGCGCGCGGGCTCGCGGAAAACCG
>CAZDFF010000247.1:0-5302 GCA_964504425.1 uncultured Hyphomicrobiales bacterium
GGTGCACAGCACGACCGTGCGGAACGGCAGGCCGAGGCGCTTGAGCACCTCCTCGGCGCACCCGGTCATGCGTTCGTGTTCTTCGTTGGAATGGTTAGGGTGCGCGATCGAGACCAATTCGACCTTGGTGAACTGATGCTGGCGCAGCATGCCGCGCGTGTCCTTGCCGGCGGCGCCGGCCTCGGACCGGAAGCACCAGGTCATCGCCGTCAGACGCCTGGGCAGCGTGTCCTCGTCCAGGATATCGCCCGCGACCATGTTGGTCAGCGGTACTTCGGCGGTGGGGATGAGCCAGAGCCGATCTTTGAGAAATTCGTCATACCTTATGTCGCTAAATATGTCAGAAAATATGTCCGCGATTTCAGATATTTCTTGCTGCGATTTTCGAAATATCTGCAGCTTGTTAAAGAGAGGCCAAAACATGTCTATATCGTTTTGTGCCGCCGCCTCCATTGCCCGCTTCACCGCCGACTGAGATGCTGCCTTATTGATATTGATTTTTGATGTGGAAAACAGGTCGTCAGAAAATTTGGGTAATTGGCCAGTGCCAAACATCGTAGTGTCATTGACTAGAGCTGGTGGATTGACCTCGGTGTAGCCAAATTCAGTCGTATGCAAATCCAGCATGAAAGAAGAAAGGGCTCTCTCAAGTCTAGCTAATGCGCCTTTTAAAACTACAAATCGCGAACCCGATAACTTTGCCGCAGTCTCAAAGTCCATGAGACCGAGGCTTTCGCCGATTTCGAAATGTTGTTTGGGATTAAAACTAAATTTGGGGTAATCGCCAAATTTACGTATCTCTTTGTTAGCAGATTCATCGATTCCATATGGCACATCTGCAGCAGGTACGTTTGGAATTCTCTCAAGGATATAATTTAATTCACGCAACCGATTTTCAGCGGTTTCTTGTACCGCTTTTGGCATATCCATTTTCGCGCTGTTTAACAGTACTGAAGCGTCTTCACCGCGCGACTTTCTAAGCCCAATTTCTTTTGACAGTTTCTTACGTTCAGCATTTGCCTCTTCGACAAGCCTCAAGGCATGCCGATGCTCGCTATCCTTTTCTAGTATTTCACTAGATTGCGGAGGGAGATTGCGCAGAGACAACGCATTGTCAAAAGCAAGCGGGTGATCGCGAATCCACTTAATGTCGTGCATGCTGAACCGAATTAATACTGGGTTGTATAAGGCGATCCTTATAAGGCGAAAGGCAGGACGGGTCCACAGGCGCCGGGGCCTGGATTTCGGCGGAAATTCAGGTGCCGACGCTGAAATGCGCGGTCAGGCGCCTGAGCGCCGCGATCACGCTGAGCGCCGTGTTCTTGCCCGTGGCCGGGTTTTCCTCGGTCGGGATGTTCTCGATGGTCATTTCGAAGCGGGTGGAATCGCTGTCGACCTTGATCGAATGGGTGTTGCGGTCGACCCCCGGATCGGCCCAGACCTGATAGCGGGTCTCATCGACGCCGATGCCGGCCAAGCCCAGCGCCACGGCGATGTTGACGTTGGCCGGGAACATGGCGGCGGCTTGGCGCACCGAGCCTTCGTAAAGTTTCAGCGGTTCCTTGAGGTCGGACAGGTCGATCCCCTGCTCGACCACGAACTTGGCGTTGGCCAGGCCCTTCGGCGGCTTGCGGGTCATCATCACGACCGAATGCACCTTGCCCTCGGCGACGCCGCGCACCGCGTCCAGCCCCAGAAGCGCGCCGGTCGGCACCATGATCCGCGCCCCGGTCGCCTTGGCCCGTTCGACCAGGTCCATGTGTTCGAGCAAGGTCGTCACCGACAGCGGCATGAAGATGCGGCCTTTTTCCACGGCCGGACCGGCGATCTCCATGAAACACGCCGGCGGCGCGCATTCGACCACCACGTCGGCGACATCGGCGAGTGCGTTCAAGGGAAGCATCGGCACCGGAGCGGCGAACCCGGCCATGGCGCGCTTGGCCTTGTCCGCGTTGCGCGCCGAAACCGCGACGAGCCGAAGCCCGGGAATACCGCCGTCGAGCCGCCGGGCGACCGCGAGGCCGACGGTGCCGAGACTGCCGATCGCCACCGTCAGGGGGGCACCGCCATTGGTTTTCATGGTTCTTTGTCCGCCGGATCGAGCCGTTTGTCGAGGCCCTGTTAGCCGGCCTTGGTGCGGGTCTTGGCACGATCCGCCAGCAGTGCCAGGGAGCGAGCCTCGAACCCGTCGAGTTCGCGCAACGCATCGGCGATGTCGGCCTGCTGCGCCTGGAGCACCGCCTTGCGTTCGCGGATCTTGTCGACGAACAGCCGCAACTGCTGGGATTCCGACGGATCGACGTCGTAGAGGTCGATCATGGCGCGGATGTCCTCGAGCGAGAACCCGAGCCGCTTGCCGCGCATGATGAGCCTGAGGCGCACCCGGTCCCGGGCGCTGTAGACGCGCCGCTGGCCGCGCCGCGCGGGCGCGATCAAACCCTGGTCCTCGTAGAACCGGATGGTTCGGGTGGTGATGCCGAATTCCCGCGCCAGATCGGCGATGCCGAAGGTTTCAGCCATGGCCGGAGCATACTTGCCGTTTACGTAAAGGTAAAGTCCGGCCCCATTCCGAGAGCCGTGCTTAGAGGAGCAGCCAGGTCCCCAAGCCGAGGAATACCAGGAACCCGATCACGTCGGTGACCGTGGTCAGGAACACGCTCGAAGCGATGGCCGGATCGACCTTGGCGCGGGTCAGCAGGATCGGGATCGCCGTGCCGGCCAACCCCGCAACCACCAGATTGGCGATCATGGCGATGGCGATGACCATGCCGACGCCCGCGTCCTTGAACCAGATCCAAGCGACGACGCCCGCGATGATCGCGAACAGCATGCCGTTGATCCCGCCGACCGCCAGTTCCTTGCCGACGACGCGCATGGCGTTGGTCGCGGACAGTTCCTTGGTGGCGATGGCGCGCACCACGACGGTCAGCGTTTGGGTGCCGGCGTTGCCGCCCATGGAGGCGACGATCGGCATCAGCACCGCCAGAGCCACCATTTTTTCCAGGCTGTGCGAAACCAAGCCGATGACGAGCGATGCCGCAATGGCGGTGCCGAGGTTGACCAGCAGCCACGTGAAGCGCGCCCGCGTGGTGTCGATGACGTGACTGTAAAGGTCGCCCTCGGCGACGCCGCCCATGCGCATCAAGTCTTCTTCGTGTTCCTCGTGAATGACGTCGACGACATCGTCGATGGTGATCGCACCGACGAGGCGCCCCTGTTCGTCCACCACAGGCGCCGACACGAGATCTCGGTTCGAGAACAGGAACGCGACTTCTTCCTGATCCATGACCGCCGGAATGAGTTCCATCTTGGTCGTCATAAGGTCGGTGACCGGCACGGGGCGCTTGGTGCGCAGCAGGCGGCTGAGCGGGATCGCGCCGAGGGGATGATGGCCCTCGTCGACCACGAAGATGTCGTAAAAGGCTTCCGGCAACGCATCGTCTTCGTCGTCGGCGTGCTGGCGCAAGAAATCGATGGTCTGACCGACGGTCCATGCGGTCGGCACGCTGACCAGCTCGCGCTGCATCATGCGGCCGGCGGAATCCTCGGGATACGCGAGACCCGCCTCGAGGACGGCGCGTTCCTCTTTGGGGATCGCGTTCAGAACCTGTTGCTGATCCCGCGCGTCCAATTCCTCGAGCACCATCACCGCGTCGTCGCTGTCCAGCTTGCTGACGGCGGCGGCAAGGTTTTCGACGCCGAGCTGTTCGATGACGTCGTCGCGGACGGTTTCGTCCAGCTCGTGCAGGAATTCGGGATCGAGGTCGTGCTTGGTGAATTCGATCAGCTTTTCGCGCCGATCGGGGCTCAGGCGCTCGACAAGGTCGGCTAAATCGGCGTAGTGGAGCTGGCTGACGGCGGCGGCGACGCGGGCCTTGTCGTCGGCGTCGAGGACGGCCTCGACCTCGGTGACGAACGCGTCGTCAATCCGATAAGCGAGTTCCTCGGAAACGGGTTCCGAAGCCGTCGGTGCGGCGTTCGTCTGTGCCTGTTCGGTCACGACTGTGCGCTCCCTCTCCGCCGTTCATGGCTGTCGGCACCTTATTCACGCCTACCTGATCGAACCCGGACTGCATAGTTAAAGTAAAAGTAATGGTGCGGTCGAGAAGACTCGAACTTCCACGGAGTTGCCTCCACAGCGACCTCAACGCTGCGCGTCTACCAGTTCCGCCACGACCGCTATTCCATTGCGGCGGCGTCGTTCGCCGCCGTGGTATGGTGGGGGGAATAGCAAATCCGCCCCGTGCTGGCAAGCGCCCCACGGGCCGGGAAGGATAGAACGGGCATGACGGCCGACGGTATCGAATGGCGGATTTCGGACGATCCGATCGCCTACCCGGCGGCGATCGCGTTCATGGAACGCCGCGTCCAGGAAATCCGCGCGGGACAGGCGCCGGAAACGGTCTGGTTGCTGGAGCACCCGCCGCTTTACACCGCAGGGACCAGCGCCGACCCGTCCGAGCTTCTGGCGCCGGGCCGCTTCCCGGTCTACCCCACGGGGCGCGGCGGGCGCTACACCTACCACGGCCCCGGCCAGCGGATCGCCTACGTGATGCTGGACCTGACCAAGCGCGGCCAGGACGTCCGCAGGTTCGTCTGCGACCTGGAAGACTGGCTGATCGCGGCCCTGGGACGGTTCAACGTGAAAGGCGAGCGGCGGCCGGGCCGGGTCGGCATCTGGGTCGATTTGGCGCGTCACGGCGGCACGCCGGGCAGCGAGGCCAAGATCGCCGCTATCGGCGTCCGCGTCCGGCGCTGGGTGACTTTTCACGGCGTCGCCCTGAACGTCGATCCGAATCTGGAGCACTTCAAGGGTATCGTGCCTTGCGGCATCGCGGAACACGGCGTCACGTCGTTGCTGGCGCTCGGCCAGACGGCAACGTCGATGGATGCGGACCTCGCGCTTCGCGAAACGTTCGCCGAGGTGTTCGCAAAGGCCTAAGAGTTCAGATCGTCGGCAGGGACTCGAATCCCGCACCCGCCGGCGGATCGGCGGGAAAGGTGTGGACGGCCGTCACGCGCGCCAACGGCGGCCCTTGTCGGCAGGCTTCGATCATTGCGTGGACGGCGTCGAACGGTCCCGCGAACAACGCCTCGACCGTGCCATCGGTCCGATTGCGCACCCAGCCGTCTAGGCCCCGCCGTCGCGCCTCGCCCTTCGTCCAATAGCGGAAGCCGACCCCCTGCACGCGGCCGTCGATGACGACGCGGACGGCAATCCCGGCGCCGTCCGGCCCGGTCATTCGAATTCGAGGATCGTCTGGTCGACGGCGAGGCTATCGCCGGCCTTGGCGTGAACCGT
>CAZDFF010000248.1:0-5271 GCA_964504425.1 uncultured Hyphomicrobiales bacterium
ACGGCGGCGCCGTGGTCACGAACGACGATGCCCTGGCGGCGCGACTGCGTGAAATCGCCGGATACGGCCAGAGCGGTCATTTCCGGCACGTTTCGGTGGGATACAATTCCCGCTTGGATACGATACAGGCGGCGGTGTTAATGGCCAAACTGCCGCACCTTGTGCGTTGGACCGAAAGCCGGCGCCTGAAAGCGCCGATCTACAGAAAGATATTGGAGGACCTTCCGGTTCGTCCGTTGGCGGAAGTCCCCGGCGCGAAGTCCGTGCATCATCTTTTTGTCGTCGAACTCGACCGGCGCGACGAATGCCTGGCGTTTCTCCGCGGCAAAGGGATCATGGCGCAAGTCCATTATCCGACACCGATCCATCTGCAGCCGTGCTACGCGGAACTAGGCTACCGAGCGGGATCGTTTCCCATTGCCGAACGGGCCGCAGGCCGTATCCTCTCGCTTCCGTTTTGCGCGGAAATCACCGAGGCGTCGATGCGCGCGGTCGCCGACGCCTTGGCCGAGTTCTTCGCCGCCTGAAACTTCGAGACCGAGGGGCTCATGGGGGAACATTCGCCGAAACTTCGTAAGGTTGGAATCGTCGATGTCGTTTTCGGAGCCAACGTAACCGTCGTCGAACCGGTCAATCTTTACGGATGCACGCTGGGCGAAGACATGTTTGTCGGCCCGTTCGTTGAAATTCAACGAAACGTGTCCATCGGCGATCGCACCCGTGTGCAGTCGCACAGCTTCATTTGCGAATTCGTCACCATCGGTGAGGATTGCTTCATCGGCCACGGCGTCATGTTCATCAACGATTGGTTCGCGACCGGCCGTCCGGCGTTCGGCATGCCCGATCTGTGGGCGCCGACGAAGGTCGGCAACCGGGTCAGCATCGGATCCAACGCGACGCTGCTGCCGGTTTCCATTTGCGACGACGTGGCGATCGGCGCCGGATCGGTCGTGACGCGGGATATTACCCGATCCGGCATCTATCTTGGCAGTCCCGCCCGATTTATTCGCGAATTCGATGAGGACGGCAAGGTTCCCGACCTCGACAAGCTGGAATAGGCGAGAGGCGCACACTCCGTCATGGCCAAGCCGTTAACCCGCTTCGTTCGGTTTCTGTTCAACAAGATCGGCTACGACCTGCAGCGGTTGCAGAAAACGAACATCCATCGCGAGGCTGCGAGCGGCCACGGGCGGGGCGGCGGCTTCGACGCGTTCGAGGCGACCGCGGCCCGCGAAATCGGGCAATTGGATATTTACGTCCGCTCCTGCGCCCGGGTCGACGTATTCGGGCAGTCGCGGACGCGGTTCATCGGCGTTCCGAAGTGCGAGGTCGTGGTGCGATGCCTGCGGTCGTTGGTTCGATCCGTCGCCTACGGAATGCAAAATGGCTTGAAGATGCCGATCCGGCTGAATCTCATCGACGACCATTCCGATGAGTCGTGCATCGAACGCATGAAGACGGTACTGGCCGAAGCGCCGTGCCCGACACGATTTGTCCCGCTACGGGGAACGGGTGTCGGCGCTTCGCTGACCGAGACCTACACGTTGGCCAAATCTGAAGCCAGGGATCTGATCTATTTCGCCGCCGACGATTACCTGCACGACGAGCGCGCGGTGCTCGAATCCGTCGAAAGCTACGGCCGCATCGCCGCGGTGTGGGGCCAGGAGCCGGTGCTGTTTCCGTCCGATTACCCGGATCGCTACCGCCACATCGAGCCGGATTTCGTCCTGCTCGGCAGTCATCGGCATTGGCGGCGGGTGCCGGCGTCGACCGGCGCCGACGTGATGAGCGTCGCCATCTTGAAGAAGCACTGGGAAACCTACGCCGCCTTCGGCCGCTACGGAGTCGATCCCGAGGTGACCGAGGCCAACACGATCAATCGTGTGCTGGCCGAAGTCGGATGCTTTTCGCCGCTGCCCAGTCTGGCGGTGCACTTCCAGCACTTCGACACGCTGTCGCCGTATTTCGATTGGCGGAAAATCTGGGACGCCAGCGCCTAGCGGCGGATTGGCGCGTCAGGCCACGCGGCCGTGGCAGTGCTTGTACTTCTTGCCCGAGCCGCAGGGGCATGTCGCGTTACGCGACACCCGGCCCCAGGTCGAAGGATCGGCCGGATCGACGTCGGCGGCCGCTTGGCGGCGCACCAGGGTCCCCACGTTGCCGCCGTCCCCTTCGTCCTCGTCGTCGGCGAAAGCCGGATCCTCTCGGGTTTCGAATGTTTTCTGGCGCGGCTGCGGGGCCAAATCCTCGGGCGGCGTGTCGAGGCGCAGCTCGATCATCGCCATGACCGACGTAACCCGTTCGCGCAGGCCTTCCAACATGGTCTCGAACAACCCGAAGGCCTCGGTCTTGTATTCGTTCAATGGGTCTCGCTGGCCGTAGGCGCGCAGCCCGATGCCTTGGCGCAGATGGTCGAGCGTGAGCAGGTGTTCCTTCCACACCTGATCGAGGATCTGCAGCAGCAGGCTCTTTTCGATGCCGCGCATCAGTTCGGTGCCGAAGTTGGCGGTCTTTTCCGCCATCTTGCGGTCGACGGCGGACGTCACGCGCTCGCGAATTTCCTGATCGGCGATGCCTTCTTCCTTGGCCCACTCGGCGACCGGCAGGTCGAGCCCGAAAATGCGCAGCACCTCTTCGTGGAGCGCGTGGGTTTCCCACTGCTCGGGGTAGGCCTTCTCCGGAATGTACTTGGCGATCAAATCGTCGATCACCTGATGGCGCATGGTGCGCACGTCGTCCGACACGTCGTCGGCCGACATCAGCTCCTTGCGCTGTTCGTAGATGACCTTGCGCTGATCGTTCATCACGTCGTCGAACTTCAGCAGGTTCTTGCGGATTTCGAAGTTGCGCGCCTCGACCTTCTGCTGCGCCTTTTCCAACGCCTTGTTGACCCACGGATGGACGATGGCCTCGCCTTCTTGCAAGCCCAGGGTCTTCAGCATGCCGTCGATGCGCTCGGAGCCGAAGATGCGCATCAGGTCGTCCTGCAGCGACAGGAAGAACTTCGATCCGCCCGGATCGCCTTGGCGCCCGGCGCGACCGCGCAACTGGTTGTCGATGCGCCGGCTCTCGTGCCGCTCGGTGCCCAGCACGAACAAGCCGCCGGCCGCCAGCACGATCTGCCGGTTGGCCTCGACCTCGGCCCGGATGCGGGCGATGCCTTCCTGGCGCTTCGCCTCGTCGGTGATCGCGCCCAGTTCCTGTTGGATGCGCATGTCGACGTTGCCGCCGAGCTGAATGTCGGTGCCGCGGCCGGCCATGTTGGTGGCGATGGTCACCGCTCCGGGCGCGCCGGCCTGGGCGACGATGAAGGCTTCCTGTTCGTGATAGCGCGCGTTCAGCACGTGATGCACGATCTTGCGTTTTTTCAGCAGGGTCGACAGATGTTCGGATTTCTCGATGCTGACGGTGCCGACGAGGATCGGCTGATTGCGCTTCTGGCATTCGTCGATCTGGTCGCAGATCGCGTTGTCCTTTTCCTCGGCGGTCCGATAGACCTCGTCGTCGTGATCCTTACGGACGCACGGCACGTTGGTCGGGATCTCGACGACCTCGAGCTTGTAGATTTCCGAGAATTCGCCGGCTTCCGTCATCGCCGTGCCGGTCATGCCGGCCAGCTTCGGATAAAGCCGGAAATAGTTCTGGAACGTGATCGACGCGAGCGTCTGGTTCTCGTTCTGGATATGGACGTGTTCCTTGGCTTCCAGCGCCTGGTGCAGGCCTTCCGAATAGCGCCGGCCCTCCATCATGCGGCCGGTGAACTCGTCGATGATGATGACCTTGTTGTCCTTGACGATGTAATCGGTGTCGCGCTTGAACAGCACGTGCGCGCGCAGCGCCTGTTGGGCGTGGTGCACCAGCGAGATGTTGTGGATGTCGTACAGCGCGCCCTGGGTCAAAAGCCCGGCCTCGCGCAGCAGAACCTCGATCTTCTCGGTGCCGGCCTCGGTCAGGGCGACGGCACGGGCCTTTTCGTCCTTCTCGAAATCGGTCGGTGCCAGCATCGGGATCAGCTTGTCGACGGCGGCGTAGAGCTCGGAATTGTCCTCGGTCGGGCCGGAAATAATGAGCGGCGTGCGCGCCTCGTCGACCAGGATCGAGTCGACTTCGTCGACGATGGCATAGGCGAACGGCCGCTGCACCATGTCGCCCAAGGTGAATTTCATGTTGTCGCGCAGGTAGTCGAAGCCGAGCTCGTTGTTGGTGCCGTAGGTCACGTCGCAGGCGTATTGTTCCTGACGCTCGGCGTCCGACAGCTCGTGCACGATGCAGCCGACGGTGAGGCCCAGGAACGAATAAATCTGGCCCATCCAGGCGGCGTCGCGCTTGGCCAGGTAATCGTTGACCGTGACCACGTGCACGCCCTCGCCGGCGAGCGCGTTCAGGTAGACCGGCAGGGTCGCGACCAGGGTCTTGCCTTCGCCGGTCTTCATCTCGGCGATCATGCCCCGGTGCAGGACCATGCCGCCCATCAGCTGCACGTCGAAGGGGCGCTGGCCGAGGGTGCGCTTGGCGGCCTCGCGCACGGTGGCGAAGGCGTCGACGAGGATGTCGTCCAGGTCCTCGCCGGCTTCCAGCCTTCCCTTCAGCCAGGGGGTGCGGGCGCGGACCTCGTCGTCGGACAGCGCCGCGAGGGTCGGCTCCAGGGCGTTGACGGCGTCGACGTCCTTGCGCAGGCCCTTCACGAAGCGCTGGTTGGCGCTGCCGAACAGCTTGCGGGCGATGGAGTCGAACATAGGCGGATCGTCCCTTGCGGCCGGGGTACCTGAGGAAACGCGACGCGGGCCGCGTGGGCTCGGAATGAAGGGACCGGAACGGATGGCCGGCCCGAGGCCCGGGCAAGAGATAGAGTCCCGAACCGGCCCTGTCAATGCGGCCAGGGCTAAAGGAATAAGGTCCGAATCCGCCGCCTGTCCGCCGCCCGCCCACGGCCCGGCGCGGGCTTGTCCCTGGGGCCCGGATGTGCCATATCGCGGGGGCAGGGCGGAGGGACTTCCGGCGCGTTCGGCGCCTTACTTTCCGCCCCCATGAAAGAGGATTCGTTCCATGACCCGCGTGCGGCCGTTCGCCCTCCTGTTCGCCCTCGTGCTTTTTGCCGCCGGCCCGCTCGCCGCCGCCGACAAGAAGGAGAAGGCCGACGACCCGGTGGTCGCCGTGGTCGACGGCACCAAGATCCGGCTGTCCGACGTCAAGGAGACCCGCGACAGCCTGCCCGAGCAGTACCGGGCGATGCCGATCGAGATGCTCTACCCCGGCCTGCTCGGCATGATG
>CAZDFF010000249.1:0-5249 GCA_964504425.1 uncultured Hyphomicrobiales bacterium
CAGGATGTTGTGGGCGGGAACGTCCTCGCCCAGGCGCACGACGAACCGTTCGCCGTTCGCCGCCAACGCTTCCACGGCGGCCATCATCTGTCCGGCGATGGCCGCATCGGACGGCAGCGCGACGAACACCGCACCCGCCGAATCCCGGGCCAGCGGTCGGATGTCGGGTGCCCGCCAGGCGCCGCCTATCGTCAATCGATCTTCGGGGATGCCTAACATGGCGAGTTTTTTTCGGCCAATTTCGCCGCTGCAAAGAATGGTATCGGGCAAGGACGCGGCTCCATCCGGTCCGGGCGCATGATTCCATTCTCTGCGGCCGACGGTCGCGTGCTGGTAGCCGACGGTCGCGACGCCGTCCTTGCGAACGGCACGGACGAAATCGCGTTCCCAAGCATGATTTTCCCACGGCCAAGCGACCGCGGCGGGACGCGCGTCGCGAAGCCATCTCCGTTGGCAGACCTGCTGCCAACGGATCGCCGCCGCCTGCCCGGTACCGCCTTCCATCGCCGCCGCCCGGCGCACCAGCCAGCCGAGCGATCCTTCCAGATGCTCCGGCGACGGCCGCCAACGCACGAACGGCAGGCGCATCATGGTGCGAAGACATCCCCAGGCGTGCAGGGAAAACGTGCGGTCGCCGTCCATCAGCACGCGGGCGCGGGCGAGACCGCAGTCGACGTGCAGCAGACGAACCAACCTCGGCAGTTCGCGAAGCAGCGGTCCGAAGTAGCCGTCCTGCCCGTCCGCCGTGCTGGCCGGATGGCCGTAGACCAAAATCACGCCGGCGCGTTTTGGAAACCGCGACCGTTGACCGGTCAGGGCAAGTACCGCACACGCCATGCGGAACGCCACGGCGGTTCTTGCCAAGAAGCCGCGCGTCGCCAGGCGAAGCGACGCGAAAAACAAATCCGGTGCCGGCGCCGCGACCCTTGCCCCATCCGCCGCCAAAGCGCGGAACAACCACGGATCGTCGCAAACGACGGCGATCCGATCCGTTCCGGCGCCGAAAGCGGCGACCAGCCGCCGCCACGCCAGCATCAGGCCGAGATCGGAGGCATTCGGCGCCACGGCCGGCGCATGGGCAAAGGCCGCCGACGGCGCCTCGATCAAGCGTGCCGCCAATGCCCGCCACTCGTCCTCGATGCCGTCGAACGCAACGCCAAGACGGTTTTCCAAGTTCGCGACCCGGTGCGCGGGATCGAGCGGCAATGGCTTGTCACCGATGGCGCACCACGAATCGAAATCGGCGGGGGCCGGAAGCCGGCGCGAAGTCGCGAGCAGCACCGTCACGCGATCAGCGTTCCGCGCAATAGACGCTGGCCATCACTTCGGCGACCGGCGTGGTGGCGCTGGCCGTTACCGGGTGAAAATACCCGTAGCGGCTGAGGCGCTGGGTGCCGGCGCAAATCGTCCGCGCCGCGCCGAGCGCTTCACCTGCGTTCAACACGATATACGGAACCCGCGCTTCGACGTGCCGCTCGTCGCCGCCGTGAAAATCCATCCGCATGTAGGAACGCGACTTGTCGTCGATGGTCGGACCCTCGGTTTCGCGTAGGTCGAAAATCAGGCTGCCCGCCGTCGCACGCCAAGCCGCAGTCAATGTGTCGCGCCATTTTTTGTGCAGATGGAGGATGCCCAGCACCAGGACAAGATCGAACTGTTCCCCTTCCGCCGGGCCGAGTCGGCCTTCCGCAACCTGATGGAAAGCGTGCCTCGGATGCCGGACGCGGGCGGCGGCGATCATGTCGGCGCTTATGTCGACGCCGGTATAGGTAAAGTCGCCGAGGTGTTCCGCCAGTACCGATGCAAACCCGCCCTGGGCGCAGCCGACGTCGAGCACGCGGACACCGGCCTTCAGCCGAGGTTCGATGAAGAACCGCTCGGACGCATAGACGTCGGCCGTGCCGGATCGGTGGGTGGCGAAGAAATTCACCACCCGGGGCAGGCTCCACGCGGCGGCGTTGTCGGCCTCGGGCCGCTTCATCCGATCGCAACCTCGAGCGGATCGCCGGCCTCGTCCAAGCCGCGAATGGCGGCGCGGCCCATGGCCAGAATGGCTTCTTCGGCGCTGCCGCCGATGTGCGGCGTGGCGAGAAAATTGGGAAGTTCGAGCAGTTCGCGATCTTCCGGCGGCTCGGTCGCGAATACATCGAACCCCGCGCCGGCCATCCGGCCGTCCTTCAGCATCGCCTTCAAGGCTGATTCGTCCACCAGACCGCCGCGCGCAGCGTTGATCAGGATCGCGTCGGGGCGCATCAGAGACAGCCGATCCGCCGACAGGATATTCCACGTCGTGTCGTCGAGCGGTAGATGGAGCGTGACGATGTCGGCGACGCGAAGGAGACCTTCAAGCCCCATCGGTTCGACGCGGTGGTGATAATAAAAATCCGGAAAATCTTTAATGTCGTGAGCCAGAATCCGGCAACCGAAGGCACACAGCAGCACCGCCAGGTCCTTGCCGACATGGCCGCAACCGACGATGCCGACAGTGCGGTCGGTCAACTGGCGGCCGAAGACCTGGCGCCAACCGCCGTTCCGCACTTCCCGATTCACCAGGGGCACATGGCGCAGCAGCGCAATCGCGAACGCGATCACGAGCTCCGAGACCGCGCGGCGGTTGACGCCGCCGGTCCAGCCCAGCTTGACCCCACGCCTGTGCATCGCCTCGAGGTCGATCATGTCGAGACCGACGCCGTACTTGCCGATGACCTTCAATTCGGGCACGGCGGCGAACAGGCCGTCATCCAGCTTTTCAAGCCCGGTGATCGCCTTTTCATGGCCCTTCAGGAATCGGATCAAATCGTCGCCCTTTAGGGTACGGCCTTCGTCGTTGAAGGTCGCCGCCGGATAGCGCGCCAGCAACTCCGCGCGCAGAACTGGATGGCGCGAAAACGAACGGGATGTGACGGCGACGAGGGTGGTCATTGGATGTCTTTCGTCACGCGGCTATACGTCAAAGCTTGAAGATGCCGTCGGAAAGCCCCCACCGTGCCTTCCAATCGGGGTCGGCGCAATAGATGCGATAGACCAATTCCATCGTCTTGAAGGCGTCGTCCGACGTGCCGCGGGCGATCGGTGCGCCGTTCCGGATCGCGTCCGCGAATTCGGCGATCTCGTCGGCCCAGGACGGATCCTCGTCGTAGCGCGTCGTCTGTTCCACCGGCTCGTCCTTTTCGTCGGCCGGTGCGCGATAGACGGTCAGCGTTTCGGCGCCGTAGCTTTTCGATCCCGAGAGGATGCCGGTCAGCTCGATGGCGCCCTTCGCCAGCGCGATTTCCAACCGGAAACGATGGCGCCATTGGGTCGCCGTCGAGAGCAGCACGGCGACGACGCCGTCGGCGGTGCGCATCAGGGCGTAGGCGTTGTCCTCGACGTCGTGGCCCCAGAACGAATTGTCGACGAAGCTTTTCACATCGACGAATTCGCCGGCGAAGAGCCGCATCAGGTCGACCATGTGGATGCCCTGGTCGAGCAGGATGCCGCCGCCGGCGACGGCGCGATCGGTGCGCCAGTCGACGTCGCGGCCGAAGCTGACGAAAGTCGACTTGCCGTACACGCCCCGCATGTTCAAAACCCGGCCGAGTTCGCCGGACCGTACCAGCTTGAGCGCGTCCCGCACCGAATCGTGATAGCGGTGATTGAACCCGTATTTCAGCTTCAGGCCGGGATGGCGCTTTTCGCAGGCGATGACGCGGTCGATATCGCCGAGGTCCCGCCCCGGCGGCTTTTCGCAAAAGACGTGCAAGCCGTTTTCCAGGCCGGCGATGGTCGCCTCGGGCGCCAGATCGTTCGGCAGGCAGACGAACAGCGCGTCGAGATGTTCGTTCGGCAGCTTGCGGAAATCGTCGTGGAACGCCACCCCGTCGTCGAAGCGTCCGTCGCCGCCGAACGTCACGTCGCTGACCGCGACCGTCGTCATGTCGTCGCGCATGTCGATGAATTGACGGCGGCGCTTGCCGACCACGCCGTAGCCGGCGATGCCGATGCGGAGCTTATTCGTCACGGGGCAGGCGTGCGATAGAGGCCGGAAACCGTTTCGTTCGGCCGGCCGAGGCGACGCGAGGGTTCGGCCGCCGACAAATCGATCCAACCGCCGTCCTCGTCCGAGCGATAGAACGCGTGCAGAAGCCGGATCGAGGCCAGGCAATCGGCCTCGTCGACGGGAAAGGGCCGCCCGCCCGTCAAATCGGCGACCATGTCGCGGTAGACGTCGGTGTGGCCGAAGCCGTAGGCATCGGGAATCTTCTCGCTGTGCGCGGCGCAGGCGGCGGGGTCCGGCGTGAAGACCTGGAGTTCGTTCACCGCCCAGCCGCCCAATTGCGCCAAGCCTTTCTCGCCGACGATCGACAGGGACGCCTCGAAATCGTCGGGCCGCGCGGCGGTCGTGACCTCGAGCACGCCGACCGCGCCCGAAGGATAGGCCATGGTGGCGACGCAGGTGTCTTCGACCTCGACGTCGACGCCGAGCGTTCGCATGGTGGCATTGACCCGGGCGACCTCGCCGCCGAGATAGCGCAACAGATCGACGTGATGCACGCCCTGGTTCGTCAGCGCGCCGCCGTCGTGCGACAGGGTGCCGCGCCACGGCGCCATGTCGTAATATCGTTGCGGCCGGCACCAACGCACGCGCACCGCCATGATGCGGACGGCCCCGAGTTCGCCCGCGTCGATCGCCACCTTGACCCGGCGCACGGCCTTGTTGTGGCGGTTCTGAAACACCGGAAATACGCGCTTGCCGACGGCCCGCGCCGCAGCGAAGGCTTCCGTCACCTGTTCCGGCCGCATGAATGTCGGCTTCTCGACGATCAGGTGCTTGCGGTAACGCTTCAGCACGTCCATCGCGTGTTCGAAATGCATGCCCGACGGGGTGATGATCGCGACCGCGTCGATGTCGGGCATGGCGCGCAGCATGTCATGGTAATTCGTGAAATGCCGGACACCGCATTCGTCGGCGTAGGCCTTGGCTTTTTCCGCGACCAGATCGCAGACGGCGACGATGGTGCCGCCGTCGACCTTGGCGATCGAACGCAGGTGATGGCCGGCGACGCGGCCGCAGCCGATCAGGGCGACTTTGACGGGCGTTGTCGTCATCGCGAAATTCCTTCATCGGCGGGCCGTATCTTTTCCAGATACTCGGCGCAAATCCCGGCGAAACGATCATCGTTCGCGTACGTGCCCTTGCGGATGCGCGCCTCGCGGTCGGGCAAAATCAGGGTCACGGTACCCGAACCGACGTTCTTCTTGTCCTTCGC
>CAZDFF010000250.1:0-5239 GCA_964504425.1 uncultured Hyphomicrobiales bacterium
AAGGGCATCGGACTTTCGATCGACGATTTCGGCACCGGTTATTCGTCTCTGCAGCAACTTCGCCGGGTTCCATTCAGCGAATTGAAGATCGATCGGGGGTTCGTCGATGGGATCGAATCCGATCTCGGCAACCGAGCCATCGTGCAATCGATCGTCGATCTCGGTCATAAGTTCGGCATGGTGGTCGTGGCGGAAGGAATCGAAACCGAATCCCAATGCGAAGTCTTGGAGATTATGGGTTGCGACGTTGCCCAAGGTTATTTGATCGGCCGGCCTCAGCCGCTCGATGCCTCGATCGGAAGTGCCGTGGCGGCCTGATCGGTCCCTAACGACTGTTGAAATGGTCGCCGGGTTGTCGGATGCTGGGAGCGGCCGCGAGGGCACCAGCCCGAATAGCGCGGCATCCAGGGGGAACGTATATGAACTTGGTCCGCATCATTCTCGCCATCTTTCTGCCGCCGGTCGCGGCGTTCCTGACAGTCGGGATCGGCTTGCACTTCTGGCTGAATATCCTGTTGACGATCTTTTTCTTCGTGCCGGGATCGATCCACGCGATCTGGCTGGTCGTCAGAAAGGCGCAAAACACGCCCACGCTGGGTTGATGCCGCGGACGTACCCAGCCGGACGCGGCGGTATTCGGCCATGATTGAATTTAGCGCCAGTTATGCGCAGACTGCACCGCCGGCCGCCACGGGGCGGCGTTTTTTCGATCGAGCCGCGAAAGGATTCGGTATGCGCTTCCGCTCCGCCATCGTTGCCGTGTTCGCCGTCACATTGGCGTCGGCCGTTGCGTTGCCGTTGCCGGCGTGGGCCGCTGGGGTGCCGGAGGGCCAGTATCGATGCGAGGCCAACGGCAAGCATCGCATGATTATGGACTTCAAGGTCACGGCTCCTGGCCGCTATATTGACTCGGGCGGGAAGAAGGGCACTTTCTCGCTCGATGCCAAGACCAACAAGATGCGCTTTCGCGGCGGGGTGCTGAACGGACTCGACGTCGACTACATCCCGGGACCGGCCGCCAAGATCGATGTCAACAGCCGCCATGGATCCGAAGCGGTCAGCTGCATTCAAGCTAGATAGACGCAACGAAACGAGGCGGCCGCCTATCGGCGACCGCCTCGGAATCGCGAACAGCGTCGGATAGAAGCGCCGCGCGCTACTTTTTTTCGTCCTTTTTCGGTTCGTCCTTGGCGGTGAAGGCGCCGATGGCCGCGCCGGCGGCGCCGCCGAGAAGCGCGCCGCCAAGCCAGCTTCCGCCGGTCAGGCCGCCGATGGCCGCGCCGCCCGCGGCACCCATGGCGCCGCCGCTCAGGGTCTGCTGTTCGCGATTGGTCATGTTCGAGCAACCCGCCGTGGCGGCCAGCATCAACGCCAGCACGAACGCGACTGGCCGTTTCGCACGATTGCCCGTTGCGCGGTCGTTCGAATGCACGAAGGTGGTCGTCATGGCACTTCTCCTTTCAATAACTTCAGAGAGGCCCCTCAAGAGCGAACCAGGTCGCGTTCCATCGCCGGCACCCATCGGGGCGCGTCGTCGAGCCGCGCGCGGTCGAAATCGTCGAGATTGTTGGCGCGGATGATGGCGCGCAGATCCTCGACATAGGCTTCGCGACGGATGGAGTAGCGGACGAACTCGCCGGCGAGCTCTAGGCTATCCGGTTGCACGCCGCTGGCCCGCGCCCGGGCACGGGCGTCGCGAAAGCCGGCATAGGCCGGATGGGTGTTCAGATTGCGCGCATAGGACACCACCGAGTCGACGATATCGTCGAAGCGCCGCACGCGAATTCGTGCCTTGCCATCGATGCCGCCGGGCCGCATGCCGTTCGCCTCGCCCCAGGTGTACTCGCCGAACAACGCGTTGCCCTGCTGGGCGAAGCGCGACGTTCCCCAGCCGCTTTCGGCGGCGGCCTGCGCCAGCATCAAGGACGGCGGCACGGTATCGACTCGAGCCAGCAGCGCCGAAATCTTCGGATTGGTATCGTAAAGTTC
Organism: uncultured Hyphomicrobiales bacterium; assembly: GCA_964504425.1. GTDB lineage: Bacteria > Pseudomonadota > Alphaproteobacteria > Rhodospirillales > 2-12-FULL-67-15 > CAZDFF01. Next base: position 1,990 of record CAZDFF010000250.1, read on the forward strand.
GGCCATGGCCCGCAGCCACGCCTCGGTTTGGGCGTCCGGTACCTTGCCCTTGGCGCGACAGGCATCCAGCCAGATCAAAATGCGGCGCTGCTCCGCCAGTTTTTCGTTCACGTAGAGGGCGACGGGCAGCACGGTGGCAAGAAACATCCGCTTCTTCTCCTCGACGGTCGGAACGTTCGACATGCCCGCCGGGAGACTGGCCAGCATCAAGCGCGGGACCGTACGTTCGCCCTCTCGCACCTCGTCCAGGCGGTAACCGATCTCCTCGAACAGACCGGCCAGGCGCGCGACATCGGGCGCGTTCCGAACCATGCCATCGTCGGTGCCGGCGGTGAAAAAGGCCCAGGTCGGCTCTTCCACGGTCCGCTTCGGGCCGATGAAGGTACAGGCCGCCGGGCTGAATCCGGTCCGCTTGTCGGTCGTGTCGACCAACTCGATGTTCGTGCCGATCACGAACGCTATTGCCGTCGCCGACAGCAAAACCTTTTTTCCCTTATGCATGGTCGTCGCCTCCAGATGCGTGTGACGAGCCTCGGTTTTATCCTGGCGGACGACGGCCTCGTTCATGCTGCGGCCCTCGATCCGCAGGACAAAGGCTACCCGTCCCGGCCTGTGGCCGGGTGCGGCAAGGTTGTGTCAATTTTGGGATTACCCTATTGAAAAATAAGGATTTTATATGTCACAGCCGCCTACAAACGGCGATCAGGACACCAGCGGCAGCCGCAACAACACCATGAAGCCGCCGTTCGGGCGATTCCCGGCCTCGACCAAGCCGCCGATGGCTTCCACGTTGCGTTTCACGATCCAGAGCCCGATGCCGAAATTTTGGCGGCCCGGCGTTCCGTCGTCGCGGGCGGCTTGGTTCGTGCGATCGGAGAAATTGCGTTCGAAGATGCGGCCCAGGTTTTCTTCCTTCACACCGGGGCCGCTGTCGGCAACCGTAAGCTGGCCCCAAGGCCCGGCCGTTTCCAGGTGAACCCGGATATCCGTGCCCTTGGGCGCGAATCCGAGGGCGTTCTCGATCAAATTCTCTATCACGGTTTCGAACAGATCCTCACCGCCCACCACCCGCACGTCCCGTGCGATGGCCGCGACAAGGCGCACGCCGTTCGTTTCGGCGGTTTCGGCGTAAGAATCGAGCATCCCCGCCAGCACCGAGGACAGATCGACCGGGTCGCGCGGCGGATCGATCATCTCGGCGGTTACTTGCTCCATGCGTCGGGTCGCCGACACGACATCGTCCATGCGGGCGATCGATCGTTCGATCAATTCGATGGCGCGCCGGCTGCGCGTGTCGTCCGGGGCGGCGGCGCGCCGCAGCGGTTCGACCGACTGCGCCATGACCGCGAGCGGCGCCTTCAGCGCGTGGGCGTTTTCTTCCGCGGCCTGACGGATCGCATTCGCGGAATCGCGCAGGGCCGTTACAAGCCGGTCGAATTCGCGCGCCACCTGATCCAATTCGGGCACTTCATTCATGCTTTGGAACGACCCCGACCCCGGGCCGCGCACGCGGATATCGCGGGCCAAGCCCTCGAATCGCCGCAGGCTCCGCCAGACGTCCAGGAACAAGGACAGCACGATCACCGCGAGCAAAAGATAAATCGCCAGCGCGACCCGGATTTCCGGCGAGCGCCAGTACGGCTGGCCAATCGAGGAGCCGACGAACATATCCTGCGAATGCGCGGTGACCACGGCCCAACAGCCCGCTTGCAGATGGATCGGCGTAATCGCCGTCAGAACTTCCTCGGTGCCGAAAGTGTTGGTGTAGCGAATCGCCTGCGGCACATCGGTCTGGCAGGTATCGTCGAGCCGCGCGAGGACGCCGGTACGGATCAGTTCGGCCCTTTCCTTCTCGACGTACTCGGCCGGGACGCGTGGATTGGTGGCGATCAGGTAAAACGCATCCAGTCCGGCCGCGCCCTTCGGCCGGAACAGCAATCGGACCAGGATGGATTTTCCGCCAAGGCGCTCCAGTTCGTCGGCGATCCGCCGCGCGGCGCCGGCCTGAAACGATTCGAGCAATGGCCGCAGGGTTTCGGCGATCAGGCGGCTCTCTTCGTGCGTGACGCGAAGTAGTAGCGCGTTCTTGTCGGAATCGGCGGATTCGAACTGGGTATAGAGCGCGAGGGGAATGGCCGCGAAGGTGAGCACCAGAAGGGCAAGCTTGGTGGCGAACGATTGCCAGATCGCCTGCAGGCGTCGCCTCATGCTAGCCATGACTCCGCCATCGGTATCCGAATCCGGGGTAATTTTCGATCGCGTCGAAATCGCCGTCGGCGGCCCGGAACTTCTGGCGAATCCGCTTGATGAAGGTGCGTACGTTGGCGCGGTATCCCTCGTCGCCGATGCCGGCGGCGAAACCTTCGCCGTGCACCAGATCGTAAAGTTCCCGATAACGAACGTCCTTGCCTGCGTTGGACGCCATGTACTGGACCATCTTGAATTCGGTCAAGGTCAGGTCGAGTCGCTTGCCCTTCCAGAAGGCGCGGCTGGAATCCTGCGCCAGCGTCAGATCGCCATACTCCTTGCGCGGAGCGGTCCGATCCGTTTCGCCGTTGCCGTCTTCTTGCTGTTCGGGGGTATCCTCGGTCCTGGTCGATTTGGTGCCGGCCAGAATCAATTCGATTCGCCGCATCAGGATCGCGAAACTCCGCGACTTCTCCACAAAATCGACGGCACCGCCGAGCAGCGCCGCTTCCTCGTAAATCTGGTCGCTCAGTACCGTCAGGAATATAACCGGGATGTTGCATTCGATCTCGCGCAGCCGCTTCAGAACCTCGATGCCGTTCATGTTCGGCATCTTCCAGTCCAGCAGAATCAGGTCGGCGTCGCCACCGGCGACCAGAAAATCGAGCGCCGCCGGTCCGTTGGAGAAGCCCGTCACCGAAATATTCGAATCGGCCAGGTTCTGCTCCAGGGATTCGCGAAACAGATCGTCGTCGTCGACCAGCATCGCGCGGATGCGGCCGGTTGTGTCGTCAGCGGGTTCCGTCACGATAGTCCGCTCTGATTTGGCCCGCGCACGCCTTGATGGAACGTTCGTCGGCGGTCGGTCGGGCGGTTGTAACGTCGTAAGCCAGCGCGCGCAGGGTTTGGGCGCCGAGATCGGCATAGAAATACACATCGAGCGTGCAATTGCGCGCCTTATAATGCCATACGGTTGCCGGATTGCCCTCGCGCACTTCGTCGGGAGTACCGAGCAAGTCCTGCGTCGCCGTGGTGTCGAGCCCGATCAACCGCTTGGGGTCGA
>CAZDFF010000251.1:0-5237 GCA_964504425.1 uncultured Hyphomicrobiales bacterium
CGCCCGCCATCGCCGTGCTCGCGTTCGAAATCCTGTTGAACGCCACGGCGATGTTCAACCACGGCAACGTCCGCCTTCCGGAGGCCGTCGATCGGGTCCTGCGCTGGGTTGTCGTGACCCCCGACATGCACCGTGTCCACCATTCCGTCCATCCGGCCGAGACCAACAGCAATTTCGGTTTCAACCTGCCTTGGTGGGACCGGCTTCTCGGCACGTATCGCGCCCAGCCGAGGGACGGCCACGAGGCGATGACGATCGGCATAGAGCAGTTCCGCACCCGACGCGATCTCTGGCTCGATCGAATGTTGATCCAGCCCATTCGTGGGGCGGCCAGTGGCTATCCGATCAATCGGGAGCAGAAGGAGCGGCCATGAAAACCTTGTTCATCCTCAACGATCCGCCCTACGGCAGCGAGCGGTGCTATAACGCATTACGGCTGGCCCATGCGATCCTCAAGAAAAACCCCGAGGACGAGATCGTCGTTTTCCTGATGGCTGACGCCGTGATCGCCGCCCGGGCGGGCCAGAAAACGCCTGACGGCTACTACAACATAGAACGCATGTTGAAACGGGTGCTCCTGGGCAAGGGCGCCGTGCTTCTGTGCGGCGCCTGCATGGACGCGCGCGGGCTCGGCGACGCCGATGTCGTGGCCGGCGCGCGGCGCAGCACCATGGACGAACTCGCCGCCGACACCGTCGCCGCCGACAAGGTGTTGGTGTTCTAGACGGTCGTCGAAATGCGGACTTGCCGATTTGGAGAATTAGCCATGCCTAAAATAAACGACGACTCGCTGCCGCCGCTGGACTACCTCGATCCTCGGCGCCTTCGTGCGCTTCTGGCGGTTAAAGACGCCGTTTTCGTCGTGGACGTTCGTTCGCCCGAGGAATTCGCCAAGGGTCATATCGTCGGCGCGGTCAACATACCCGCGCCCGACATCGCGCAGCGTGCGGCGAGCCTTCCCAAGAATCGAATGATCGCGACCGTCTGCAATTTGGGCGGAAGCCGCTCGACGGAAGCGGCCGCGACGCTTCGGTCGCTCGGTTTCGACATGGCGACCCCCTTGCAAGGCGGGATGCGCGGCTGGAATGAATCCGAGAAGTGAGCTAGACCATGTCATCCGAAAGATCGAATCTTGCATGGCTCCCCGGCATCGCCGCCGGCCTGTCTCTGATTGCCTGCTACGGAACGCTGGCGGTCGCGGCGATTCTCGGCGCGCTCGGTGTCGCAATCGCCTTGGACGAGGCGCTCTGGGCAGGGGCGATTGTCGCGTTCGCCGCGCTTGCGGTGGGCGGGCTCGCTTTCGGGTTTTCACGCCATCGCCTGGCGTGGCCTCTATTGATGGGCGGCGTCGGAGCGGCGGCGATCGGATACGCAATGTATGTGGAATTCACGCGCCTGATCGAACTTGCGGGTTTTGTCCTGCTGTGTGTCGCCGCGATCTGGGACTGGCGGCTCCGCCGTGTCCGGTCGTCGGCGCCGAAATGAACGCCGAGGTTTCCACGCGATTCGATCCCGAACGCTGCAGGGATTGGCGCGGAACCGCCTTCCGGCGAAGGCTGCCGCCGAGGCGGCCCGATGACGGCGTATCCGATGGGAGGCGGCCTTGAGCACGGAAGATGACGGCCCGCCGATCTTGTCCGGGAAGGATTACGGCGCGCCTTCCGCCTTTACGCCCGAGAGCTTGCTCCGCGAGGCGCGACGCCAGAAAGGGGCGGCCGCCGTTTCCGTGCCGGACGTGTGCCTGCTCGATCCGGACGGCGATATGGTGCGCCGGCTCAAGGCGGACGGTCGCGCCCGGCGTCACGACGGGTGGGTTTGCTATCACACCGATCTTTTCGTCTTCGAAGAGGGCGGTCTCGCGATGGGCGTCGTCGGCTGCGCCGTCGGTGCCTCCTTCGCCGTTCTGGTCGCCGAGGAGCTCTTCGCATCCGGCTGCAAGCTGCTGGTCAGCGTCACGTCGTCGGGCCAGATCGCGGAGGTCCGACAGCCGCCCTACTTCATTCTGATCGACCGGGCGCTTCGCGACGAGGGCACCAGTTACCATTACTTGCCGCCCTCCGTTTACTGCGACGCGCCCAAGTCGATCGTCCAGGCGCTGGCCGGCGCGTTCGACGGCATGCCCGTCCCCGTTTTCACCGGCGCGACCTGGACCACGGACGCGCCGTTTCGCGAGACGGCCGAGGCCATCGAGGCGATGCGTCGGCGAGGGCTCATGGCCGTCGAGATGGAAGCGGCGGCCCTCTACGCCTTCGCAAGCGCGCGGAACCGGCCGGTCGTCTGCTTCGCGCATGTGACCAATCGGATGGGCCAAGTCGACGGCGACTTCGAGAAGGGAGAGGCGAACGGCGCCCTGCATGCATTGGCTGTCGCCGTTCGGGCCGCGCAATCCTTGTTGTCGGCACAATAGTTGGAAAGAATGCCGTAAGCGCAGACATCGCCGGGCGACGGCGTCGATCTCGTCCCCGGCGGGGATTTTTGTGCGCACGGCAACGGCGCCGAAGCGGTCTTCGCACCTGTCCTTGGCCGCGCGCCGTGGCATAATGGCCGGCGCGAGACATAGCGAGAGCGAGGTCCGACGCATGGAAAATTTACCGGATAAATTCGGCAAGGCGCTTTACCTATTCATCGCCGCCGTGTTGGTGACGATCGGCATCGCCGTCATCCTCTTCGCGCTCTACGACGTGGTCGGCGCGCTCGGCCGCGGCAAGGACGTGGTCTCGACCATGCTTGACGCCGTCGGTCTGACGGTGCTGGCGCTCGCGGTGATCGACGTGTCGAAGTACCTGTTCGAGGAGGAGGTCAAGCGCCACAAGGAACTGCGCGTGCCGGCCGAGGCCCGGGCGCGGCTGACCAAGTTCATGACCCTGATCGCCATCGCCGTCAGTTTGGAAGGCCTGGTGTTCGTGTTCTCGGCCGGTAAGAAGGACCCGTCGCTGCTGCACTATCCGTCGCTGCTGCTGGTTACTTCGGCGGTCATCATGGTCGGCCTCGGCCTTTATCAATGGCTGAGCGCGCGTTCCGAGCAGACGCTGGCGGAGAAGAAGAAGTGAGCCATTGCAGGGTACCGCCATGCCCTTGACTTTCCTATAAAAGGACTATATACACACTCCTTTTAAACCGAGACGACCGGGCACGTCTCGGGATGGCCGGGCTCAAGGGGTCACAGATGCCACGACCATGTGAACCGTAAAAAGCCGATCCAAACGGGCCAAAAAGACGATATTTGACGATAAAAGCCGATAAAGGATGACACGTACGGCGTTTTTTCGAACCGTTTCCAATGAATTCAAGGCGGTAAGCCGAAAAAGCCGTATAAAATCGCGCCCGAACCGCATCCAAAACGCATGAAAGCGCGTTCCGACCGTCGCCAACCGATCCCGAATCGAGGTCCCTGAATGGAAAACTTCACCCCCGTCGCCGGAACCATCGGCGGCCTTCTGATCGGCGCTTCGGCGGCGCTGTTCGTGCTGCTGAACGGGCGCGTCGCCGGCATCGCCGGCATTCTCGGCGGTTTGGTCGAGGACCGCTCGGGCGAAGCCGGCTGGCGGCTCGCCTTCGTGCTCGGCATCGTGCTCGGGCCGCTCTTGGTGCTGGCGGCGGGCGAATTCGGTCCGCCCATTGCCATCGACGCCTCTTGGCCGGTGCTGGTCGCGGGCGGCCTGCTGGTCGGTTTCGGCACGCGATTGGGCAGCGGCTGCACCAGCGGCCACGGCGTCTGCGGCATCGCCCGCCTGTCGCCGCGCTCGTTGTTGGCGACCTTCCTGTTCATGGAAGCGGGCATGGCCACCGTGTTCGTCGTCCGCCATTGGATCGGAGGCTGAACGATGGCCGAGAAAGCGCCCGCCAAATTCGATCCCAAGACCGCCGTCGCTTTCGTCTGCGGCATCCTGTTCGGCGTCGGCCTCGCGGTCTCGCGCATGGCCGACCCGAAAAAGGTGCTCGATTTCCTCGACGTCGGCGCCATCAAGACCGGCGGTTGGGACCCGACGCTGGCCTTCGTCATGGGCGGCGCGCTGATCGTCGCCGCGCCCGCGTTCTGGGTCGTGCAACGGCGCGGCAAGCCGTTCCTGGCGCCGGCCCATTCGATTCCGACCAACCGCGCCCTCGACAAGGCGCTGATCGCAGGCGCCGTTATGTTCGGCGTCGGCTGGGGCCTGGTCGGCTTCTGTCCGGGCCCGGCGGTGGCCGCGCTGGGGCTGGGCGGCATGAAGGCTTGGGTCTTTTTCGTCGCCATGCTGGGCGGCATGGCCGCATACGATTTCATGCTGAAGCAACGAAACCGTAATCGAGGCTGAGGCCGGAACGGACCCATTCGGCCTTTCTTTCGCCGTAAATCCGGGGCTCACTTTCGGACAACCAAGCTCTCGGGGAACGATCGAGAAAACGACACGAAGGCCGCATGCCGCGGGGATGTCCTCGCGCCGGCTTATTTTTGTGGGGAGATATCTTTACATGACGATCAATTTCGCGCGACGGGCCGTCTTGGCCGCCGTCGCGTTGATCCTGCCTGCGCTGCTCGTGCCGGCGCCGGCCGATGCCCAAAACACCCGCAAGCTGACCATCGTCGGCGGCGACAATCAATCGGTCAACCGCGCGGGCACCCAGGTGCCGGGCGGCACCGCGACCTTCAAGCCGTTGCAGGTGCAGTTGACCGACACTGCAGGCAAACCGGTTGCCGGCGCCGACGTCGCGTTCGTCTGCGGATCGAAGCCGAATGCCATGGCCTGCCAATTGTCGCCGGCCGGCGGCGGCGGGGTCCGCGTCAAGACCGACGCCAAGGGTGTCGCGACGCTGAACCAGATGGGCGGCAACAGCGCCAGCGCCTACTACGCATCGGGCAAGATGCCGATCGTCGCCAGCGCCGACCTGGCCCCGCCCGTCACCTTCAACCTGACCGTTCTCGACGCGCTGCCGCCGCCGAAGCCGATCGCCGGGGCGAAGATGACCGTCGTCGCGGGCGACGGCCAGAAGGCGCCGCGCCTGAACAAGGCGGGCGGTCCGCCGTCGGCGACGTTCAAGCCGTTGCAAGTCAAGGTTACCGACGCAGGCGGCAAGCCGCTCTCCGGCGTGCAGGTGACGTGGTCCTGCGCCAAGCCGCAGCAGATGGCGTGCCAGTCCGAACCCTCGGGTGCCTCGCCGACCCTCACGGCGACGGACGGCAACGGTGTCGCCACGCTCAACAAGATGGGCGGCAACAGCGTCACCGCCTACTACGGCGACGGCGCGATCAAGATGAC
>CAZDFF010000252.1:0-5215 GCA_964504425.1 uncultured Hyphomicrobiales bacterium
TTGAGACGGAAGCCGGGGCGAAGGAAACTTCGCCCCGGTTTTCTTTTGCGTGCTAAGAAGGCTTGTCGACGAACGCCGGGGGTAAGATGAGCAGCGAGCCGTTTCCGATATCCGTTATCGTTCTCGATTATGTTCTCGGCACGGTCATGTGGACCCTGATCGGCCGTTTCGGCATGCGCCTGTTCCTGCCCGAAAACAGCAACTTTTTCTTTTTGAAATTTTTCGTCCGCGTCACCGATCCCTTGTTGCGCGTGTTCCAGCCGATCACGCCGGGGTTCTTGGTGCCGATCATGGTGCCGCTTTACGTCGCCTGGTTCTTCTTCATGTTCCGTTTTTACGTGATGCCATGGTTGCTCGGGTATACCGTCATGGTCATGCTCTCGTTTCCGCTCGAAAGCGAGATCGCTTCCGGCGTAACTGGTATTCTGCGGATGTTCTTGCGCTGAGTTTTTGCCATCGTGGAGTTCGGCCCGTGTCCGCGAAGCTCCCGCCGCCCGCCCATACGCCGCTTGCCGCCCTGCCGGCCGTTTCGCTCGACTTCGAAACCACCGGCCTCGACGTTCGCCGGGACCGCATCGTGCAGATCGGCGCGGTCGCGCTGCACGGCGCCGAAATCCTGGAAACGCCCCGCATCGACCAATTGCTCGATCCGGGCATGCCGATCCCCCCGGCGGTGACCCGAATCCACGGCATTTCGGACGCCGCCGTCGCCGGCAAGCCGGGCCTCGCCGATTTTTTCGAGGCGCTGACCGCCGTTCTCGCCGGGCGCGTCGTCGTCGGCCACCATATCGCTTTCGATCTCGCGGTGCTGCGCCACGAAGCCGCGCGCCTGGGCCTTCCCTGGCGCGATCCGCCGTCGCTGGATATCGCGCTCCTGATGGCGTCGCTCGATCCCCATATTCCCGACCTGGGCCTCGAAACCGTGACCGGGCATCTCGGCGTGTCGATCGCCGGCCGGCACAGCGCCATCGGCGACAGCATGGCCGTCGCCCAGGCGTTCGCCGCCATGCATTCGCGCCTGCGCCAGGCCGACGTGCGCACGCTGGGCGAAGCGATGGCCTTCGCGACCCGCCGTAGCGATTTGATCCTGCGTCAATCCGAGGCCGGTTGGCATGCCCAACCCGGCGTTTCGTCGGTGCCCGCCGAGGAACGGCCGGCGGTCCGCATCGACAGCCATGTTTTCGAGCGGCGCTTGTACGAAGCCATGAGCGCGCCGGCCTTGTTCGCCGACCCCGGGATGTCGCTCCGCCAGGCGGCCAAGGTCATGGTCGAGGGCCATGTCGGCGCGCTGCTGGTGGGGCGCCCGGACCGGCCGCCCGAAGGCATCGTCACGGAGCGCGACCTTCTGCGCCGGGCCGCCGACGGATTTCCCGGCGGCCTCGATTCGACGCGCCTCACCGCGGTCATGACGACGCCGGTCGAGTGCATGGACGCCGGCGAAATGCTCTACCGGGCGCTCGCCCGCATGGATCGCATGAACATCCGGCATTTGTGCGTGACCGACGAGCGGGGCCTTGCGGTCGGCATGGTGTCGCAACGCGACCTGCTGCATCACCGCACGCGGCTGGCCATCGTGCTGGACGACACGCTCGCCACGGCCGAAGACACGGCGGCGTTGGCCGCCGCTTACGCCCGCGTGCCGGAAGTGGCGGGGCAGCTGGTTTCCGAAGGCCTGACCGGCCTCGATGTCGCCCGCGTGGTGTCGGGCGAACTTCGCGCGCTGTACGGCCGGGCGGCGGAACTGGCTCTCGATTGGCTCGCCGCCGACGGTCGCGGCAAACCGCCGGCGCCGTGGTCGTTGCTGCTGCTGGGCTCGGCCGGACGCGGCGAGAGCCTGCTTGGCGCCGACCAGGATAATGCCCTCATTCATGGCGGCACCGACGCCGACGATCCCTGGTTCCAGGCCTTCGGCGGCTTGATCGCGGATTATTTGGACGAATCCGGCGTGACCCGTTGCAAGGGCGGCGTCATGGCGGTCAACCCGGAATGGCGCGGCACGCAAAAAGGCTGGCGGGAACGCGTCGACAAATGGCTGGTTCGCGCCGACCCGAAGGATCTGCTCAATGTCGACATTTTCTTCGATCTGGTGCCGGTCGCGGGCGACGCGGATCTGGGCCGTCGCCTCCGCGCCGACGCCGTCGAGGCCGCTTCCCGCACGCCGCCGTTCCTGTCCCTGATGGCACAATCGGTTCGTTCCTTCGCGCCGCGCTTCGCCATGCTGGGCCAGTTGCGCGTCGAAGACGGTCGGGCCGACCTCAAGCGGGATGGATTGCTCCCGCTGGTCAGTTTCGCCCGTGCCTTGGCGCTCCGCATCGGATCGACCGCGCATGCGACGCCGGACCGGCTTCGCGACGCGGCCGATGCCGGCCGGATCGGCGGCCGCGAAGCCGAAACCCTGATCGAAATCCATGTCGAACTGCTGAGCCTGATCCTGCAACAGCAGTTGATCGACCTCCGGGACGGGATCCGGCCGTCGAGCCGGGTCGCGGTCAAGGCGCTTCCGCGCGAGGTAAAAACGCGCCTGAAGGACCGGCTGCACCGTTTGGCCGCCATCGTCGAGGACGTGCGCAGCGTCATGACCCGCTAGGCACCTTATAACTCACTGATTTTATTGACGGACTCGGGGGTTTGCGGAATCGCCCCCGGATGCGTTACAAGACGGCGCCCGGCGATGCATCGCCATGGGGCCCCATTCCGCCGTCGATTCGAAGGAGACCGCGCCCGTGCCCGCCTATCAATATTCCTATGTGATGAAGAACCTGTCGAAGACGTTCCCCGGCGGGCGCGAGATCCTGAAGGGCATTTCCCTTTCCTTCCTGCCGAACGTCAAGATCGGCGTGCTCGGCATCAACGGCGCCGGCAAGTCGACCCTGCTGAAGATCATGGCCGGCTACGACAAGGACTTCGGCGGCGAGGCCTGGGCGGCCGAAGGTGTGCGCGTCGGATATCTGTCGCAGGAACCGGAACTCGACCCCGATCTCGACGTTCAGGGCAACGTCACCAAGGGGTTGGGCGGGGTGAAGGATCTGCTCGATCGCTTCAACGAGATCAGCGCGAAATTCGCCGAGCCGATGGACGACGACGAGATGAATGCGCTCCTGGCCGAGCAGGGCGAATTGCAGGAAAAAATCGACGCCGTGAACGGCTGGGAACTGGAGCGCACGATCGAAATCGCCATGGACGCGCTGCGCTGCCCGCCGCCGGACGCCGACGTGACGAAGATTTCGGGCGGCGAACGCCGCCGCGTGGCGCTTTGCCGGCTTCTGCTGCAAAAACCGGAAGTGCTGCTGCTCGACGAACCGACCAACCACCTGGACGCGGAATCGGTCGGGTGGCTGGAACAGTTCCTCAAGGACTACGAGGGCACGGTCATGATCGTGACCCACGACCGTTACTTCCTCGACAACGTCACCGGCTGGATACTGGAACTCGATCGCGGCCGCGGCATTCCCTACGAGGGCAACTACTCCTCGTGGCTGGAGCAGAAGCAGAAGCGCCTCGCCCAGGAAGAAAAGGAAGAGACCGCGCGCCAGCGTACGTTGAAGCACGAACTGGAATGGATCCGGGCTTCGCCGAAGGCGCGCCAGGCGAAAAGCAAGGCGCGCATCACGGCCTACGAGAACCTGCTGGCGGACGCGCAGAACGCGCGCGACGGCGTCGCCCAGATCGTGATCCCGCCGGGGCCGCGCCTCGGCAACCTGGTGATCGAAGCCGAGCATCTGCGCAAGGGATTCGGCGATCGGTTGTTGATCGAGGATTTGAGTTTCCGCTTGCCGCCGGGCGGCATCGTCGGTGTGATAGGCCCGAACGGTGCCGGCAAGACGACGCTCTTTCGCATGCTGACCGACCAGGAAAAACCGGACGGCGGTACGCTCCGCGTGGGCGATACGGCGGTCATGGGATACGTCGATCAGTCGCGCGATTCCCTGACCTCGACCAAGACCGTGTGGGAGGAAATCTCCGGCGGTCTCGACGAAATCCAGTTGGGCAAGCGGTCCATGCAGAGCCGGGCCTACGTCGCCCAATTCAATTTTCGCGGTCCCGACCAGCAGAAGAAGGTGGGGCAGCTTTCGGGCGGCGAACGCAACCGCGTGCATCTGGCGAAAATGCTGAAGTCCGGCGCGAACGTGCTGCTGCTCGACGAACCGACCAACGATCTCGATGTCGAAACCCTGAGCGCGCTCGAGGACGGGCTGTCCGATTTCGCCGGCTGCGCCGTGGTCATCAGCCACGACCGCTGGTTCCTCGATCGGCTGGCGACCCACATCATGGCGTTCGAGGGCGACAGCCGCGTCGTCTGGTTCGAAGGCAACTACGCCGATTACGAGGCCGACCGCCGGCGGCGGCTCGGCGCCGAGGCCGATCAGCCCCACCGTATCAAGTTCAAGCCGCTGACCCGTAATTAGCGCGCTGTTACTTGGCGTGGGATTCTTGCTTAAGGGTCTCGGTCTTGCGCCGAAGCTCTTCCAAGAGTCCCGCGACCGTGCCGCCCTTTTGTCGGATCGTCGAGGTGAAGTCGGACCTGAGCGTGTTGCTCATCGACGTGCCCTCGACGACGACATCGACGATCTTGTAGATGTCGCCGCGCCGCCCGACGCGCCAATCGACGCGCACGCCTTCCGACGATTTCGGTCGCTCGATCCGCGAGAACACCGTTGCCGTGGACTCGGTCTCGCTGATCGTTTTGGTGATTGTGAGGGACTCGCCGGCATACTCGGCGAAGCGGTCGACGTAGGAAACGACCATCAGGTCCTCGAACAGCTTCAGGTATTCTTTCTGTTCGTCCGGCGTCGCGGCTTTCCAGTAGCGCGCCAGGATCCAGCGGCCGATCGTCTGCACCGCGAACCGCTCGTTGAACAGCACGCGGAATTTCTGGATGCGGTCGGGCCGGGCCACCTTCTGATCGGTCAGCGAGGCGATGGCCTGCTTGGCGAGCGATTCGATGAAGGCCTTCGCGCCGGCCTCGAGCTGCGCGTCGGCCCGGGCGGGCGTCGGCAGGGCCAAGGCAAGGGACAACAGGCCGGCCCACGCAAAGGCCAAGAAGCGACGTCCAGGAGCCATGGTGTCAGCGTACCTTCGACTGTTCTTCGGCCGCGACCGTGGCATCCGGACCATCGTCGAACGAAATTCCCGGTACGGGCGCGGTCAACGGACCACGGCCGTTACGAATATCATCGGTGCGGCGTTCGCGGTACAGGCTGCGGATGGTCGCATA
>CAZDFF010000253.1:0-5209 GCA_964504425.1 uncultured Hyphomicrobiales bacterium
AGTAAAGTCTCGGCTGATTTCATTTGTACAACCAGATCAGCCTGCGAGTTCTTGAGGTTGTCGCGGCGCTGGCGCGCCGCCTTGGCAAAGGTCGGATACGCGAAGTGACTGACGTCGGTAATGCCGGATTTCTGGGCCAATTCGGGCTACGCCCTGCTCGCGCGCAACGCGGACGGGCACCTGGCGGTCGGCGACGATTTCCTGCGCGCCTACCTGCTGCGCCCGGAACTGGCGCCGACCGACGAGGCCTGCCCGGCCGAGACAAAGCTGCACGCGAGCCTGATGGAAAGCCCGACGCGCGCGGTGAAGGCGCGCGAGATCGACGCCCTGGCCGACGGCGACGCCCGCGAGAACTACCGCGTCATCGTCGACTTCTTCGCCAAGCTGGCCAAGGCCGGTTCCGTTGAAGGCTGCTACATCGGCCTGTTCCGCGACAAGCGGGTCGGCGTGCCGGCCCTGTTTCTGGATCAGATGGCGCACGTGATTACGCGCAACATCCTGGACGGCACCGACGACCCGCTGCGCGCGCGCGCCGGGGAACTTTTGTTCCGCGAACAGCAGGTGACCGTGAAGGACGGGCAGGTCCTGCTCGGCGACGCCGAAACGGTCGAGATGTACGCGACCACGCGCGGCATGGGCAGCCTCGGCCGCCTGGTGGTCGAGGGCGGCGCGCCGGTGCGCCAGATCGACCTCGACGTGCTGAACGAGGACAACAAGACGACCTATTGGACCCGCGACGAGAAGCACGACACCGTGCTCGACGTCACCTTCGCGCGCCCGGGCCTGGACGCGCTGTGCCGGGTGCTGGAAACCTGGGTCCGGCATTTTCTTGGGGTAAAAATTTCGATCCAGCCGGTGCAGAAGATTTCCGACGAACGCTGGGTCTGGCACACCGGGCTCGACGCGGAAAGTTCCGCCCTGCTGAACGACCTTTACAACGGTGCCGAGGTCGGCGACGACCGGCTGGAACGGCTGCTGTCGCTGTTCCGGCTCGACTTCGACGACCCGCGCCAGATGCGGGCCGACATCGCCGGGCGCCCGGTGTACCTGGGTTTGGCGATGACGCCGGGGAAGAAGGTCAAGCTGAAGCCGCAAAATCTGCTGGTCAACCTGCCGCTGGCGGCGGAAGCGTAAAATCGATTCAACGCTTTTCCCGGAAGAATTCCTTCAGCAGCGACGCGGCGGCTTCTTCCTCGACGCCGCCGACCACTTCCGGCTTGTGATGGCAGGTGGCGTGGTCGAACACCTTGGGCCCGTGCTCGACGCCGCCGCTCTTCGGATCGTAGGCGCCGAAATAAAGCCGGCGGATGCGCGCGAACGAGATTGCCGCCGCGCACATCGGGCAAGGTTCCAGCGTCACGTAGATGTCGTGGCCGTCCAACCGCCCGGTGCCGGTCTTGGCCAGTGCCGCGCGCAGCGCCAGCATCTCGGCGTGCGCGGTCGGATCGCCCAGCGCCTCCATGCAGTTGCCGGCCATGGCGACGATATTGCCGGTGACGCCGTCGACGACCACGGCGCCGATCGGCACCTCGTCTTGCTCGCCGGCCTTGCGGGCGGCGGCGAGCGCATGCTGCATCGGGGAAAGCGGGCCGCTCATCGCCCGCACCTTGGGGACCGGCGTTCGCGCCGTCAAGCCGTGCCTTGCGGCTTGGAAAGGCGAAGCCTAAAGTCCCGGCCATGAACCAGCCCGTCATCGGCATTACCCTCGATTCGGAACAGCCGGGTGGCTATTCCAAGTTCCCGTGGTACGCGCTCCGGCAGAATTACTGCGAGGCGGTGGCGCGCGCCGGCGCCGTGCCCGTGGTCCTGCCGCACGAGGCGCACCTGGCCGAAACCTACCTCGACATGATCGACGGGCTGGTGGTCACGGGGGGCGCCTTCGACGTCGATCCGCGCCTGTTCGGCGCCAACGAACGCCATGCCACCGTCGTCACCAAGGACGCGCGCACGGCGTTCGAGTTGTCCGTCGCGAAAGGCGCGCTCGCCCGCGACATGCCGGTGCTCGGCATCTGCGGGGGACAGCAGCTTCTTCACGTCGTGCTCGGCGGGAGGCTGATCCAGCATATTCCAGATACCGTGAAGGACGCGCTGGCGCACGAGCAACCGAACCCGCGCAACGAACCCGGCCACGCGGTCGAGATCGTGCCGGGTACGCTGCTGCACCGGATCGTCGGCGCGGACACCTTGATGGTCAACAGCGCGCACCATCAGGCCGCCGCCGACGCGCCCGACGGCGTGGTCGTCAACGCGCGCGCGCCGGACGGAGTGATCGAGGGCATCGAGGCGCCGGCGTACCGGTTTTGCCTCGGCGTGCAGTGGCATCCGGAGTTTTCGATCACCCAGGGCGACACGATGATCTTCGAGGCGTTCGCCGCCGCCGCGCAGAAGGCGGATTGAGATGGCGGACGGCGGGGATCGCATCGCCAAGGTGCTGGCGCGGGCCGGACTGTGTTCCCGGCGCGAAGCCGAACGCTGGATCGCCGACGGGCGCGTCGCCGTCAACGGCGAGGTGCTGACCACGCCCGCCGTCGTCGTCAGGCCGGGCGACACGGTCGCGGTGGATGGAAAAGCACTTTCGGCGCCGGAAAAGGCCAGGCTCTGGCGCTACCACAAGATGCCGGGGCTGGTGACCAGTCACAAGGATCCGCAGGGCCGCCCGACCGTGTTCGACAGCCTGCCGAAGACCCTGCCGCGCGTGGTCTCCATCGGCCGGCTCGATCTCAATTCCGAGGGCCTGTTGCTGTTGACCAACGACGGCGAGCTGGCGCGGCAACTCGAACTGCCGTCGACGGGCTGGACCCGGCGCTACCGGGTGCGCGTGCACGGCACCATCAACGAGAAGGCGCTGGCCGGTCTCGCCAAGGGCGTTTCGATCCTGGGCGTCGACTACGGCCCGATCAAGGCCGCGCTCGACCGCCGCCAGGGTTCCAACGCTTGGCTGACCATGGCGCTGACCGAGGGCAAGAACCGCGAAATCCGCAAGGTGATGGAACACATGGGGCTTCAGGTGACGCGCCTGATCCGCGTCGCCTACGGGCCGTTCCAGCTGGGCAACCTGGCGCGCGGCAACGTCGCCGAGGTGCCGGGCAAGGTGCTGGCCGAACAGGTCGCCGGCATGAAGACGAAGGCGAAATGAGGATCGTCGCCGGCCGCCACAGGGGCCGCACGTTGCTGGTCCCCGAGGGCCGGTCGCTGCGGCCGACCGCCGACCGGGTGCGCGAGGCCGTGTTCAACATTCTCGCCCACGGCATCGACGGCTTCGACTTCGAAGGCATCGCCGTGATCGACGTCTTCGCCGGCACCGGCGCGCTGGGGCTCGAGGCGATGTCGCGCGGCGCCGCCCACGTCACCTTCATCGACCACGACCACGAGGCGCTGAACTGCGCGCGCAAGAACGCGGCCCAGGTCGGCGAATGGCGCAACGCCACGCTGCTCAGGCTCGACGCGACGCGCCTGCCGCCGCCGCCGCTGGCGGCCCAGGCGCCGTGCGCGCTGGCGTTCCTCGATCCGCCCTACGGCGAGGGCCTGGCGATCCCGGCGCTCCAGGGTCTCGCGTCGAAAGGCTGGTTGGCGAAAGACGGTATCGCGGTGGTCGAGATCGGCGCCAAGGAAGACCTCGAACCGCCGCGCGGCTATGCGCTGCTCGACCGGCGCACCTACGGCGCCGCCCAGGTGTTGTTTTTGAAATTCGAGGGACTGTCCTAACGCCTTCCGAACAGCTTTTCGATGTCGGCCAGTTTCAGCTCCACGTAGGTCGGGCGGCCGTGGCTGCATTGCCCGGCGTGCGGCGTCGTTTCCATCTCGCGCAGCAGCGCGTTCATCTCCTCCGCGTTGAGCCGCCGCCCGGCGCGCACGCTGCCGTGGCAGGCCATGGTCGCGCACACCTCGTCGAGTTTCTGTTTCAAGGCGGTGGCGTCGTCGTATTCCGCCAGGCCGTCGGCGAGATCGCGGATCAGGCCCTGGATGTCGGTCTCGCCCAGGAGCGCGGGGGTTTCGCGCACCGCCACGGCGCCGGGGCCGAAGCCTTCGACGACGAGGCCGAGATCGGCGAGTTCGTCGGCGCGGGCGACGAGCCGGTTGACCGAGGCCTCGTCCATCTCGATCACTTCCGGGATCAGCAGCCCCTGGCGGGCGACGCCGCCGCCGGCCAGCGCCTTCTTGATCCGCTCCTGCACCAGGCGTTCGTGCGCCGCGTGCTGGTCGACGATGACGATGCCGTCGGCGGTCTGCGCGACGACATAGGTTTCGTGCACCTGGGCGCGGGCGACGCCGAGCGGATAGTCGGGCTCCGGTGCGGTTGTCTCGTCATCGACGGCGGCAAAGGATGCCGTCGGGCGCGCGTCGAGCCCGGTCAGCGGCGCCTGGAATTCGGCGGCGCGGTCGGCGAGGCCGCGATAAACGCCGCCGCCGAAGCCGCGCGACGGGCCCATGAAACCGCCCGGGCGGATCGCGCCCAGGGCGGCCCCGGCGACCGTGGTCGAGGCCCGGTGGCCGGCCTCGGCCAAGGCGTGCTTGAGCGCGCCGACGATCAGCCCGCGCACGAGGCCCGAGTCACGGAAGCGGACCTCGGTCTTGGCCGGATGCACGTTGACGTCGACCTGCCCCGGCGGCAGATCGAGGAACAGCGCCAGCAGCGGATGGCGGTCGTGCGCCAGGAATTCCCGGTAGGCGCCGCGCACGGCGCCCAGGAACAATTTGTCCCGGACCGGGCGACCGTTGACGAACATGAACTGCATCTGCTGGTTGGCGCGGTTCAGCGTCGGCAGGCCGGCGTGGCCCGACAATCGAATCCCTTCCCGCTCGGCGTCGATGGCCATGGCGTTCTCGGCGAACTCGCGGCCCATGACGGCGGACAGGCGCTCGAGCCGGGCGAACGCGCCTTCGCCCTTGGCCGCCGGCAGGCGCAACAGGTCGCGCTCGCCGTCCGATAGGGTAAAGGCGATGTGCGGGTGCGCCATCGCCAGGCGCCGGACCGTGTCGAGCACGTGATCCAATTCCGTGCGCGGGCTTTTCAGGAATTTCAGGCGCGCCGGAGTGGCGTAGAAAAGATCGCGCACCTCGACTCGCGTTCCCTTGCTCAGCGCGCCCGGTTCGGGACGGCCCTTGCGGCCGCCCTCGACGGCCAGGGTCCAGGCGGCGTCCGCGCCCCTGGCCCGGCTCGTCATCGTCAGGCGCGCGACCGCGCCGATCGAGGGTAGCGCCTCGCCGC
>CAZDFF010000254.1:0-5188 GCA_964504425.1 uncultured Hyphomicrobiales bacterium
ACAGCAGGATCGCGACGCGCTTCGGTTTGCGGCCGTCCGACGGGCAATGAACGCCCTTGCCGGAAGAAATCATCTGTTCGACCTGGGTCGTCGTCACCACGTCGGGGAACATTCCGAAGCCCCATTCCGGCTTGTTCACGGAATCGAAGTGGGTAAACCCGGTGCACAGGATCGCGGCGCCGGCGTCGACCGAAGTCGCGTCCGACAGCGTCGCCTTGAAGGCGCCGGGCGAGCCCGAGAACGCCTTGACCGTGGTCGACAACTTGACCGCGACGGCGGGGTTGTTCGCGACCCGCGCGACCATGGATCCGACCGCGTCCTTGGCCCACTCGCCGGACGGCACCAGCTTGGCGTAGCCCGACAGGATCGGCGCGCCGCCCAGGCGGTCGGCCTTGTCGACCAGGACCACCTGCTGCCCGACGGAGGCGAGGGCGTGGGCGGCGGACAGGCCCGCGGGGCCGCCGCCGACGACGAGAACGGGCTTGCTCATGACGCGGCCGCGATCTTCTTGAAGCCGGGGCCGGACGTGATCATCAGGCGCGGATCGTAGAGATTTTCCTGGTGGCCGGCTTCGACCTGCTTCAGGTAAGCCTCGAATTCGGCTTTTTTAGCCTGCCAGTCGATGCCGAGTTTTTCCATCAGGGTTTCGACGGCGGAAGCGTGCCAGTGAAGCTGCACGATCTTGTAGGGATGCGCGCCGCACAACAGCGCCGCGAACTGGCAGTCCGCCATGACCGGCAGTTCGACCGCGCTTTTGTCGCCGGCCTTGCTGATCCATTGGTTCTTGTCGAGCGTGGTGATGCAGCCGGTATCGTGGCCGATCATCACGTCGGCGCGGGCTTCCTCGACCGCGACGCGGATCTTGCGATCGATGGCGAAGGAACGGGTGAATTCGCGCTCGGAAATGATATGGCGGAAACCGAAGCCGCAGCAGTCGTACCAGGTCGAATAGTCGATTACCTGGGCGCCCATTTCCTGGACGATGCCGGTCGACACGGCGACCCGATTGCCTTCGAGAACGCTGTCGTCGTAGATCGCGTCCTCGGGGACCATCTTGTAGACGTGGCAGGCCGGATGGATGGTGGCGCGGATGGAGCCGGGATCGATCTCGCGATGGCCGCGAATCTGCGACCGCATGACGTGCAGCCATTCCGAATAGTGCACGACTTCTTCCGGGATCAGCAGCTTGCCGTCGACTAGACGGCCGAGCTTTTCCAGGATCTTCTTCACGCGCTGGCGCAATTCGGCGGACCGCAGTAGGTAGCCGCGGATTTCCTTGTAGTTGCCGAACGACGTGCCGCAGTGGACGAGGGGATAATAGTGCCCGTCGGCGAAGCCCTGGGCGCGGCCGGCGACGTAGGCCTGATGGAAGTTGCGCAGGAACACGGCGGCCAGGCTTTCGAGGTTGCCGATACCCGACCCGTGGTAGTTCCAGGCGGTGCACGACGTCTGGTCGGTTTCGTCCAGGTACTCGATGCCCATCTTGTTCATGAGCCACAAGAGCGACGTCGGATAGCCCGGGATGTTGCCGCACTGGCCGCAGGACTTGTGGTGCCAAAGGCGATTGGTCGGGACGCGCTTGGTCCAGCCGTAAAGCGTCTTGACTTCGGTCGGCCTGTGGGCGTCGGAAATGCGGTGGACCGCGATCTCGCCGTCCTTTTCCAGTTGCCACATGATGTCGCGCACGTCTTCGACGCGGTCCTTGTTGGTCAGCATGGATCGCTTGTCGATCTTCGCTTCGACCCAGGCGGTCGCGGCGTGGGCCTGGGTGGGCGTCAGGTCGGCCGGCTTCCATTCGTTGCCGTGCCCGGTAAAGCGGGTGCCGTCTTGCTGGTCAGCCATCGTTCGTCTCCTTCGCAATCCGTTCGCGGCGCGCGTCGGGGCGCGCGGCCCGCGCGGTCAATCTTCGTCTTCGGCGTCGTCCTGCGAGTCCTTCCAGTCTTCGTAGTCCTCGCGCTTCTCGTCCATGATGTCGGAAATGACGTCGAACAGGTTTTCGTCGATCGTCTCGAGCTGATTGAGCACCCCGGTCATTTCCCAGATGGTGTAAAGCTCGACCGAGGTCTTCAGGTTCACTTCCCACGCGGTTTCCGTGGTGTTCAGGGTCGGCATCGGGATCGCCTTCCGAAGCAGCTTCAGCGGCGCGTCGACCTTGGAAATATTCGGACCCCAGTCGGCGAAGTGTTGGGGGTTGATCATGTCGGGCGCCAGCTGGTTGCCGGTCGAAATCAGCTTCAGCATGACGCGGCTGAACGGACGCAGCACGTCCTGGGCCGACTTCATGCCGTGCTTGATGGCGGTTTCACGCATGATCATGATCAGACCGCCCGGCGAGTTGCCGAACGGGCAGCGCGCGGCGCAGGTGTAGCACTGGGCGCAGGCCCAGATCTTTTCCTGCATCGCGTCGTAGATGCCGTCCAGATTTTCGGTCCACAGCAGCTGCACGATCTCGCGCGGGCTGAAATCGTAATAATGCGCGGCGGGGCAGGTGGCGGTGCAGATGCCGCAGTTCAGGCAGCCGTTCAGTTCGTGGTCGAACCGCAGGTCTTTCTGGATGTCGCCGAAGATTTCTTCCAGGTCCTCGCGCGGCACGACCGGCGCGTCCGACACCGGATCGCCGATGAATTCCTGGATGCGCGTCGTGGTACCGTGCATGGCGAAAGACTCCGTCGCCGGCTCAGTAGGTGAGGACTCGTACGTTGTCGTCTTCCATGACTTGTTCGATGACGTGCGCGCCGCCGACGATGCCCTCGCATTCGGGGATCAGGTCGGCTTCGGTCATGTCGAACAGGTCGAGATTGGGCGAGCAGCAATAGAATTTCACGCCCGCCTCGTGCGCGTCCTTGATGAAGTCGTAGACGGTCTTGGGCGAGCCGGGCTTCACGAACAGCTTTTCCGCGACGCCCTTCTTCATCAGCTTGCCCGAGGTGGCGGTGCAGACAACTTCGACCTCGTAATCCATGGCGGCGGCGACGGTCGCTTGGAAGAATGGCGCGCCTAATTCCTCCCCGTTCTTCGGGTCGGTGTTGACCATGACGATGACCAGCTTCGATGCCATATACCCTCCCGCCGCGGGCGATTGCGCCCGTCCGTTTATTCAGCCCGGGTATATTATATTAGTCAAATCTAATTTTCAAAGACTTTTATGGCTTAATGGATGCCGCCTATTTCCGCATCCAGCCGGTGATTTGCACCAATCCGGTCATGATCGGTACCAGGGCGTCCTCGATGGCGCGTTGACGGGAGCGCAATTTATCGAATCCCTCCAATAGATTAGGAACGACGTCGCCGAATTCCATGGCCAGGTCTTCGATCATCGCGACCTTGATGCCTGGATGGCCGACGAATCCGAACGAATTGGCGCCGACCTGGAAAAGCGCCGGGCGGCCGTCCTCGTCGACCGCAAGCACGCGGGCCGTAGGCGGCGGCACCGGCCGGTCGCGCATGAACACGGCATAGGGGAAGGTCGCGGGCAGAAACCCGTTCAAAGCGTCGTCGTCGATACGGCGGGCCTCGCCGACATGGAAGCGGGTGTCGCAGGCTTCGGCCTTGCCACCCGCCGCCAAAGCGAGGATCGAGGCGCCGAGACCGATGCCGATCACCGGCGTGCCCTGCGCCAGGCATTGCCGCGTCAATTCCGTTTCCTCGGCCAGCGAAGGCAGATCGTTCACGCCGGCCGCGCCCCCCGCAGCACCCCAGGGCCCACCGCCCAGCAGGAACACGCCGTCGGTGAATTTTACCGTCGCCGGCAGGCGCCCCTTGGCCGTGTGCGGCCGCATGTAGGCGAAGCGGATGCCTCGTCCTTCCAAATGGTCCTCGATCAGGCCGAGGAATTCGCTGTCAGTGTGCTGGATGACATAAAGCGATGCCTTGGGTTCGGCCATCGTCGCCGCCTCAGGCCCGGGTCGCGGCGGACAGCGCGGCGGCGAAATCGGCGGGCTTGATGGTCAGCAGACCGACCGGCGCCGTCGCGAAGAATTTTTCCACGGTCGCGGCGATATCGCCGATGGAAACGCCGCGCAACGCCGCTTCCAGGTCCAGCACGGTGCGCGGCGGGGTGACGAAAAAATCGCCGGTGATCAGCGCCTCGCGCACGCGCTTCTCGCCCGCGCCTTCCAGGCGCAGATAGGCGCGGACCGTGCCGCCGGGTCCGGTGTGCGCGCCCGCCAGCACGCCGTTGCCGGTGCCCGGATCGTCGATCTCGAACACGAATTCGTCGGTGCCGATTTCCTCGCCGTGCCGCAGCTTCGCCATATACTCTTCGTCGGCGGTCGCGGCGCCGTGTTCGACCTCGATGCTCAGGCCGTCGGCGAGGCCACGCAGCAACGCCTGCTTGATGGCGTCTCGGGGCAGCAGCTTGTCGCCTTGCAGCGCCTTCAGGGTGGTCATCCGTTGCGCGGCCTCGCTCAGGCCGCGCTTGGCGAGTTTTTCTTCCGGCACCTTCAGTGCCTTGACCATGGTTTCCGGGTCGCTGTCGATCAACAGCGTGCCCTGGTAGAAGATCGTGTCGCCGTCGAAAAAGCCGCCGGTGCCGCAAATCTTGCGGCCGTCGACCTCGATGTCGTTGCGCGGCCTGAAGTTCGCGGCGACGCCCAGGTTGCGCAGGCCCATCGCCGCGGCCTCGCAGACGACGCGGGCGACGTCGCCCAGCGAGTCGATCCCCAGCGTGCGCCTGGAAAAGACGAGTTCCCAGCCGAGCTGGCCTTCGTCGAAATAGATCGCACCGCCGCCGGTGATGCGCCGGGCGATTTCGATGCCGTTGGCCTTGCAGTAGTCGGCGCGGATTTCCTGGGACGTCGCCTGATGGCGCCCGAGCAGCGCGGATTTTGGGAATTCGAGAAAACGGATGGTGTCGGGGATGCGGCCGTCGCGGTGCGCCTCGATCAGCGCCGCGTCGAAGGCGATGTTGGCGCGCGCGGAACGCGTCCCGGTGTCGATCACGCGGAAGGGGCGGGTCATCGGCACGCGATCAATGGGTCGGTTTCGGGCGGCCCAACTGGCGGCGGATGCGGGTCACGTCCTTCTTGTTCGGCTGGAACGGGAAGCTGGCGATGTCGCTCGGCGGCGAATCGCCGTAGGGCCGGTCGCAGGCGGAAATGTCGTCTTGAAATTTGCCTGGGCAGCCCGACGTCCTGAAGGCGATGCCGGCGTCGATGACGGTATCGACTTCGCCGGACGGCATGCCGAA
>CAZDFF010000255.1:0-5167 GCA_964504425.1 uncultured Hyphomicrobiales bacterium
TCCAGTCCGATGCCGCCGAACGCCGCCTGGGCGAACGGCAGCCGTTTCGAGTCCTCATCCTCCGGGTTGTGGTCGGAGGCGATCGCGTCGATGGTGCCGTCCTTCAGGCCCTCGACCACGGCCTGGCGGTCGTCCTCGCCGCGCAGCGGCGGCGACAGTTTGGCGAAGGTTCGATAATCGCCGACCGAGGTTTCATTGAGCGCGAAGTAGGGCGGCGCGGTGTCGCAGGTGATCGACAGCCCGCGGGCCTTGGCCTGGCGCACCGCCTCGATCGCGGCGGCGGTCGAAAGATGCGCAAAGTGCAGGCGGCCGCCGGTGATTTCGACCAGGCGGATGTCGCGTTCGACCATGATCACTTCGGCCGCCCGCGTGATTCCGGAAAGGCCGAGTCGCGTCGCCATTTCGCCCGCGTTCATCACGCCCTTGCCGGCGAGGCTGGGCTCTTCCGCGTGTTGCACGATCAGCAGGCCGAAGGTCTTGGCGTATTGCAGGGCGTTGCGCATGACGCGCGCGGTCGCGACCGTTTTCAATCCGTCGGTGAAGGCGACGGCGCCGGCTTCCGCGAGCAGGCCCATTTCGGCCAGTTCCTTGCCCTCGGTGCCCTTGGTGACGGCGGCGTAGGGATAGACCTTGGCGAGGCCCAGCTTGCGGGCGCGCCGAGCGACGAATTCGACGACGCTCATGTCGTCGATGACGGGGATGGTGTTCGGCAGGCAGACGATGCTGGTGATGCCGCCCGCCGTGGCCGCGCGCCCCGCCGAGGCCAGCGTTTCCTTGTGTTCCTCGCCGGGTTCGCCCAAGAGGGCGCGGATGTCGACCAGGCCCGGGGCCAGGCATTTGCCGCCGCAGTCGACCGTGTCGGCGCCCTCGGGCGCGCGCCAGCCGCTGCCCGGCACGAAGAAAAGGTCCTTGCCGACGTCGACGATGGCCTCGCCTTGGGTCAACACCGATCCCGGCGCGTCGAGCCCGGTCGCGGGATCGAGCAGCCTGGCGTTGACGTAGGCGACGGGCCTTTCGTCCGGTGATCCTTTAAGCGCCATCGGTCCTCGTTTTCACGCGACGCGTCACAGGTTCTGCGCTTCGGCCTGGGCCAGATTGTGCGCCAGGATGTCCAGCACCGCCATGCGGACCGCGACGCCCATTTCGACTTGCTCGAAAATCGCGCTGCGGCCGAAATCGTCGGCCACTTCCGAGTCGATCTCGACGCCCCGGTTCATCGGCCCCGGATGCATGATCATCGCGTCGGATTTCGCGTTCTCCAGCTTTTCGTAATCGAGCCCGAAGAAATGGAAATATTCCCGGATCGACGGGAAGAAATTTTCGTGCATCCGTTCCGTCTGCAGCCGCAGCATCATGACGATGTCGCAGTCGGCGAGCCCCGCCCGCATGTCGTGGAAGATCTCGACGCCCAGGCGTTCGGCGTTCGACGGGATCAGCGTGCAGGGCGCGATCAGGCGCACGCGCGCGCCCATCGTCGTCAGCAGGTGGATGTTCGATCGCGCGACCCGCGAATGGGCGATGTCGCCGCAGATGGCGACCTGAAGCCCGGCAAGGCGGCCCTTGCGGCGGCGGATCGTCAGCGCATCCAGCAGGGCCTGGGTCGGATGTTCGTGGCTGCCGTCGCCGGCGTTGACGACGGCGCAGTTGACCTTTTCCGACAGCAGCTTGACGGCGCCCGAGTCCGGATGGCGCACGACCAGCACGTCGGGGTGCATGGCGTTCAGCGTCATCGCCGTGTCGATCAGGGTTTCGCCCTTTTTGACCGAACTGGTCGACACCGACATGTTGATGACGTCGATGCCCAGCCGCTGGCCGGCCAGCTCGAACGACGTCCGCGTGCGGGTGGAGGATTCGAAGAACAGGTTGATCAGGGTGCGGCCGTGCAGCAGCGACTTCTTCTTGTCGGCTTGGCGGTTCTGCTGGACGTAGGATTCGGAACGGTCGAGAAGCAGCCCGATCTCGACGGGCGTCAGGCCCTCGATTCCCAGAAGGTGCCGATGGGGGAACCCGTCGGTGGGGAAAAGCTGCGGGTCGGCGCCAATATTGGTCATTAAAGGCGCACTATACGTCGGGCATCGCCGTGCAGGCAAGGCGTCGGCGGACATGCCGCTCCGGCGCGGTCATTCCGCCGCTTGCGCCGCGTCCGCCGCATTCGCCGTGGTGCGCCGATTCGGGATCGGCTAGAGTGACGGCCTCGGATGGCAATGACGCCACGGAGTCCCAAAACAGGCCCCGGACGTGGACGAAACGTTTCGCCAATTCCAGGATCGGTTGGAGTGGATCCTGTCGCGCGACATGGTCTTCATCGTCGGCGCGACGCGCTGGGGCACGACCTGGGTCCAACACGCCCTCGACGCCCATCCGGAAATCGCCTGTAAGGGCGAAGGCCACTTCAGCGACATCCTGTTCCCCGCGATCGGCGAGGCGTTCGACACCTACAACCGGCGCGTCGACGGCTTGAGCCGCCGGCTCGAAGACGCCGGCTTCCCGCCGAGCGAGGCCGGCTACACCCGCGACGAAGTCGTGTTCCTGACCCGGTCCGCGGTCCTGCTGACGATGTCGCGCTGGATCGGTGACAAGGCGGTCCGCGTGATCGGCGAAAAGACCCCCGAACAGGTCTTGAGCATCGAGGCGCTGGGCAACGCCTTCCCGAACGCGAAATTCATCCATGTCGTCCGCGACGGCCGCGACGAGGCGATTTCGGCGTGGGAGTTCAACCAGTTGACGAACGCCCGGGCCTTCGCCGACAAGTATCCGACCTTCGAACGGTTCGCCGAGGTCTTCGCCAGGAACTGGACGCAAAGCGTCGGCATGGCGCACGGGTTCGGGCGGCAGCATCCGCAGCGCTACGTCGAAGTTTGCTGCGAACACTTCCTCGACCGCCCGACGCCGACCATGATCGAACTGGCACGCTTTCTCGGCGTCGATCGGCGCGATCAGCAGGTTCTCAGTTGCATCGAGGCCGGATTCGCCGCCGCGCCGTTGGACGTCGGCTTCGGTCACTGGCGCGATCATTTCAACGACGCCGCGATCCTGGCCTTCCAGCGCAATTCCGGCGAACTGCTCAAGCTTCTGGAATACGACCGGGAAGAAGAGACGGTCTAGGAAATCAGCGCGATCCAGGCGGACAGGCGGGAACGTCGGTCACCGGAAGTCCATCGCGTCCAACGCGCCTTGCAGGATGTACGCGGCGGCCAGCTTGTCGACGACCTGGGCGCGGCGGCGGCGCGTCATGTCCACTTCGTCGATCAGCATGCGTTCGACCGCGGCGGTCGACAGCCGTTCGTCCCAGAACGCCGTCGGCAGGTCGACCACCGCGACCAGATTGGCGGCGAACTGGCGGATGGATTGGCAGCGCGGGCCCTCGGTGCCGTCCATCGACACCGGCAATCCGACGACGAAGCCGCCGATGCCCTCGGTCTCGGTCAGGCGCTTGAGATGCTGGGCGTCGGCCTGGAACTTGCCCCTGCGCACGGTCTCGCGCGCGGTGGCGATGCGCCGGGACACGTCCGAAACGGCGATGCCGATGGTCTTGGTGCCGACGTCGAGGCCCGCAAGCCGGGCGCCGGGCCTAAGCAGGGTCCTCAGGTCTTGGATCGGGACGACGGGCATCGGGCCTCCTGGGCGGCAACGTAGCCGTGCCGTTCCGTTTCGTCACGGAAAGGTGCCCGGAATGAGCGCCATGCGGCTTCGGAATGGACTCAGTTAAGCCCTTTAAGTCAGGGAAATTTCAGGAAACTCTTATGGTTCGGGCGGCGTGAATTGGTTATAGTGTGTTTTGCAGGACATATGTCCTAATTAGCGACCGCGAGCGCCGGGATCGGGCGATTGGCGAGACGGGACCGGGAAGATGCCGCGCGATTCAGTTCATAGTCACCGGAAGCTCTCGCTTTCGGCGGGGCTTCGTCAACGGCAGGCGCCGGGATGGGCGTTCGCGCTCGTTGCCGGATGGTTCCTCGGTGCCGCGCCGGCGGAAGCCGAAACCTTCAAGGGCACCGAGATCAAGGGCGTGTCCGGCATCTATCTCGTTACCAAGGACGTGATCGTCCGCGACAAGCCGGCGAACCAGGGCGGACGCGCCGGCAGCCTGAAGGAAGGCGAGCGGATCGAGGTCTTCGGTCGCACCACCGGCAACTGGCTTGCGGTCAAGAAGGGCGACAAGCGCCTCGGCTTCGTCTATGCGCCGGTCCTGATGCCGCTGATCGACGGGGCGATCGACAAGGACGTCATCGGCAAGGCGGCGATCGGCCGGGGCGCGCACTGCATGTTCGCGATTCACTTCGAGGGCCGCAGCGAGATCGAAGGCGAGCTTCTGCAGACGGCCGATTACGACGTCGCCTATCGCTGCGAAAGCGAAGGCAAGAAGTTTTCCTTTAACGGGCCGATGTTCATCACCGAGGCGCCGTATCAGGCGTCGAGCAAGCCGGTCTATCAGGTGAGCGTCGATCTGCTGGATATCGCCGAAGACCCGGACCACGTCTTCTCCACGGTTGTGTTCTACGATCGCGACGCCGGCGAGGTGAAGCTCGATTCCGTCTCGCCGCCGGAATTCGCGGGTAAGGCGACGCTGACCCGCAAGCCGGCCGCGACCGTGGCCCAGGCGCTGGCCGGCGCGGTCGAAATCGCGCTCGCCGCCTGGAGCGACCGGGTCTGGGACACCTTGGCCAAGGCCGGCCGCTAGCGTTATCGCGGCCGGGCGCGCGGGTTGCTCCGGCGCCGGGCCGGTGTTACCTTCCGCGCCGATTTCAAAGCCGGAAAGCCGCGACGACATGTCTCTCGATACATCGACCGTCCGCACCATCGCCTTCCTCGCCCGCATCCGCGTCAAGGACGAGGAACTGGAACCGATGGCCAAGGAGCTTTCCGATCTGCTCGGCTGGGTCGAACAGTTGAACGAGGTCGACACGTCTTCCGTGGAACCGATGACCAGCGTCGCCGAGATGACTCTGCCGAAGCGCCGCGACGCGGTGACCGACGGCGGCAAGCCGGAAGGCGTGCTGGCGAACGCGCCCGAGTCCGAGGACGGCTTCTTCACCGTGCCGAAGGTGGTCGAATGAGCGCGCCGACCGACCTGACCATCGCCGAGGCCGCCGACGGGCTGGCGAAAAAAACCTTCAGCGCGCGCGAACTCGCCGACGCGCACATCG
The DNA here is from genome assembly GCA_964504425.1 of uncultured Hyphomicrobiales bacterium. GTDB lineage: Bacteria > Pseudomonadota > Alphaproteobacteria > Rhodospirillales > 2-12-FULL-67-15 > CAZDFF01. The sequence continues at coordinate 5,148 of CAZDFF010000255.1, forward strand.
CCGCCATCGAACGGGCGCGC
>CAZDFF010000256.1:0-5136 GCA_964504425.1 uncultured Hyphomicrobiales bacterium
GGCGCGAGCTTGGGAAGGAGAAGACGCTCGCCTATACCTCGCGAACGCCTTCTCCATTTTCCGTATGCCGGAGAAGAATCCCGGCGCTCCGTCGCGCCGATTACGCCTTTTTCCACCAGGGGCGCGCTTCCGCCTTTCCCGCCGCATTGGCGACGCGGACGACAGTCTCGTACTCCTTGCGGCCAAACCGGTCGATCAGTTCGTTCAAGAACTTGCCGTTGCGTTCGACTGAAAGGTAGTCCTTCCAGACCGCGATTTCGGCCGGCGTCAGACGAACCCACTTCATCCCCTTGGGTTCGTACTCGCGCCAGCCGACGCCGGGCGGCGAGTCGACGCGCAGGCCGTTCTGGTCACGCATCAGCCGTTCGAAATTCTTGAAGATGTGCTCCTGAACTCGGAACGACGTGTTCCAGATCGCCTCTTGCATCGCCGGTGTCTGCTTCTTGGTCCAGGCGACGTTGATCCAGGTTGCGTCGTTGCCGTACATCCATTCGGTGCTGACCATCTGGCCGACGACGGGACCGAGGCCGGCGTCCAGCGTTGCCGTCGTCGGGACGTGAATCCCATCCACGGCCCCAGATTTCAGGGCACCGAAGGTTTCGGGCCACGCCACCGGCGTCGGGTTCGACGGCAACAGCTTGAAGGCGGCCTGCTCGAGCTTGGAATCGGTTACCCGGATCTTCAGCCCCTTAAGATCGCTCGGCTTGCGGATTTCGTGTTTGACCCCGTATCCGATCTCCAGCCAGCGGTGGGCGGGCACGTTGAAGATCAGGGCGACGTTCGCTTCCATCGATTTTTTTCGGACGGTTGCGTCGATTTCGGGGCTGAACGTAACTTTCCACATGTTATCGACCGGCCCGATCGCATACGGAAAGTCGAGCACGTTCCACACCGGAACGACGGCGGCAGCGTTCTGCGTGCTGCAATTGCCGATTTGGAACACGCCCTGCTGAATTTTCCGCAGCGCCTTGGTTTGCGCGCCGAACGGGGCGCCGTCAAAAAGATCGACATACATTTTTCCACCGGTCGCTTCTTGGAGCATCTGCTTGAATTCGATGCATCCCCAGTTCTGCATGCTGCCCTTGGTCACGGCTCCATTCGGCCAGCGATTGACCGTGCCTTCCATGCCGAGCACCAGCACCACGTCGGCCTTCTTTTTCATCGCCGCTTCCTCGGCGGACTTCGCCGCCGCGGCCTCGGCGATTTCGCTGAAGGACGCGATCGATGGCAGGCCGAAAACCGCCATGGTGGCGGCGGTATAGCCGTAACGCCGGACCAGCGCGCCGAAATCGCGCCGCGAAAGCCCTGCATCGGTCCGGACTGCGGCCGATGGTTGCTGAAATGACTTATGGTCTTCGTTGTTCATCGCAATCTCCCCGTTTTGCCGTTTGACGTGCCTTGTTTGTCATCCCGAGCCGCATCCATCGCGATCCCTTACGGATTCTTTCGACGATGCGGATTGTGATCGTTTCGATTCTCCTGTCTTGATTGGGGCGGCTTCTCGCGGCGACTGCGCTCGGCTCACGTCCCCGATTTCGCCGTCATGGGCAGCGACGTCCCCCGCAAAAAAAGTTGCCCAACCGGCCTGTTGACAGGTTGGGCAAGGTTTCGACTACCACCAATTCTCGTGTTTTCCCGATTGCGTTCGTCGCCGACGACTCATTTCGCCGGCTTGGGCGGCGGAACCTGGTCGCGCCCGTCGACGTGGTCGACGGTCTCGCCAGTTTCCATGAATGTGCGGGTCACATACGTCGCACCGTAAATAAACATCAGCTTGACCGGCACGTCGCCGATGTTCGTGAAGCCGTGCGGAACGCCCGCGAATATGAAATAGGAGTCCATCGGGCCGGCCTCGAACGTCTTGTCGCCGACCCGAGTACGCAAACGTCCTTCCAATACGGTGATCTGCTCTTCGCAGTTGTGCGTGTGCATCGGCACGGTGCCCTTCGGGCGAATTTCCGTGAACCCGGTACGAATATTCTCCGCGCCCTGATCGGTGGTCGTGATGCACCAACTGATGATCCCGTCGCCGCGATCGGTCTTCGGTAAGGCAGGAAACGGCATGAAGTGCACGCCCTTGGACAACTCGGAACTCTTGGACCACTCGCCCATCTTCTAACTCCCGTATTGGCTTGCGTTTTCTAACATCGGCGAGGCCGTCGATTGCGATTAGAACGTCGCCGCACCGTTGCTCGGTGCCGATAAACGCAATGCATCGCTCGCCAACCTCGATGAATGGAAGCTAGCGACCGTCAGATTGGGCGACAAACGAGTTATTTTTCGGGGCGCAACAAGTTATTTTTGATTCTGCTTGTTGCCTGGTGGTGTGTTTGTTTGGTGTTCGTGTAAACCGGCATCAGTCCTTACCCAAAATTCCATCCGCAGATCAGCGCTTGACGAATTGATGGATCCAGTGACGATCATTGGATCAGGTTCTGTGTCCTGCATACGATCGTCTGGCGTCTCATTCGGCGGCATGCCTTTGCTCTTGCCACGGAAGCCGACCTATCGGCGCTTAGGCATCAAGTTGTATCCTTGCCACAGCAATTGATTCGCCCGCCGAAGCTCTCGGTGTGGAATCGAGCGCTCTTCGCGGCCATTTGCAAAGCAAGTTCAATGTCGCTGCTGTCGATGTTGATCGTCAAACCGGGCACGGTCGTGCATGGGGATCGGGCGCTGTTCGCAACACAGAATTATGCGGAAAAGATCGGGAAACAAGGGACTTTTCCGCAACGAAACTCCTGGGCGGAGGTTCGAGCGAGGGTGAGTGGTGGTGCGGGCAGTCTTCAGCGAACTCGTCTCTGGTTTGAATTCCCTGTTCCACGGGAATTTACAGGGAATTTTCAGAGAATCGTGCTCCTGGGCGTAGGCATCTAATCGATAAAGTCGCTTGAAATCAGCGTTGAAGTAAAAATTTCCCGGCATGAGTAGCAGGGAAATTTTTGGTCATTATCAGGGAAATTTCCGGAAAGATCAGGGACCGGATTGAACCCGGACCGCAACTTTGCTCCTTATCGATTCACTTAAAATTCCGCCCCTCAGGAAACGCTTCGCTCGGATCAAACCCTGGCTGCGTCCTGCTACCGGATGGCGCCGGGTTGCCCTCCCCATCTCCCTCAATCGTTCCTAGCGAACGCAATTGCCCGGTCAGGTCGGTAAGCCGGTCGGCGACGACGTGGATCACGATGCCTTCCCGTTGCAGCCTGCCGGCGACCCTCAGCAGCCGGCTTTCGAGCAACGCACGGCGGAACCGATCGAACACGCTCGGCCAGACGATGACGTTGGCGACCCCGGTCTCGTCCTCCAGGGTCACGAAGATCACCCCGCTGGCGGTGCCCGGCTGCTGGCGGACGACGACCAATCCCGAGACCGCGACCCATTTGCCGTTGTCCATCCGCGCCAGATCGGCATTGGGCACAATGCCGTCCTTGATGAGCACCGGGCGCAGCAGCGCGCACGGATGGCGTCGGAGCGTGAGTCCGAGGTTCCGGTAATCTTCGACCACCTGCTCGCCCAGCGTCATCGCCGGCAGCGCGATTTCGGGTTCGGCAGCCAGTTCGGGCGGCGGGCGATTGGAACCCCGCAGGCTGCGCGCCTCGGCATGGGCGAACAGCGGCAGCGGTGCTTCGCCGAGCCCGTGGATTTGCCAGAGCGTGCCGCGCCGGTCGAGGCCGACGGAACCCCAGGCATCGGCCCGGGCCATTTTAGCCAGGGCGGCCGGTCCGATCCCGGCGCGCCGCCAGGCATCCCGCACGGTGCCGTAGCCCCCGTCGCGCATGGCAACGAGCTTGGCCGCGTCGACCTCCTTCACACCCTTCGTCTGCCGGAACCCGAGCCGGAGGGCGGGCGATCCGGTCGACGTCTTCTCCAAGGTGCAGTCCCACTCGCTGTGATTGACGTCGATGGCGCGTACCTCGACCCCGTGTTCGCGGGCGTCGCGCACGATCTGGGCCGGGGCGTAGAACCCCATCGGTTGGGCATTCAGAAGCGCGCAGGCGAAGGCCGCCGGGTAATGGCACTTGATCCAGGCCGAGACGTAGACCAGAAGCGCGAACGAGGCGGCATGGGACTCAGGAAACCCATACTCGCCGAAGCCCTCGATCTGCTTGAAGCACCGCTCGGCGAAATCGCGCGCGTAGCCGCGCGCGGTCATGCCGTCGATCATCTTGGCACGGAAGCCCTGGATGGTGCCGGCGCGCCGGAAAGTCGCCATGGCGCGGCGCAGCCGGTCGGCCTCCTCGGGCGTGAACCCAGCGGCGACGATGGCGATCTTCATCGCTTGCTCCTGGAATAGAGGAACACCGAGCGTCTTGCCCAGGACGTCTTCCAGTTCCTTCGACGGGTAGTGCACCGGCTCCTCGCCGGTGCGGCGGCGGAGATAGGGATGCACCATGTCGCCTTGGATCGGCCCTGGACGGACGATGGCGACCTCGATCACCAAGTCGTAGAAGGTCCGGGGTCTCAGTCTCGGCAGCATGGTCATCTGCGCCCGGCTTTCGACCTGGAACACGCCGATGCTGTCGGCACGGCACAGCATGTCGTAGACCGCCGGGTCCTCGGCCGGCACGATGGCGAGATCGTAGGTCTTGCCGTGATGGCGCTCGATCAGTTCGAACGCCTTGCGCACGCAGGTCAGCATGCCGAGCCCCAGCACGTCGATCTTGAGGATGCCTAAGGTATCGAGATCGTCCTTGTTCCATTCGATGACCGTGCGATCCGCCATGGCCGCGTTCTCGATGGGAACCGTCTCCGACAAGGGGCCGCGGCTGATGACGAAGCCGCCGACGTGCTGCGAAAGATGCCGGGGAAACCCGGCCAGTTCGCGAGCGAGGCGAATGGCGAGTCCCACCGTGTAGTCGTTCGGGTCGAGACCGGCGGCACGGACCTGATCGTCTTCTTCGAGGTCGCCTCGCCGCCAACCGCCCGCGACACGCGCCAGCGCGTCGACGGTGTCGAGCGAGAGCCCCATGGCCTTGCCCACGTCGCGGATCGCGCTGCGGGACCGATAGGATATGACCTCGGCCGTCAGTGCGGCGCGTTCCCGGCCGTACTTGGCATAGATGTACTGGATCACCTCTTCGCGCCGCTCGTGCTCGAAATCCACGTCGATGTCGGGCGGCTCGTCGCGGGCAGCCG
>CAZDFF010000257.1:0-5120 GCA_964504425.1 uncultured Hyphomicrobiales bacterium
GAGCATGGTGAACTCGGGATGATGGGTGTCCGCCCGCTCGCCGTTCCGGAACACCCGCGCGAGCTGGAACATCCGCTCGACGCCGCCCGCCAGCAGCTTCTTCATGGCGAATTCGGGCGACGTGTGCAGATAAAGGCGCCGCCGCTCCCGGCCGAACGGCTCGTCGAGGTCCGTCGCAAAGGGTCGAAGATGCGGTTCCATCCCGGGCGAGACTTGAAGGGCGGGCGTCTCGACCTCGGCGAAGTCGCGCGCGCGGAAAAATCCGCGCACCGCATCCGCGATCCGGCCGCGCGTGCGCAAGGCCGGCAGGCGCCGGGCCAGAACGTCGGAACGCCACCATTCCGGGGCGCGGCTCATCGCATTCTCCCTTGACGGCGGCCGTCCGCCCGCCTACCCCACCGAAAGACGGCCCAAGGCCGTTCTTTCTAAAGGCCGCCGGGAGTATGCCGATGCCGCTCGTCCGCGAGCAAGACCGCCCGATCGCGAACGACCCCGCGCCCGAGGCCGATCCCGGCGCGGCGGCGGCGGCCCTGCATTTCAGCCGCAAGACGACGCCCGAAATCCTGGCCCTGATCGACCCCGGCGACCCCGACGACCCGATCCGGCGCCAGTACCTGCCGTCGGCGCGCGAATTGATCGTCGCGCCGGAGGAGCTTGCCGATCCGATCGGCGACGACGCCTATTCGCCGATCAAGGGCATCGTGCATCGCCATGCCGACCGGGTGCTGCTGAAGCCGACCCTGGCGTGCGCCGTTCATTGCCGGTTTTGCTTCCGCCGCGACGTCTTGGACGAAGCCGGCGGCGGATTGAACGAGGCCGAACTCGAGGCCGCGCTCGAGTACGTGCGCGCGCGCGACACCATAAAAGAAGCCATCCTCACCGGCGGCGATCCCCTTGTTCTGGCGCCGGCCAAGCTGGCGCGGATCGTGCGGGCGCTTTCGGCCGTCCCGCACCTGACGACGATCCGCATTCATACCCGGGTGCCGGTCGCGGCGACGCGCCTGATAAACGACGACCTGATCGCCGCGCTGGCAACGCCGAAGGCGATGTTCGTCGTCGTGCATTGCAATCACGCGCGCGAACTGACCGACGCGGCGCGGGCCGCCTGCGCCAAACTCGGCGCCGCCGGCATTCCGATGCTGAGCCAGTCGGTGCTGCTGGCCGGCGTGAACGACACGGTCGACGCGCTCGCCGACCTGATGGAAGGCCTGATCGCCATCCGCATCAAACCCTACTACCTGCATCAATGCGATCTGGTCCGCGGCACCTCGCACTTCCGGGTCGAGATCGAACGCGGCCGGGAACTGGTCGCCGCGCTTCGGCGGCGGGTTTCCGGCATCGCCATGCCGACGTATGTGCTGGACGTGCCGGGCGGCTTCGGCAAGGTGCCGCTGGGCCCCGATTACGGCCCGGACGCCGCCGGGGCGGTACGCGACCCCGCCGGCCGGATGCATCCGTACCCCCGTTCCCGCCCCTGAAACCGGCGGCGATTGCCAGCCCCGGCCGCCCCTGCTAGGTTCCGCGCCGAATTCCAGGCCCCGACAGCGAGCACAGCGGCATATCCATGAAAATCAACGCCAACACCATCCGCCCCGGCAACATCCTCGATCACAACGGCAAACAGTGGGCGGTCATCAAGATCCAGCTCATCCAGCCCGGCAAGGGCGGCGCGTTCATCGCCGTCGAAATGCGCGACGTGATGACCGGCGTCAAAACCAACGAACGCTGGCGCACCGCCGACACGGTCGAGCGCCTGATGGTGGACGAACGCGAATACACTTATCTGTTCGCCGACGACGACAACCTGACCTTCATGGACGCCGAAACGTTCGAGCAGATCACCCTGCCGAAGGAATTGCTGGGCGACAGCGTCGCGTTCCTGCAGGAAAACATGCCGGTCACCATCGATCTCATTGAAGGCAAGCCGGTTTCGGTCGCCCTGCCGCAGCACGTGACGCTCAGGATCGTCGAGGCCGATCCCGTGGTGAAGGGACAGACCGCCAGTTCGTCCTACAAGCCGGCCGTGCTGGAAAACGGCGCGCGCGTCATGGTGCCGCCGCATGTCGAATCGGGCACGCGCGTGGTCGTCAACACCGTCGACGGATCGTACGTCGAACGCGCCAAGGACTGACGCCTTTTATTCCGTCCGCGCTTCTTAGGAGGACACGATAACCGTGGCCGCGCGTTCCGCCCTTTTGAACGTGATGATCGCCGCCGCCCAGAAGGCGGCGCGCGGGCTGGTGCGCGATTTCGGCGAGGTCGAGCACCTGCAGGTGTCGCGCAAGGGGCCGGCCGATTTCGTCAGCGCCGCGGACCGCAAGGCCGAATCCGTGCTGGCCGCCGAACTGATCAAGGCACGGCCGCGCTTCGGCCTGCTGATGGAAGAAGGCACCACGGTCGTCGGCGCCGATACGTCGAACCGCTGGATCGTCGACCCCCTGGACGGCACGACCAATTTCCTGCACGGCATTCCGCATTTCTCGATTTCGATCGCGCTGGAGCGCGACGGCGAGCTGGTCGCCGGCGTCGTCTACGAACCGATATACGATCAGATGTTCTGGGCCGAGAAAGGCACCGGCGCGCACCTGAACGGGCGGCGGCTGCGGGCGTCGGCCCGACGCGATCCGGCCGACGCGCTGTTCGCGACCGGCATCCCCTTCAAGGGCGCCCGCGACCACGGACTGTTCCTGCGCCAGTTGGAGGCCGTCATGGCCGTTTCGGCGGGCGTTCGCCGCTTCGGATCGGCCGCGCTCGACTTGGCCTACGTCGCGGCGGGACGCTACGACGGGTTTTGGGAAACGGGCCTGAACCCCTGGGACGTCGCGGCGGGTATCGTGCTGGTGCGCGAAGCCGGCGGGTTCGTGAGCGAGATCGACGGCGGCCCGAACATGCTGACCAGCGGGTCGCTGCTGGCGGCCAACAACGAACTGCATGGGACCTTGGGCGACATTCTGCGCCGGGTCGAGGGCATCACGCAGACCCTTCGGCCATAAAAAAGCTTTATTTCCCGCCTATTCGTTCCCAGTATCGACCGGCAAACCGGTTGTTTCCAAGCCGGGCCTTGGCTATGGTGGGCGAACCGGCCGAGACAGGCCCGGCATGCTTTTGGCACCCCGGTTTCGTGTGGGAATCGATCGACTTATGGCCTTTCTCCGACCGTTCATTGGACTTCACCGGATAGGCGCCGTCGTCGGCGCCGCCGCCCTGATGCTCGCGTTGCAGCCCGGCGACGGCCGCGCACAGGGCACGCCGGTGCTCGGCGACGGCCAAAGCGTGATCGTCGACCTCAGCGCCATCGACGGCGGGCCCGGCCCGGCCGCGCCTTACGCGGCACCGTCCTACGTCCCCGGCGCCCCCGGCGCGTCCGTCGGCCAGGGCCGACTCATGATGCCGGGGTCGCGCCCCCCGGTTTCGCGTTACTTCGGCCCCGGCGGACCGGAATCCCCGGCGCCGGCACTCGCCCCGCCCAAGGCCGAGACAAAACCGAAAGTGCGTGCCGCCGACGCGTCGAAGCCGAAGGCCGCGCCCAAGCCCAAGCCGCAACCGAAGGCCGTCGCGGCGGCGAAACCGAAGCCGGCCCCCGCGCCCAAGCGCGCGCCGACCGAGAAGGTCGAATCCGCGATGGCGCCCAAGCCGCCGCCGGCCGAACCGCCGAAGGCACCGTCGGCGCCGTCCGGGCAGACGTCCATCGCGCCGCCGCCCGCGCCGCCCGAGGCCAAGGCGCCGCCACCGCCGCCCCCACCGGCTTCGGTGCCGACGGTCGCCGCCCCGGTCCCGCCGAAGGCGAAGGAAGAACCCAAGGCGCAGGCCTCGCTGCCGCCCGCAGGCGCTCCGGCCGCGGGCGACGTCGCGCTGCGGATCGCCTTCCCGAACGACGATTCGAAATTGCCCGCCAACGCGCAGAAGGGTCTGAAGGACCTGGCCGCGAAGATGAAGGCGGACGAAGGCCTCCGCCTGCAGCTTCTGGCCTATGCGGGCGGCAGCGACCTCAGTTCCAGCAAGGCGCGACGCCTGTCGCTGTCGCGCGCGCTCGCGGTTCGGTCGTACCTGATCGAGGACGGCGTGCGCGCGACGCGGATCGACGTCCGCGCGCTCGGCGACAAGACCGCCGAGCAACCGATGAACCGGGTCGACGTCAACCTCGTCGCGCGATGATCGGTCACACGGCGCCGCGTTCATTCCTCCCGCCAGCGCCTGAAAGGTAAGTCCATGGCACGGCCGCGGCGCTTTCTCGTCCGGATGCTGTTGTTCCTGATCGCCGTCGCCGCCGTCGCGGCGGCGGTGTTCGACCCCCTGCGCACGGCGTTCATGGCGAACCCGCCGCTGAACGGCCTGATCCTGGGCGTTTTCCTGGTCGGCATCGTGCTCAATTTCCGCCAAGTCGCGATGCTGTATCCCGAGGTCGCCTGGATCGAAAGTTTTCGCGGCAAGCGCGCGCCGTTGTCCGAGCCGACGCTGCCCAAGCTTCTCGCGCCGATGGCAAACATGTTGCAAGAACGCCGCTCGGGCCTGAGCCTGTCGGCGCTTTCCATGCGCTCGCTGCTCGACGGCATCAATTCGCGCCTGGATGAATCGCGCGACATCTCGCGCTACACCATCGGCCTGCTGATCTTCCTCGGCCTCCTCGGCACCTTCTGGGGCCTCTTGGGCACGGTCTCGTCGATCCGCGACGTCATCGGCGGCCTGTCGGTCACGTCCAGCGACGCGACCAACGTGTTCCGGGATTTGCAGCGCGGCCTCGAAGCCCCGCTGACCGGCATGGGCACGGCGTTCTCGTCATCGCTGTTCGGCCTCGCCGGATCGCTGATCCTGGGCTTCCTCGACCTGCAGGCCGGCCAGGCGCAGAACCGCTTCTACAACGACCTGGAAGAATGGCTGTCCAGCCTGACCCGGCTTTCCAGCGGCGCGCTGTCCGGCGACGGCGATCAGGCGGTCCCGGCCTACGTTCAGGCGCTTCTGGAACAGACGGCGGAAAGCCTGGAGGAATTGCAGCGCACGATGGCGCGCGGCGAGGAAAGCAAGATCTCGGCCAACGCCGGGCTGACGATGCTGGGCGAGCAGTTGTCGACGCTGGTCGATCAGATGCGCACGGAACAAACGTTGATGCGCGCGCTGGCCGA
>CAZDFF010000258.1:0-3614 GCA_964504425.1 uncultured Hyphomicrobiales bacterium
TCGAGACCGGGCTCGTAAATCGGAATCTCGCCGGCCTTCAGGCGCGCGATCTTGGTCCGATCCCGGTCGATGCACGTCACGTCGACTCCGAATTCGGCGAAGCACGCCCCGGATACCAATCCGACATATCCGGTGCCGATCATTGCAATACGCATACATACCTCCAGACGGCGAAAAGCACGCCGAGACACCGGTAAAGTGCGGCCCTGGCGCGGTCCTGTCGTTGATCGCCGTCAAGCGGCGACCCGCCGTCTTGGATTGACCAGGATCAATGCCGGCTGCCCCGTACGATGGCAGCCTTTCCCAATACCGAATCGAACGTATCAAAGGGAATGTTCCGACAATGAAACCGATACGCACTTGGATCGTCGTCGCCGACGGCGCGCGGGCCCGCATCTTTCTTCAGGAAGGCAAGGTGTTGAACCCCTCGCCGGTTCACGAAACCTCGGTCGCGCTGGCGCCCAGCCACGAGATCGGCAGCGATCGTCCTGGGAAAGGTCACGTCAGCGCCACGCGTCGTCATGCCATGCAACCCAAATCCGATCCGCATCTGATCGAGAAGGAGCGTTTCGCCCAAACGCTGGCCGCCCATGTCGACCGCGCGGCGGAGGCCGGATCGTTCGATCGCTTGGTGTTGGTCGCGCCGGCGAAAACGCTGGGCGTGCTGCGCGATTGCCTGAGCAAAACCGCCGCGGGGATGGTCGCCAATGAGGTTTCGAAGGATCTGACCCACGTCGCGCCCCACGATCTGCCCGGCCACCTTGAGAAAGCAATCGCGATCTGAAGGTGCCCCTATTCCGCCCGGCGATGCGCCTGGATGGGCGGCGTTTGGAAGAGTCCCTAAACGTTAACGGGCTATTGTAGAAAGGAACTGTTGTTCGAAGCCAAAAACACAATTAAAACATGTGTTATGGAGGCCTCGGGGCGATCATATAACGACCAAGGTTGCGGATACGGCCACGATGGTCGGTAATCGGCCATCCAACGCGTCCGATCCCGCGACAGAGCAAAGCCTCCGCAAGATTGTCGAGGGGCTCGCGGATGGCCTTGTCGTCGTCGACGGCGCCGGCACGGTGGCCGTGTTCAACCCAGCCTGCGAACGCTTGTTCGGATATCGAGCCGAGGACGTCATCGGGCGGAATATCGGCGAATTCATCGTGCCGTGTCCGCGCGACGATGCCGTCGACGCCGACGCGCGCCGGCCGGTCAGCGGGCGCGAACTCGCCGCCGCTACCGCCGAATTCATCGGCCGACGTAAGGACGGCACCGCCTTCGCCCTCGACTCCTCGGTTGGCGAGATCGATGGCGGCGAACGGCGTTCATTCGCCATTTCCGTGCGTCCGGCCATGCCGCAAGGCACCGCCGACCGCAACCTGCGCGAGCGCGAGGCGCGACTGCGATCGGTGGTCGACACCGCCCTCGATGGAATCGTCAGCATCGACAAGAAGGGCCGGATGCAATCGTTCAGCCCGGCGGCGGAACGGCTGTTCGGCTACGAAGAACGTGAAGTCGTCGGCCGCAACGTGAACATGTTGATGCCGCCCCCTTATCGCGAGGAACACGACGGTTATCTCGAACGATATCTGGGAACCGGAGAAAAGCGGATCATCGGCATCGGCCGCGTGGTCGTCGGCCAACGCAAGGACGGCACCACCTTTCCGATGGACCTGGCGGTCGGCGAATTCCTGCTCGAGGGGGAACGATTTTTCACGGGATTCGTGCGCGACGTCAGCGAACGGCAAAGCCGGGAACGGCGGCTGCTCGACGCCCAGGCGCAAATCCGGCATCTGTCGCGGGTTTCGGAGATGGGCGAGATGGCCTCCGCCATCGCCCACGAACTCAACCAGCCCCTGACCGCGATCGTCAACTACGTCGAGGCGTCCCGCCGGACGATCGCGACGACCGGCATCGCGGTGCCCGACCGCGTTCATGAATACATGGAAAAGGCGGTCGTCCAGGCGGGCCGCGCCGGCGACATCATCCGCCGGTTGCGCGAGTTCCTGCGCAAGGGCGAGGTCGGTCGCGCGCCCGAGGTCGTCAATCCCGTGGTCGAGGAAGCCAGCGCCTTGGCCTTGATCGGCTCTGCCGAATTGGGCGTGCGCGTATTCATGAAACTGGGAAAAGACCTCCCGGCGGTCTTGATCGACAAGATCCAGATTCAGCAAGTCGTCCTGAATCTGGTCCGCAACAGCGTCGAAGCCATGGCGGCGACCGTGCGCAAGGAGTTGACGATCGCGACCGATCTTCGCGACGATGCCGTCCTGGTCGCTGTTGCCGATACCGGGCCCGGATTGCCGGAGGAGGTCGCCAGCCGCCTGTTCCAACCGTTCCTGACCACCAAGGAAAGCGGCATGGGTCTCGGCCTTTCCATCTGCCGTTCGATCGTCGAGGCCCACGGCGGCCGCATTTGGGCCGATGGTGGAACGAACGGCGGTACTGTATTCTACTTCACCCTGCCAATGGCGCCGCCGATCGACGATGACCCCGACGAGTGACCGATCCGTTTATATCGTCGACGACGACGACGCCGTCCGCGACTCGCTGAAAGCCCTGCTCGAATCGAGTGGGTTCGCCGTCACCGCCTTCGCATCGGCCGAGGAGGCACTAGATCGCTGCCGTAACGACGGCAACGGCTGCCTCATCGCCGACGTGCGCATGCCCGGAATGACCGGCATCGAGCTGCAAGACAAGTTGCGCGAGCGCGGGATCGATTTACCGGTCATCGTCGTCACCGGGCATGGGGACATTCCGCTCGCGGTCAAGGCCATGCAAGGCGGCGCCGTCGATTTCATCGAGAAACCCTTCACCGACGACCGCATCCTGCAGGCGGTCGACCGCGCCTTGGCCTCCCACCGGGCGAGCGCAACGGAACGGGGCCTGGACTCGGCCGCGAAAACGCTCGTCGATAAGCTCACGGCGCGCGAACGGGAAGTCCTGGAATTTCTCGCCTCCGGTTACGCGAATAAGGAAATCGCGGCCGCGTTGAATATCAGCCCGCGGACCGTCGAAATCCATCGCAGCCGGATCATCGAAAAGCTGAACGCGCCGAGCATATCGCACCTCGTCCGCCTTGCGCTTGCCGCCGGAATTCCGTTGCGGGACAAGTGATCGGGCGGCGCCGGCGGCGTACAGACCCCGGATCGCCGTATGTATTTCTACGTATTCCCGCCCTGCACCACAGAAATTATCTTGCCCCCGGAACGTCCCGATTGCGCCCGGTCAATTTCCCTGCGTGGAATTTGCGCTAAAAACTATCGGACAAGAAATACGAAAGCGCGACTCCAACTCTTTTGCCGGCGGAAAAAATTCCGCCAATAGCCCTCGAGAATGAGGAAATAGGCCGACCGTGACGACGAATGGAAATGCCGTGGTTTATGTAGTCGACGACGACGATGCCGTGCGCGATTCGCTGACCGCGCTGTTCGAATCACACGACCTGAAGGTCGAAGCGTTCGGCTCGGGCGAGGACTTTCTGGCTGCCGTCGGGCCGGAACGCGGCGGGTGCGTGGTATTGGACCTGCATCTGCCGGTCATGGGCGGCCTCCAGATCCTGTCCCGAATGGGCGAAAGAAAGATCGGCATGCCCGTCATCGTCATCACCGGCGGCGGCGACG
>CAZDFF010000258.1:3624-5116 GCA_964504425.1 uncultured Hyphomicrobiales bacterium
GCGCGGGAATCCGGGGCGTCGATTGTCATGGAAAAGCCGCTCGATCACCGCCAATTGATGGCCAATGTGCAAAAAGCGATGGCGCAGAATTGAGTTTTTTTCTTCGAAGTACGTAGTACTCCGTACGGGCAATCCCGTAGGTATTCGTGCGAATTTCGGGCGCATTCTCAATCGGTTATTGGTACCTCCACGAACAACACGGATCGAGGAGAATCCCATGCCCGCCCTGCACATCGAAACCCGTTCCCCGAACGCCCTGGCCGCCCACGCGATGCATGCGCGGGCGACTCTGAACGCGGATGCCCCGCGGACGAATGACCGTGCCGACAACCGCGACCCGTTCCACGCCGTCGGCCGCACCATCGCCGTCGCCAAAGGCGCGGTCGTGTTCGAGGAAGGCGATCCCGCCGAAGCTTACTTTCGCGTCGTGTCCGGCAGCCTTCGCCTCTACCGGATGACCGAAGACGGCAAGCGCCAGATCATCGCGTTTCTCCATGCCGGGCAGTTCTTCGGCCTGGAACTCGACGAAGTGCACCAGTTCTCGGTCGACGCGTTGTCGCCGGCCACCGTCCAGCGCCTTCCCCGCGCCCAGGTGACGTCGTTGATCCGCAGTGATTCCGCCCTCGGCGGCTACCTGTTCGCGATGCTGCGCGACCAGTTGATGTCGACCCAGCAGCGCCTCCTGCTCGGGCGCTTCGGTGCCAAGGCCCGGGTCGCGTCGTTTCTGGTGATGCTGAGCCGCCGCAACGGCAAGGCCGGTGCGACGCGGGACATCCATCTGGCCATGAGCCGGTCCGACATCGCGGATTTCCTCGGTCTTGCCGTCGAAACCATCAGCCGCGCCATCGGCGAGTTCAAGGAAAAGGCGATCATCTCCCTGGTCAATCCGCAGCACATCGCGATCCGGAATTTCGAGGTGCTTGAAGAAATCGCCAAGGGCGACGTCGAAAGCATTGCGGCCTGATCGATCCGCCAACGAGACGTTCGAAGAAGGAAAACTCGAATGACGATTCCATTGCAGATCGCGTTCCGCGATATCGACCCCTCGCCCGCCGTCGAGGCCGCCATCGGAGAACACGCGGCGAAACTGGAACGGTTCGATTCGCGGATCATGGCCTGCCATGTGACCGTCGAAGCCCGCCATCACCATCAGCACAAAGGCAGGCTTTACAACGTGCGGATCGACATCACGGCCCCCGGCGGCGCGGTCTTGGCCAAGCACGGCCATCCCCAGGATCACGCCCATGAGGACGTGTATGTAGCCGTTCGCGACG
Source organism: uncultured Hyphomicrobiales bacterium (assembly GCA_964504425.1). Taxonomy (GTDB): domain Bacteria; phylum Pseudomonadota; class Alphaproteobacteria; order Rhodospirillales; family 2-12-FULL-67-15; genus CAZDFF01. Next base: position 4,899 of record CAZDFF010000258.1, read on the forward strand.
CGTTCAACGCCGTGACGCGGCAGCTCGAAGACAAGACGCGCAAAAAGGGCGGAAAGATCAAGCATCACGAATCGCCTATCCACGGCAAGGTCGTCCGCCTGTTCGCCGACTACGGGTTCGTCGACGTGGCGGAATACGGCGACGTCTATTTTCACAAGAACAGCGTCGTCGACGGCAAGTTCGGCCGCCTCGAGGTCGGCAACGAAGTCCGTCTTTCG
>CAZDFF010000259.1:0-5107 GCA_964504425.1 uncultured Hyphomicrobiales bacterium
CTCATCAAACGCCTCGACCCGGTTCGGCAGCTTCTTGTATTCGCCCCGGTGCCGTTCGTCCTTGGCGCTGAATTCGAGCATGATCCGGTGCAGTTGCTTGATATGGTTCTCGGTCGGCGGGATCGCGGCCCACGACGCCAGCACCAGGTCCATCGCCGCCGCGTAGCCGGCGACCTCCTCCTCGTCGCGCGACACGAACCGGACGGGGTCTGGGGCGCGGAGCAGGGCCTCGACCTCGCGGTCGCTCAGCCGCGCGCCCTCGATCCGGGTGCTGGAGCCGATGCTGGCGACGGTCGCGGTCCGGCGCAGCGCCGCCAAGCGGTCCGGCGCCAGGTTGCCCAGCGCCCGCCACTTACCCTTGAACTCGTCGATCTCGGCGATCGACCGCAGCATCGCGGGGGTGATCTTCAGGCCGTCCATCGCGCTCTCCGTCCTGGCCGATTATGGCCGAATATAGCCAATTATGTCCAATTATACCCGATTAGGCCGGATGGGCGCCGCGCTCTTGACTCTCGAATTGTCCTATGATAGGAATTATTACAAATACTTGGTGGCGAGGCCTTTGATTTTATTGACGGGTAATTTCGAAAAAGACGATATTTGACGATAAAAGCCGATAAAGGGTGACACGGGCGGCAAAAATTCGAGACGTATTTAATAATATCAATATGTTAAGGCGAAAAAGCCGTATCGGAACGCCTTAAAATCGATTGCAACCGCATCGGAACGCATTCAAACGAGCCCGGACCCGAAGTCGGCGGTTGCAAACCCGCCGCCGGATTGTAGGCTCCGGGCGCGATCGGAGAGACGGACAAGACGAAGGCCATGCAAGACCCCGGAACCGCCGGCCCCGAATCCGGCAAAGCCGCCGAAATCGCCCGCGCCCTGGCCGCCGGGCGCGAGCACCACATGGCCGGGCGCATGGGCACGGCCCGCGCGATCTACGATTCCATCCTCGCCGCCGATCCCAGGAACGCGGACGTCCTGCACCTGATGGGCGTGATGGCGATGCAATCGGGCGATCCCGGCGAGGCGCTGACCTATATCGACCGCGCGCTGGCGATCAGTCCCGATTTCGTCAAGCCGCTCAACAACCGGGGCCTGGTGCTGTTGCAGCTCGGCCGCGCCGACGAGTCCCTGGCGACGTTCGACCGGGTCGTCGCGCTGGAACCCGGCAACGTGGCCGGCCACCAGAATCGCGCCGCCGCCGCCGTCGCCGCCATGCGCCACGACGAAGCCGCCAAGTCCTTCCGCCGGGTCGTCGAGACGGACCCGCAGGCGCTGGACGCGCTGTGCGACCTCGGCTCGGTGCTGACCAGCATGGGCCGCGCCGACGAGGCACTGGAGGTGCTCGACCGCGCGTTGGCCATGGCGCCGCAATACCCGACGGTGCATCTCAACCGCGGCGTCGCGTTGCGTGCGCTCCACCGGCGCGACGAGGCGATCGCGGCGTTGGAACGCGCGCTGGCGCTGAAGGAAGACTGGCCCGAGGCGCACTTCAATTTCGGCAATGCCTTGATGCTGGCCGGCCGCAACGAAGAGGCCGAGGCCGCGTTCCGCCGCGCCGTCGAACTGAAGCCCACGTTCCTCGAGGCCTACGGCAATCTTGCCAACGCGCTGCACGCGCTCGGCCGGCCCGACGAAGCCGTCACCGCCGCCAGGCGCGCGGTCGAGATCAACGGCAGGGTGCCCTTCACCCACGCCGGGGTCGGCATGGCGCTGCTGCGCGCCGGCGACGCCATGGGCGCGCTGGCCGCGTTCGACGCCGCCTTGCAGGTCGAGCCGGGCAACACCGGCGCGTTGGCCGGCCGGGTCATGGCCCTGGGCGAAGCCGGCGAGCGCGCGGCGATGGAAGATCTGCTCGGGTTCGAGTCCCTGATCCGCACGGCGCGCTTCGACGTGCCGCCGCAATTCGCCTCGATGGACGACTACACCGTCGCCTTGGCCGGGCACATCCTGGCCCATCCCACCCTGCGCCGGGACCCGGACGGCAACGCCACCCGCAAGGGCCGCCACACCGGCGACCTGCTGAGCGAGCCGAAGGGTCCGATCGCCTTCCTCGAAAAACAAATTCGCGCCGCCGTCGAGGATTACATCCGCGCGCTGCCGGCCGGTTCCGGCCATCCGTTCGCGATCCGCCGGCCCAAGGATTTCCGCCTCGCCATGTGGTCGGTGGTGCTGGAGGCCGAGGGCCATCAGGTGCCGCACATCCACCCGACGGCGTGGCTGAGCGGCGTCTGCTACGCCAAGGTGCCGCCGGTGGTGGACGCGGGCGCCGCCGACCGCGCGGGCTGGATCGAATTCGGGCGGCCGCCCGACGAGGTCGGCTGCAAGGCCGAGCCCTCGGTACGCCTGTTCAAACCGGAAGTGGGGTTGATCGTGCTGTTCCCGTCCTACGTCTATCACCGCACGGTGCCGTTCGCCGCCGACCAGATGCGGATCAGCATCGCCTTCGACGCGATGTCCGCATGGACGCGCTCGCTCCCGCCGATGCCGGCTGCTTCGTCTCGCACATGGAATGCGGCGGGACCGGCGAACGCCACGACGCCGACACGCTGCACAATATTTCCCGCGCCGGCCATTCGCTGCTGGTGCGCTACGATCTCGATCGCCTGAAGAAGACGCTGAAGAAAAGCGACCTCGCGGGGCGGCCGCCGGACATGTGGCGCTACCGCGAACTGCTGCCGATGCGCCGGGCCGAGGACATCGTTTCCTTGGGCGAGGCGATGACGCCGCTGGTATCGCTCGACGGGTTGGCGAAGAAGCTCGGCGGCGGGCGCATCCTGGTGAAGGACGAAGGCCGCATGCCGACCGGCTCGTTCAAGGCGCGCGGGCTGGCGGTCGCGGTCTCGATGCTGAAGGCGTTCGGGGTCGCGCACATCGCCATGCCGACGGCGGGCAACGCCGGCGGCGCGCTGTCGGCCTATGCCGCCCGCGCCGGGATCAAGGCGACCGTGTTCACGCCGGCCGACACCCCCGACGTGACCCTGCGCGAGATCGGGCTGTACGGCGCCGACGTGCTGACCGTGGACGGGTTGATCGACGCCTGCGGGCGGACGGTCGCCCAGGGCACGCCGCACACCGGCTGGTACGACCTCTCGACCTTGAAGGAGCCCTACCGGGTCGAGGGCAAGAAGACCATGGGCCTCGAAATCGTCGAGCAGTTGGGCTGGCAGGTGCCGGACGTCATCTTCTTTCCGACCGGCGGCGGCACCGGGCTGATCGCCATGGCCAAGGCGTTCGACGAACTGGAAGCGTTGGGCTGGATCGGATCGAAGCGGCCGCGCCTGGTGGCGGTGCAGTCGACCGGCTGCGGTCCGATCGTCAAGGCGTTCGACGAAGGCGCCGACCATGTCGCCGAACCGTGGACGCCAGTCACCACCAATGTGCCCGGCGTGCGCGTGCCGAAGCCGTTCGCGGATCGGTTGATTTTGAAATCGATTCGCGCGACCAACGGGTTCGGGGTGGCGGTCGACGACGCCGAAGTGGCGGCGACTCGTTTGGAAATCGCTAAATCCGAAGGCGTGCATCTGTCGCCCGAGGGCGCGGCGACCCTGGTCGCCTACCGGATCGCCAGGAAGGACGGGCGGGTCGGGGCCAACGACACGGCGGTGCTGTTCAACTGCGCCAGCGGGCAGAAGTATCCGATGCCGCCGGCGGGGCGGCGCCTGGACGTGTCCAAGCCGATCGACTGGAAGGCGTTCTAGGCGGGGCGGTTACTTCTTGTTCGCCTTGTAGGCGGTGACGGCCTTTTTCAACTGCCGGTATTCCTCGCAGCCGAACAGGCAGATCTTGTCGAGGCGCGCGAGGTGCTCCTCCGCCTTCGCCACGTCGCCGGTCATCAGGTAGAGCTCGCCGATGTATTCGTGCGCGCCGCGATGGTCCGGGTCGATGGCGAGGGCTTGGGCGTAGAAGCCCTTGGCCTTTTCTAGCTCGCCGGTCTTGCGGTGCGTGTAGCCGAGCTGGTTGAGCACGTCGGCGTTCTTCGGCTCCTTGGCGAGCGCCTTGTGCAGCAGGTCGATGGCGGCGCCGTAGTCGCCCGCCTTCGACTTGGCGACGGCGGCGGCGTAGTCCGGGTTGCGGGCCGGCGCCGGGTCGCTCGAGTCGGCGGCGAAGGCGGCCGGGCTCAGCAGCAGGGCGACGGCCAAAAGGGCGCGGCGGATCATGGTCGGGCTCCGATGGGGCACATGGCGCGATCATACCCGACCCGGCGGCCGGCGCACGTCACGGTGCCGTGAATGTCGAAGGTCACGGCACGACCGCTCATTGTACTATTTCCGGCGGCTCGTCCTCGTCCTCCTCGGGCGGCGGCGCTTCGCCGGCCTGGTGGTGGACCATCTTCCACCGGCTGCCGTTTTTGACGAACACGTTGGTCGCGACCAGCACGCCGCGGTCCAGGATTTCGTGGCAGATCACGTAGGCGACGGTACCAAGGACATGAGCGCGGGCGTGCCGGACCCGGATCTGCGGCCGGGTCGGCGCGGTCAGGATGGAACGCCAGCTGGCCATCACCTCCTCGCGGCCCTCGAGCGGCCGCCAGCCGGGGTGGATGCAGGTGACCGGCGCGTCCTCGGCCCAGACCTCGTCCATGGCCGCCATGTCGCCGCCGGCGAAGGCCACGTAGAAGGCGTCGTTGGCGAACAGGACGGCGGCTTGCTCGGGCATCGGGGCTCCTCCGGTCGCGGTGGATCATAACCGAGCCCGTCGGCGCCACCAATCGCCCGGGCCGGATCGTTGAGGCAAAATCGACTATTCGTTGGTACACTTGTCGCCCCGGTGCGGGGCCGAATCGGAAGGTCCGGCATTGCAAGGATTAATCATTTGAAAACCATATGGTTTCTTTTGTGACCGCGAAACGGCGGTGCCGGTCCCGGCTGTCCGGTCGGCTGCACGGGAGATCCCATAATTGTTTGATTTGATGAATATTTTTGGCAAACGGTATCGGCGGGTTCGCTTTGGTTCCGGCATTGCCGGGCCATCGCGCCCGGGGGGATAAGCGCAAGCGGTTAAACCTGTTTGCCGAAAATGGCCGAAAAACATGACATTCGCGCGCTGGTCCTGCACATACATCGGTGCCGGACGGCGATCCGGCCTACGCGCCCGCTTT
>CAZDFF010000260.1:0-5066 GCA_964504425.1 uncultured Hyphomicrobiales bacterium
CGATCACCAGCGGCTTTCCCGCCTTCACGGCTATCGCGGCTTTCACGTCCATGTCGCTATTCCTTCTCGAGGCGCCTCCGGCGACTTCCTCCGGTTACGAAGGTGCGCGCGCCCTCGCCGGGGCGCGCGCCGATTCGCCAAGGCTATCGCGGTCGTTATCCGATGGTCTCTATTCGCGAAGCGTACCCTTGGCTTTCGCCGTATGGGTCGCGATGGCGTCCATCAGTCCGGGCGACAAACAGTCGTAGGGTTCGAGCCCGATCTCCTTGATCCGTCCGCGGATCGCCGGCATGTCGCTGGGTTTCGTCCCCGACTCGATGACGGAGGACACGAACGCCGCGAATTCCGCCGGCGCCCAGCCTTCGTCCTTCGAAAGCTCGGTATGGATGAAATCGAAGCCGTAAAATGGATGGTTCTTGTTCTCGATCCGGCCGTACATGTGGACGCCGCAGTCCTTGCAGGCGTAGCGCTGAATCGCCGCCGACGGATCGACGATCGCCAGCTTATCGGCATTCGCCGTGACGGTCAGGTTGTCGCGCGAGACGACGGCGACCTGCGAGAACGTCGCGCCCGCCGGCTTCCAGCACTTCGTGCAACCGCAGACGTGGTTGAACGCGCAATTGCCCTTGATCGTCACCGTCACGGGGTTCGTCTTGCACTTGCAGACCAACGTGCCGCCGGCGAAATCCTTCTTCCCTGCCTTGATCCCGCCGTCCACGGCGGGATGAATCGAAATGCCGCTTGCCATGTATCCTCCTCAGTTTGATTGCGCGGCTTCGGGCCGCGTCGGATGTTTGGAATGTCACAAAGCGTCGTTTGCCTTCGGCGCGCTCGCTTCAAGCGCCTCGACATTCGCGCGTCGTGTGTCGGCCTTACCTGCCTTCATCCCGCCGAAGGCCATACAATAGAACGAATGGTCATTCTAATCAATCGCCGCGTCAACTTAAAAGGGAATGTGCGACCCGAGACCGAGCATCCGGGTCGTCAGCTTCACGTTGCGGCTGGCGAGTTGCGCGCCCTTTCCGTTTACCTTGATGACATCGTATATCTTGGCCACCGCATATAGATCGGTTTCGCCGCCGTCCAGCTTGGTCCTGAACACCTGCAACGCCGAAACCACGGACGCCTCGCCCTTCTTGGCATCGTAATCCACCTTATAAACGGTGACGTGACGGGAAAGAGGCGAATGATCGCTGTTATGACGCGGCAGAACCTCGAGCGTGCGCTTCATGCTCGCCTTGTCCTCGTCCATCCACAGCATGTCCGTTCGGGCTTCCGGGCTGTACGCCGTGATCGTGTACGTGAAATCGTCCGAGCACAGATCGAGGAACGAATTAAAATCGTGCTCGTCCAAGTACAAGCACGAACGGTAGACCAAGTCGGTCGCCGCCGCCGTTGCGTTGATCGCAGTCTTCGCCATTGGTTTTCTCGCTTACGCTTACGCTTAAAGTTACTTGCCGCAGATATCGGTGGAGGCCGTTAGGCCGCCGCCGATTTGCGCTTCGCCGCCGCCGGCGCTTCGTGTTCGCCGTAGGGATCGGAGGAACTCCGGCCCATGCGCCGGCTCCATTCCTCGTAGAAGTGCCGCATCCCGATTTCGTCATGGGAATTGAACTCCTCCTCGCGCGCATGAAGGAGGTAGGTCTTGATGCCCTTCAAGGCCTGCCCCTGGCCTTCCACCGCGAGCAGGTCCTCGTGGACGTTACGGCCGAACGGTCCCCAGATGTTGATGTAGTCCTTGATGCGCTGACGGCGATCCGCCTTGGAATCGCTCTTCGGCGCGAGGCCTCGGTATTCGATCATGACCTTGTCGGCGGCCAGCGGAATCATCGAATCGAGTCTGAAGGTGGGGGAACGAAGGTTGTAGGTGATGCCAGGGAACAGATCGATGAATTTGTGGCAGGCCTTCGGCGCTTTCGGCCAGTCGAGCTCGCGCTGACCGGTAACGCCCTCGTAAGCGTCGTAGCGCATTTCCATCGAATCCAGACGCGCATGGCCGTTCTCGAAGCAGTGGAACTTCCGATCGAAGTACCCCTTCTGCATCATCCCGGTCTTGCGGTTATGGTAGTGGACGAAGTCGTGATAAATTTCGCTGTTGGTGTCGTGCCACAGCTTGTAGTTCGTGTTCACGACGGCGCGGTGATAGTGGAAGATCTCGAGCGGCTCAGCCGACAGTTCCGGCTTCAGATAGTCGAGCGCGTTGCCGATATAGCCTTCGAGGCTGCCGCAATTGTCGTCGAGATTGACCCAAACGACGCCGCTGAAATCAACCGAGGTCTTCACTTCGCGCAGGCTGAGCTTCTCCTTGCACAGACGATCCTGGTAGCCCGGCTTTTCGCGCGTGACGTCGACCAGGTCGCCGCGGCAGTTGAACGACCACATGTGGAAAATGCAGGTGATGTGCTTGGCGTTGCCCGACGGGTCGTAAACCAGCGTGTTGCCGCGGTGCGTGCAGAAATTGTAGAAGCCGCGAATCTTCATGTCGTCGCCGCGCACCAGAAAGAGGTTGGCGCCGCCCGGGTGTTGATAGGTCCGGTAATCGTAAGGCTTCGGCAGTTCGCTTTCGTGGCACGCCACCATCCACACCTTCTTGAAGATTTTCTCCTTCTCCTCTTCGAAGATTTGCGGATCGGTATAGATGCGCGTGTCGACAAAGTGCGACGCCGGGAAATCCGGCCGTTGTTCGAATTCGATTTCATTGCGCGCCATGATTTCATTCCTCCTTACGAAAAACGTGCAATTTCCGCGTTCGCCATTTCATAAATCATGGCGAACCGCCATTCCGTCTAGAATGGCGGGAATACCGGCAAAATTCTGTCACGCAGTTGACATGCGAATCATTTTCAATGCTTCCGAACCGACCCTATCGAAACGGCGTCGAAAAACAAACAGGCGCCCGAACCGCGAGGTGGGCGCCCGAATAAAACAAATGGAAAAAAAGTCCGCCGCCGGACCGGCCGATCCGACGGCAGACAACGGAGACTTAGGAGGCTAGAAGCGCTTTCAACGTATCGTCGATCATCTTTTTCTCTTCGGGAACCAAGCCAAGCATCGCGAAGTGCCCCAAAAGACTGGGGACGACCTTAAGCGTGCTTCCCTTGATCATTTCCTGGTCGGCACGGCAATCGCGCACCGGCACGAACATGTCTTCCTCGAACGCGATCACGGTGGTCTTGGCGGTGATCCGACCGAGCGCCTTTTTCATGTCGCCGCCGGTCGTGATGCTGACGTCGCCCCGTTGCCACTTGGAAAGCATGCACAACAAGTTGTTCGGATCCATCGGCAGGAACCAGTTTTCCCAGAACCCGCTGAGGAAGTCTTCAAGCGACGTGAAGCCGACGCCGCGCCACGCCTCGACTTTGTAGAACTCGGTGCACAAGCCCATCATCGCGAAAATACGGGCATGGCGGCGCAAGCCCATGTGAACGTCGCTGGAATCGGCATAGAAGCCGTTGTTCCAAGCGGGGTCCGACTTGATCGCGTCGGAAACGACGTTGGTGTACAGGAAATCGTGAGGCGTGCATTTCGCCGTGCCCGCGACCGGCGCGATCCGCTTGACCATCGCCGGATGCCGCACCGCCCATTCGTACGTCTGCTGCGCCCCCATCGACCAGCCGAGCACGAGTTGAAGCTCGGAGATACCGAATTTTTCGGTCACGAGTTTATGCTGGGCGCGAACGTCGTCGCCGATGGTGACGTTCGGGAACATCCCCTGATTGAGCGGTGGCGGGCAGTTGTGCGGCGACGTGGAAAGGCCGTTGCCGATCATGTTCGGAAGAATGATGAAATACTTGTCGGGATCGAGCGCCATGCCGGACGCCACGTAGAACGCCTTCATGTGCATGCTGGAGCCCGAATACATATGCGGGAAAAGAATGGCGTTGTCTTTTTTGGCGTTCAGTTTCCCGGCCGTCGTGTAGGCGATTTGGCAGTTGCGGAGTTTGCCGCCCTCTTCCAATTCGAAGTCCCCGAGCGAAAAGTGTTCGTATTCGCCATGAACGTCATGGCTGTAGAATTTGTTCTCGACCATCGTTGTTTCCTCCCCGTGTCGCACGTATCCATTTGCGGACCGTTTGAATCCGCGTACGGCAACCCGTCGGAGGGTAGTTGATCCCCGGCGGGCGCACAGTCAACCAGTTGACGATTTGGAAAGAGCGGCGATACGCGATAACCGCGAATTTGCCGGCGATTTTATTCCGCCGGCAACTTCTTAACGGTTCGGTGCAGCCCGTCGGGATCGAGAATTATGAGCCTTCGCTTGGCAATTCGAACCAGGCCTTCCTGCTGAAACCGCCGGAACGTCATGCTGACCCACTGGCGAGTGGCGCAGATCATGCTGGCCAAATCCTCTTGGGTGAAGGGATATCGAATTTCGATGCCCTGTTCGCCCTTCACGCCGTACATCTCGCTCAAGGCCAGCAGCAAATGGGCCAGGCGATGGCGAACGGATTCCGTCCCCATGTTCTGCAGCAGCAGGGAGACCCATCGCAGCTTGAAACTGAGCGCGGCGATCACGCACTCGGCGATCGCCGGAACGGACAGGGAAAGCTTTTGCAGATCGCGGCCCTTGATGGCCCACACGACGCTGTCTTCGGCCGCCTCGCCGCTCCAGATGTGGACGCTATCCTCGAAAAAGTTGGGGCCGCCCGCCAAATCGCCCACGGCCCAGAAGCCGACCGTGACTTCCTTGCCCATGGGCGAGAGGTAATATGTTCTGACGAGACCTTCCTTGACGATGAACGTCGCGGTATGCGGCGCCGATTGGGTAAACAACGTCGTACCGGCAGCGACGCGCCGCTCGACACAATGGGCCAACAGCAGGTCGAGTTCGGCGGGACTCAGCCGGTTCAGAAGACTGAGAGGTAAGGCCGAGGCCCCATCGCGGGCGTCTTTCGCGAAATCCCGAATCGCAAGCCGACCGGCGGCCGTGCCGAAACGTTTGGATTCCCGCCCTTCAGCGTTCGCGAGAACGCCGCGCTGTCCGATCGCTTTTTGTCGTTTCGCGTTCAACGTCGATTCCCGAGCACGCCGCCTAGTTTGAATGAGTGGCGGCAATCTCCCCGATT
>CAZDFF010000261.1:0-5039 GCA_964504425.1 uncultured Hyphomicrobiales bacterium
CCGGATCGCCGCCATCAGCTCCATCCGGTTGTTGGTGGTGTGGGCCTCGCCGCCGAACAGTTCCTTCCTGTGCTCGCCCCAAATCAGGATGGTGCCCCAGCCGCCCGGCCCCGGGTTGCCGCTGCACGCGCCATCGGTATAGATGTCGACCGTTCCGTTCGCCATTTGCGTTATTTCAATCCGTAAGCGCCGGGGCCCTTGACGCCCTGGTGGAAGCGCAGCTTGGCGAGATATTCGAGCGGGTCCTTCGGCGTCACCAGCGCGTCCTTGGGCGTGTGCACCCAATCGTAGAGCCGCGTCAGCAGGAACCGCATGGCGCTGCCGCGCGCCAGCAACGGCAACGCGTCGAGTTCCTTATCGGAAAATTTCCGCACCTTGGAGTACGCCGTCAGCATGCGCCGGGCCTTGGTCACGTTGAAGCTGTTGCCGACCTCGAAGCACCAGGCGTTCATGCAGATCGCTAGGTCGTAGGCGAAGGCATCCGTGCAGGCGAAATAGAAATCGATCAGGCCCGACAGTTTCTCGCGCCGGAAGAACACGTTGTCGGGAAACAGGTCAGCGTGGATCACGCCCGACGGCAGATCCGCCGGCCACGCGGCTTCGAGCGCGTCGAGTTCGCGCCCGATCTCGTCGGCGAGTCCCGCCCGCACCTCGTCGGCGTGGTCGAGCGAGGCGTTGAACAACGGCCGCCAGCCGGCAACCGACAGGCTGTTGACCCGGCGCATGGGGAAGTCCGCACCGGCGACGTGCATCCTGGCCAGGGCCTCGCCCAGTTGCGCGCAATGCTCGACCGTGATGCGCCGGGGCCACATGCCGTCGAGGAACGTGACGATCGCCGCCGGCCGCGTCGCCAGCCGTTTCAGCGCCTTGCCGTCCTTGTCCTTGACCGGCACCGGGCACGGCACGCCCTTGGCCGCCAGGTGCTCCAGCAGGCCCAGGAAGAACGGCAGGTCTTCGGCCTTCACCCGCTTCTCGTACAGCGTCAATATGAAGTGCCCCGCCGACGTGGTCAGCAGGTAGTTGGAATTCTCGATGCCCTCGGCGATGCCCTTGCACGACAGCACCTCGCCGATGTCGTAGCCGGCGACGAACGCGGTCAGGGCCTCGTCGGTGACTTCCGTGTAAACCGCCATGTCGCTCAGCCTTTGCCCACCCCTCGGCTTTCCTTTAAGGAATGCCCCCTGCCCTGGCAAGGCCCGCCGGGCTTTCCGATATGCCGCGCCGATACCCGGAAGCCCCGGATTCTGCTAGACTCTTCGATTATCGTGCCTCCGGCGTAGGACCCCAAGCGACCATGACCGGCTTCGGCCCCCGATCCCGCGATTCGATCCGCGCCGTGCTGATGTCGGCCGCGGCGCTCGCGTGCGGCCTTGCCGCCGCGCCGGTCTTGGGCGCCATTCCGCCCTACGCCACTGCGCGGGAAAGCCCGCTGCGTTTCCGCCAGGCCGACGAAACGGTGCTGCGGATTCAAAAGGCGCTCTCCGCGATCGGGCTCTACGTCGGCCCGGTCGACGGCCGCATGAACGCGCAGACCGAAGCCGCCATCAAGGTCTTCCAGCGCCTGCGCGGGCTGAAGGCCGACGGCATCGCCTCGGAAAACATCGCCAACCTGCTGGACACCGGCGAGAAGGTCGGCGAACTGCTCGACCGCCTGGAAAAGGCCCGGCGCGAGGACGTGGATGCCGCCCGCAAGGCGCTGCTGGCGCATCCGGCGACCCGCGACCTGGTGCTGGGCGCGGGCGACGAGGCCGCCGACCCGACCCGCGATCCGGCGCCGTGTTTTCGCAAACCCACGGTGCGCTGCCTGCTGACCGAGGCGGTCGATAGTTCGAAGGCGATTCCGAAAACCGAACTGCGCGACTGGGCGCTGGGCGAGATCCTGGCCGCCCAGGCCAAGGCCGGGCTCGGCCGCGAGGCGCTGGAAACCGTGCGGCGCATCGGCGATCCGCGCCTGATCATGGTGGCGCTGCGCGACATCGCCGAGGGTCAGGCGGTCGGCGGCCGCGCCGCCGAGGCCCTGGCCGCCGCCGAGATCATTCCCGACATCGTCAAGAAGACCGAGGCCTACGCGGCGGTCGGCGACCTGCTGGCCCGGCATGGCCGCAAGGACGCCGCCGCGACCGCCGTCGAGCGGATGCTCACGCTCGCCGACGACCTGGGCGACCCGGTGCAGCGGGTGCAGTTCCGCGCCAAGGCCGCCACCATCCTGGCGCTCGCCGGCGACGAGGCCGCCGCCGGCCGGCACCTGGCCGCCGCCGAACGGCTGGCGCGGGACGAAACGCCGCCGCAGGCCGTGGGCCGGGCGTTGCGCCACGTCGCCGCCGCCATGGCCGATCTGCGCGATACCGACCGGGCCATGGCGATCCTGAAGGACGTGCCCGACGAATCGGATCGCGTCACCGTGCTGATGTCGACCGCGACCCGCCAGGCTGACGCGGGCGACGCCGCCGCCGCGCTGGCCATCGCCGACAGCATCGAGGAAGTGCGCTACCGTGCCGTGGTGCTGGGCCGCATCGCCGTCGCCCAGGCTCGCGCCGGCGACACCGCCGCCGCCGACACCACCATCGAAACGGCGCTGGCCGCCGTCGACCGCATCAAGATGCCCTACGCGCGCTCCTACGCCGTCGCCAAGATCGTGCTGTCGCTGGCCGACATCGGCGCCGGGAGCACCAAGGGAGCGGGGGGCGCCGCCTTCGACCGCGCCGCCGAAACCGCCGAGCGGATCGGCGATGCGCAGATGCGCGCGCAAACCCTGTGGGCCGTCGCCGCCGCACGGAGCCGGGCCGGCGACGCGGAGGGCGCGGCCAAGACCGAAGCCCTGGCGGAAGACGCGACGGCGGCGATCAAGAGCACCGTCAATCGGGTGTGGATGTTCGGCGACGTTGCCGTGCTGCGCGCCTTCGAGGGTTCGCCCGAGGCGGCGTGGCGGGCGTTCGACCGCGGCCTGGCCGTCGCCGAGACCGTGACAAACGCCTGGGGCCGGGCCCGGGTGCTGGCGCGGCTGGCGCAGACCCTGGTTCACTTGGTCGCCGCCGCGCCGCTCGACGCATCGGCAAAACAGTGACGGCGCGATGCGGATTCGATACGGAAAAACGCGGTTTTCGACAGGTTTTTCCGCCTAAGTCCTTGAAATCGGCCGATCGCGGCGAAATTTTCGCCGCGCCTGTCATCCTTCATCGTCATTTATCGGCACACGTATGTTAAGTTGTCGTACGTACCGCATTTGTGGTAAATGTCAGCGCCTCCTGACAGCGTGGAGCGGCGCGGAATGTGGGATTGGCTTGTTAGCTTGGCTGCCTCTGAGACACCAAAACTTGGTCTCCGGTGGGCGGCCCGCAAACTTCTGCAATTGTGGTGGGTCCGAATGCTGAGGGGTATTCGGATTTACTCAAATCGGACTGCACTCAACAAGAAGCAGTCTTTGTTGGATATTGTTAAGTCGGTTGAAACGGTTGAGGCGTGTTTCGTGACGGGAGCGACAATTTTTGCCAGCGAGGAGATGCGGGCGAAGGTGCGACGGCTGCTCTTACCAGACCCGGAATCAGATGCATTTACACAGTATTGCGCGATGTTCCAGGACAACTCTTCAGCAAAGAACATTCTCAACACCAAAGACAAAGCGCTGCGGGCCAACACACCAGTCAAGTGGACGAAAAGCCCGTTATTCAATTCGTTCCTGATTGGAGATCGGGATAAGCACAATGCCTTTGTCCAGATTGAGTTCGCGCTTCCGGGGCTAGAGCAAGACAAAAGGCCCATAATGACCATAAAGAAAAGTACGCACCCCGAAGAGTTCAGGGCGTTCGTCAATGCATTCGATAAGATTTGGGACCACTACAGTCACGACGCGACGGCTAGAGATGGCTCGCGGTAAGTACCTCTCCCTCGAAGAAGCCCGCAAACTTGGGAAACTGGACCAGTTTGCCAAGGAGCATCCGGCCCAAGCCGATGAACGGTTCTGGCCCCTTCTCGATGCGATGGCTAAAGGCTTGCTAGAAGGCGAACGAACATCTGATCCGGCGCCTTCCGCAGATTGTAGTGGTACTCGAACTCGCCCAGATACTTCGGAAGATGCTGGCGGCTGACATGCACATGCGTTCCCTTGATCGACCGCTTCAAGATGCTCCAGAAACTTTCGAGCCCGTTCACATGCACGTCGCCTCGCGCGTATTCCTTCCGGCCGTGTTCGACGCGCTGATGGTCGTACCCGAGAAACTTAAGGATGCGGTAGGGGCCCCATTCGTCCGTGCTGATCTTGGTGCCCGCCTTGATGCGCTCGAAGATCGGCGGGATCAAGGAACGGCGCGAGGCATCGGGCACAACCTTAGTGAACAGTTCGCCGTCGCGCTCCAAGATGCCCATGACAACGGCTTTCGTTTTCTTGGCGCCGCGTCCGGCAAACCCTTTCTTCTTTCCGCCCTTATGAACGCCGCCGATGTACGTTTCATCGACTTCAACATGGCCGGTTTGCGTTGGGTCGCCGTCAACTTTTCCCATGTACTCCCTGATCTTGTGCGCCATGCGGAACGCGGTCGGGTAGGACACGCCAAGTTGGCGTTGCAGTTCCTTCGCTGGAACGCCGTGCCTGGACGTGGTGAACAGGTACATCGCATAGAACCACTTTTGCAGGGGCGTATGCGACTTATGGAAGGGCGTTCCGACCATCGGGTGAATGTGGTGGCCGCACCACGGGCACGAATAGGCGGGCATCTTGCGGATGCGGGTAAAGCGGCCTTCCTTGGCACACTTCGGGCATTCCAGGGTTTCGCCGTGACGCAGTTTCATAAGGTAGTCCAGACAGGCGTCATCGTCTGGGAATTGCGTCATAAAGTCCTTGATCGTCGGCGGTTTCGGCATGTCCATCTCCATTCGTTAATAAAAATGTACACCATGCGTTTCCGTACGTCAAGTTTATAATTCCGTATCGGCAAATATCGTCTTTTTCGCCGCCGGGCATCGGCATTTTCACGGCGGCGCCGGACTCCGCTTCCGGCGCGAGCCCGTAATGCATTTCGAACGCGGCCGGATCCGGATCCCAC
>CAZDFF010000262.1:0-5024 GCA_964504425.1 uncultured Hyphomicrobiales bacterium
CAGGCGCGCGAGCGCGTCCTTCAGGGGAATCTGCTTGGGCGCGTCGTCGTCGGCGTTGACATGCGCTTGGCCGCCGTCGCCGAGATCGAACGCGCCCTGCGCCGCCGGCCGGCGGTGGCCGAGCGGGATGTAGCACGCGCTGCCGGGCTCGATCGCCATCGACACGCCGACCAGGTCGGCGCGCATGGCATCCAGCGACGTGGTTTCCGTGTCGACGGCGACGACGCCCTTGTCGAACGCCGCCGCGATCCAGCGATCGAGCGCCTTCAAGTCCTGCACCAGTTCGTAACCGGCGCCCGCGGACGGGACGGCGGCGGTTTTCGTCGCCGGGGATTTTTCCGTGCCCGCCGTCTTGGCGCCCGGGTGCCGGCTTTCGATCACCGTGATCAGGGACTTGAAGTCGTTTTCGCGCAGGAACGCCAGCAACGCGTCCGGATCGAGCTTCTTCACCTTCAGGGTCTCGAGATCGCGCGCCAGCGGCACGTCGTCCTTGAGCCGCACCAGTTCGCGCGAAATGCGCGCCATGTCGGCCTGCTGCGTCAGGGATTCGCGCCGCTTCGGCTGCTTGATCTCGCCGGCGCGCGCCAGCAGGGTGTCGAGATCGCCGTATTCGTTGATGAGTTGCGCCGCGGTCTTGACGCCGATGCCGGGCACGCCCGGCACGTTGTCGGTGGAATCGCCCGCCAGCGCCTGAACGTCGATGACCTTGTCGGGTCCGACGCCGAATTTTTCCACCACCTCCGCCGGGCCGATGGTGCGGTTCTTCATGGCGTCGAACATCGTGACCTTGTCGCCGACCAGTTGCATCAGGTCCTTGTCCGACGACACGATGGTCACGTCGTGGCCGGATTCGCGCGCGATCCGCGCGTAGGTCGCGATCAAGTCGTCGGCCTCGAACCCGTCGGCGTCGATTTCCGGCACGTTGAGCGCGCGCGTCGCCTCGCGCACCAGGGCGAACTGCGGGATCAGCTCGTCGGGCGGATCGGGACGGTGCGCCTTGTAGTCGGGATAGATGTCGTTGCGGAACGTGCGCCGGGCCCGATCGAAGATCACGGCGACGTATTCGGCGTCGGTGTCCTCGATCAGCTTCATCAGCATCTTGGTGAAGCCGTAGACGGCGTTGACCGGCGTGCCGTCCTTGCGGGTCATCGGCGGCAGCGCGTGGAAAGCCCGGAAGATGAATCCGGAACCGTCGATCAGGAAGACGTGGTCGGGCTTCGCGGTCGCACCCGTGTCGGCCGCCGACACGTCAATGCCCCGCCGACCGCTCGGCGCCTTGCTGAAGAACGAAGCGGCGGCTGCAATAGGGGCAGACGATCTCGCCGTCGTCGCCGAGGTTCAGGTATACCTTCGGATGGCCCAGGGGACCGCCGCCGCCGTCGCAGCCGACGGTCGTCTCGGCGACGTAGATCGGTTCTTCCGGATCCATGGCGAAACCCTCGCGAAACCGCCGCCCTCGGGTCAAGAACATTGACCGGACGGATGCACGGATGATAGCGATTGCCGCCGTACAATCAATCCGCCAGATGCCCCGGCCGCGGCCGGGGCGCACCCCACCGGAGAGCGCGAAAATGGCCGCCACCGGCCCGACATTCGCCGTCGAGACCCAGGACCTTTGCAAGACGTATGCGTCGAGCGGACGCCAGCCGCCGAAGCAGGCCTTGAAGAACGTCAGCCTGCGGATTCCGCAAGGCTCGTTCTTCGGCCTGTTGGGCCCGAACGGCGCCGGCAAGTCGACGCTGATCAACATCCTGGCGGGGTTGGTGGTCAGGACCTCGGGCACGGCGAAAATCTGGGACTACGACATCGACGCCGACATGCGCCGCGCCCGCTCCTCGATCGGGGTGGTGCCGCAGGAATTGAACATCGATCCCTTCTTCACGCCGCGCGAATTGCTCGATCTCCAGGCCGGGCTGTACGGGGTACCGAAGGCCAAGCGCAAGACCGAGGAAATCCTGGAAGCCGTCGGGCTGGCCGACAAGGCGGAAGCCTATGCGCGCAGCCTGTCCGGCGGCATGCGCCGGCGCCTGCTGGTCGCGAAGGCCATGGTCCATTCGCCGCACGTCTTGGTCCTGGACGAACCCTCCGCCGGGGTCGACGTCGATCTGCGCCGCCAGTTGTGGAAATACGTGCGGGCCATGAACAAGGCCGGCACGACGGTGCTGCTGACCACGCACTACCTGGAAGAGGCCCAAGCGATGTGCGACACCATCGCCATCATCAACCACGGCGAACTGATCGCCTGCGAGCCGACCGAGGATTTGCTGCGCCGCCTGGATTCCAAGGAGATGACGGTGACGCTGGACGGCCCGATCGAGGCGGTGCCCGAGGCGCTGGCGGCGTTCCAGGTCGAGCGGCCGAGGCCCGACCGGCTGGTCTTCCGCTATCCGCCGAGCAAGACCCACAGCGGCGAGATCATCGCCGCGATCCAGCAAGCGGGTCTGGGCATCCGCGACGTCGCCACCAGCGAAGCCGATCTGGAGGACATTTTCGTCCGTCTGGTCGGCAATTCCGAAAGCGGCGAATCTTGACGGGCGCCCGCGCCATCGCGATCGTATCGGTTGCGATGATCATGAGCGCGTGCGCGCCGCGATTTCAGGAACCCGGCCCGGCGATCGCCGAGCCCAAGATCGCCGACGACGCCATCGTCATGGCCGACGGCGGGCGACTGCCGCTGCGCGCCTGGCTGCCGAAGGACGGCGCACCCAAGGCCATCGTCGTCGCGCTGCACGGCTTCAACGATTACGGCAACTTCTTCGACGCGCCGGGCATGTTCCTGGCCGAGCGGGGCATCGCCGCCTACGCCTACGACCAGCGCGGCTTCGGCGCCGCGCCCCGGCCGGGCCTGTGGGCCGGCATGCGGGCGATGCAGGACGACGCACGCACGGTGGCGCGGCTGATCCGGGCGCGGCATCCGGGCCTTCCGCTGTATCTGCTGGGCGAAAGCATGGGCGCCGCCGTGCTGATGACGGCCGCGACGTCGGGCGATCCGCCCGCCACCGACGGCTATATCCTGTCCGCGCCCGCCGTGTGGGGCCGGACGACGATGCCGTGGTACCAGCGCGCGGCTTTATGGCTGGGCGTGCACACGTTCCCGTGGGCAACGGTGACCGGGCGCGGATTGAACATCATGCCGTCCGACAACATCGAGATGCTGCGCGCGCTCGGCCGCGATCCGCTGGTCATCAAGGAAACCCGGATCGACGCCATCTACGGCCTGACAAACCTGATGGACGCGGCGCTGGCGGCGTCCCGCCGGTTCGACGCCCGGGCGCTGATCCTCTACGGCGAAAAGGACGAAATCATCCCCAAGCGGCCGACGTACCTGATGCTGACCCGATTGCCGCCATCGGCGACGGGACGGCAGAAGATCGCCATCTACGGAACCGGCTACCACATGCTGTTGCGCGATCTGAAGGCCGAGATTCCGCTCACCGACATCGCCGCCTGGGTCGCCGAATCGGATGCAGCCCTGCCTTCGGGCGCGGACCGGAAAAGCATCGCCATCTTGAATCCCGATCAATCGGGGATCGAATAGCCTTTTTCGCGAAACAGACGCAGGCAAGTGTCGACGACGTCGGGATCGTAGAGCGTTCCGCGCCCGCTTTCGATCTCGGCCAGCGCCTTGTCGATCCCGAGCGCCGGACGATACGGTCGGTGCGAGGCCATCGCCTCGACCACGTCGGCGACGGCGACGATGCGCGCTTCCAGACTGACCGCGTCGCCCTTGAGCCCGTTCGGATAGCCGCTGCCGTCCCAGCGTTCGTGATGCTGCAAGGCGACCTCGGCCACCGGCCAGGGAAATTCGACATCCTTGAGAATTTCGTACGCGGACTCCGTATGGGTCTTGATGAATTCGAATTCGACCGTGCTGAGCCGCGACGGCTTGATGAGGATGTCCAAAGGCACCCTGGCGTTGCCGATGTCGTGAAGTTCGGCGGCGATGCGAATGCCTTCGAGACGATCCTGGTCGAAGCCCATTTCCCGGCCGATCCCGACGGCAATGCCGGCGGCCCGACGTTCGTGGCCGGTCGTATAGGGATCGCGCATGCCCACAAGCGTCATGGCAAGGTCGACGGTCCCCAGGAACGCGGCCTTGAGCCGGACATTGTGGTCGGCGAGTTCCGCCATGGCCCGTACCCGTTCGGTAACGTCCTGAACCATGGCGACGAAGTAATCCACCGTGCCGTCGATTTTCCGGACGCACTTCACGTCGATACTCGCAAACACGACGGCGCCGTCCTTGCGGATGAACCGCTTATCCATCGCATAGCCGTCGGATTCGCCGCGCAACACGCGTTCGAACTCGGCGACATCAGCCGTCAGATCGTCGGGATGCGTCATTTCGGCCCAGGGCTTCGTCGCCAGTTCCTCTCGCGAATAGCCAAAAATGTCGCACAATCGGTCGTTGAAGCGAACCCAGCGCTTCGTTTCGGGCGAGGTGATCGCCATGCCGATGAACGGCAGATTGTAGAAGTTCGCGAGCAGCCGGTCGGATTGGGTCTGCAGTTCCAACCGATGCAGCCGGCGCTCCTGAACCCAAAACACGAACATGCCCGCGCCCACGGCGGATACCGTCAGGAACGCCGCGAGGGCGATCCAGAAGGCCGCGCGGTCGACCGGCGCCAGGACCTCCTCGCGGTCGATCTTGGCGATCAAGCGCCACTCGGTACCGGGGATTTGCCGAAAGGCCGCCAGAACCGGCACATCGCGATAATCCACGCCGCGCATCGTTCCTGCGGCCTTTTCGCGCAAGGCGGCCGCCGACGGCAGATCGGGGCCGGTTATCGGATGCTTCCCCGCGTGGGCGCCGGCGGCACCATGACGAAGATTGGTGACGAAACTGATGAACGGGCCGTTCGGTCTGACCAAAAAGGTTTCCCCGCTGTGGCTGGCCGTCGGCCATTCGTGGATGAGAGGAAACAGAAAATCCTCGGGATGCATGCGCAGCAGCAACGTACCGACAAACTCCGGCGCCGACGCCGTACCGGCGGTCAGGGAAACGACCGCGTCCAGATGAATAC
>CAZDFF010000263.1:0-5023 GCA_964504425.1 uncultured Hyphomicrobiales bacterium
GGTAGCGCATCGCCGCGAAAACCGAGCGTGCGGATGTCGAGCAGGTCGTCGTCCGGCAGCTTCGAGGTCGCGTGCCGTTCGATCGCCAGGACCATTTCATCCGCCGTCATGCCGCGGCCGTCGTCGGCGACGGAAATCAGCGTCTGGCCGCCGTCGCGCACCAGGATGTCGATGGCCTTGGCGCCGGCGTCCAGGCTGTTCTCGATCAGCTCCTTGGCGGCCGACGACGGGCGTTCGACCACCTCGCCCGCGGCGATGCGGTTGACGACGGTTTCCGGCAGGACCCGGATGGTCACTTCGACTTTCCCGCCCAGGCGCGATAGCGCGCCGCCAGCCCGGCGGTGGAACCGTCGTGATCGCCGGCGATGCCGTCGGCGACCGCCGGCAGAATCGAATCGGCGATCTTCTTGCCCAGCTCCACGCCCCACTGGTCGAACGAATTGACGCCCCACAGCACGCCCGCGACGAACACCCGGTGTTCGTAAAGTGCGATCAGCTGGCCGAGCGCGAAGGGATCGAGGCGCCGGAGCAGGATCGTGGTGCTCGGCCGGTTGCCGGGAAAGACCTTCAAGGGCAGCAGGCGGCGGATTTCGCTGTCGGTCGCGCCCTGGGCCTTCATCTCGTCGCGGGCTTCTTCTTTCGTCCGGCCGCGCATCAGCGCCGCGCTTTGCGCCAGGCAGTTGGCGACCAGCATGTCGTGGTGACCGTCGAGCGGGTTCTGCGCCTCGGCGACGGCGATGAAGTCGCACGCGATCGCTTGCGTGCCCTGGTGCAGAAGCTGGAAGAAGGAATGCTGCGCGTCGGTGCCGGTGGCGCCGAACACCACCGGGCCGGTCGGGTGCCTGGCGCGCCGGCCGTCGCGGCCGACCCCCTTGCCGTTGCTTTCCATCATCAGTTGCTGCAGGAAGGCCGGGAACTTGTCCAGGTGCCGGTCGTAGGGAAGAACGGCCAATATCTCCGCGCCCAGGCAATCGACGTTCCAGACGTCGAGCAGCGCCATCGTGACGGGCAGGTTCTCTTCCAGGGGCGCCGTGCGGAAGTGTTCGTCCATGGCGTGGCCGCCCGCCAGCATCTTCTCGAACGCCGCCATGCCGCAAGCGAGCGCGACCGGCAGCCCGACCGACGACCAGATGGAGAACCGCCCGCCGACCCAGTCCCAGAATGGAAACATGTTGGCGACGTCGATGCCGAACGCGGCGACGGCTTTTGCATTCGTCGACACGGCGACGAAATGCTTGGCCGTGGCCGCCTTGCCCAATGCCTTGGTCAGCCACGCCCGGGCGGACTTGGCGTTGGCCATGGTTTCCTGGGTGGTGAAGGTCTTCGAAACGACGACGAACAATGTCGTCGCCGGATCCAGGCCCTCGGTCGCACGGGCCAGATCGGTGCCGTCGACGCTGGAAACGAAACGAACGGCCGGGCCGCCCTTGCGCCAGGGCATCAACGCGTCGCAGGCCATCGCCGGGCCCAGGTGCGATCCGCCGATGCCGATGGCGACGACGGTGGAAATCCGTTTGCCGGTGGCGCCGCGCCAGACGCCGCTCCGCACCGCGCCCGAAAACGAACGCATCTTCGCCAGCACCTTGCGGACCGCCGGCATGACGTCCTCGCCGCCGACGCGCATGGCCTTGGTCGCGCGATTGCGCAAGGCCACGTGAAACGCCGCGCGCCGTTCGCTGTCGTTGATCTGCGCGCCCGTGAACATTTTCTTGCGCCAGGCGTCGACGTCGGCCTCGCGCGCCAGGTCGAACAGCGCGTCCATCGTCTTGCGGTCGACGCGTTGCTTGGAAAAGTCGAGCAGCAGCCCGTCGAGCTCCAACGAAAAGCGGCGGAACCGCTTGTCGTCGACGTCGAACAGATCGCGCAGGGGCACGTCGGCATTGGCCTTGGCGCGCTGGGCAAGCCGGCGCCAGGCGTCGGGCGATTTTTTCGTGGGTTTTTCGGTCGGCGGCATCGCGCCCGAGAATAGCGGTTTCGATCCGGCCCGGATAGTAGGGCCTAGTTCGTGCTTTTCACGTCTTTCGGGTCGCCGACGACGAAGAAGGTCAGCTTGGCGGGGTCGAGCAATCTGGCCGCGACCCGGTCGACCGCCGCCTTGGTCACGACTTCGACGTAGCCGTTGCGCTTCTGCAGATAATCGATCCCGAGCCGCTCGAACTGCATCCCGGCCAGGATCGCGGCCAGGCGATCGGTCGAGGAAAACTGAAGCGGGAACGAACCGGTCAGGTAGGTCTTGGCGTCCTGCAATTCGGCATCGGCGATGCCGCCTTTCCCCATGCGGGCCCACTCCTCGCGCACGACCGCGATGGTCTCGGCGACGCGGGCGTTGGCGGTGCCGGCGGAACCGGTCAGGAACCCGGCCGCGTCGAGGGTATAGAGCCCCGAACCGGTGGAATAGGCGAGACCGCGCTTTTCGCGGACTTCTTGATAGAGCCGCGAGGTGAACCCGCCGCCGCCCAGGATGTGGTTCATCACGTAGACCGCGTAGAAATCGGGATCGTCGCGCTTCACGCCGGGACCGGCAAAGGCGATGGCGCTTTGCGGCACGGCCTTTTCGATGACGGTCACATTGCCCGCGAACGTCGGTGCGACCTCCGGCACCTTCCACGGCGCGGCCTTGGCCGGCAGGCCGCCGAACACGTCGTCCAAGACCTTCGCCAATCGATCGGGCGCGATATCGCCGGATACGCCGACGATCAGGTTGTCCTTGGCCAGCCGTTCGGCGACGAAACGCTTCATGTCGGCGACGGCGATGGTGGGCACGGATTCCAGCGTGCCGCGCGTGCGGCGGCCGTAGGGGTGCCCGGGGAACAGCGCCTTGACCATGGCGACCTGTCCCAGCGTGCCCGGGTTTTCGGTGTCGCGCTGGAGGCCGGCCACGATCTGGCTGCGCACGCGGCGGACCGGTTCTTCGTCGAAGCGCGGTTGGGTCAGGGCCATTCTTAAAAGCCGAAACGCCAGGTCTTGCGTTGCGCCCGCCGTTTTCAGTTGGCCGGTAAAGGAATCCTGCCCGGTGTCGAAGGACAGGCTGATCGAATTGTCGGTCAGCGCGCCTTGGAACGCCTGGCTGTCCATATCGCCCGCGCCTTCGTCCAGCAGCGCCGCGGTCATCCGCGCCAGGCCTTCCTTGCCGTTCGGTTCCAGCGCCGCGCCGCCGCGAAACACGATTTTCACGGCGACGATCGGATTGGCGTGGTCTTCGATCAGCCAGGCCTCGATGCCGCCGGGGCTGACGACGCGCTTCACTTCGAAGGCGTGCGCGGGAAATGCGACCGCGAAAACGGCGGCGAAACCGACGAGCAGGCCGACGATACGGCCGCGTATGGAAGATGCCGCCGTCATGGCTGATCCGCCGGCAGCAGCCGGGCGGTGACGTGCCCGCGCTGGCTCAGCACCGTTTTCGCGGCGGCCATGACCTGGGCGGCGGTGACGGCGCCGATCCGGTCGGGCCAGCTTTCGACGTCCTCGACCGTGCGGCCGACGGCCAGGGCGGAACCGATGGCACGCGCGCCCGTGGTCAGGGAATCGCGGGCGAACACCGCCTCGGCCATCAAACGCTTTTTGGCGCGCACGACCTCGTCCTCGGTCGTGCCGTCTTTCAGCAGGCGGGCGACCTCGGCCAGGACGGCGGTCTCGATCTGCTCGACCGTGTTGCCGCGCCTCGGTTGCGCGTAGAAGCCGAACAGGCTCGGGCCCCGGTTGCCGGGATCGTAATAGCTACCGGCCGAATCGGCGACGCCCTGGCCGACGACGAGGGCGCTGTAGAGCCGGCTGGTGGCGCCGCCGCCGAGGATCTCGGCCAGGACCTCGAGCGCGTAGGCATGCCCGCTGTCGCCGTAGCTATAGGACGGGGCCATAAAGCTGCGGCTCCAGGACGGCTGGCGCACGCGCGCATCCTTCAGGGTGACGACGCGGGCGGTCGACTGGGGCGGCTCCTCGGGGCGCGCGCGCGGCGTCGGCGGCTGAGCGGGAATGGCGCCGAAATACTTTTCCGCCAGCGGCTTCAGCTTCGCCGCCGTGATGTCGCCCGCGACCACCAGGATCGCGTTGTTGGGTGCGTACCAGCGCTTGTAGAAGGCGCGGATGCGGTCCAGATCGAGCGCGCGAATTTCGTGCTCCCAACCGATGATCGGGCGCCGGTAGGGATAATTATAATACTGCACCGCCGCTACCTGTTCGCGCAGGATCGACGACGGGTTGTTGTCGGTGCGCATGCGGCGCTCTTCCAAGACCACCTGGCGCTCGGGTTCGACTTCCTTTTCCGTGATCGTCAGGTTGGTCATCCGGTCGGCTTCCATTTCCATCATGGTTTCCAGCCGGTCGACGGCGAAGGTCTGATGGTAGGCGGTGTAATCGAACGACGTGAAGGCGTTCTCGCGGCCGCCGTTGCGGGCGACGATTTTCGAGAACTCGCCGGGCGCGCGTTTCTTCGTGCCCTTGAACATCAGGTGTTCCAGGAAATGCGCGATGCCGGATTCGCCCGGGGCTTCGTCGGCGGAACCGACCCGGTACCAGACCATCTGGGTTGCGACGGGCGCCCGGTGATTCGGGATCACCACCACTTGCATGCCGTTTCCGAGCATGAAGGTCTCGGGGTTGAAGACCCCGGCGCTCGCGGCGCCGGTCGCGAGAATCGCCAGGCCGATCCCGGCCAGCATGGATGTCGATGCGCGTTTCATTCGGTGTCTCGCCATGGGAGAAAACTACAACGCCGCCGGCCGTCGTGGCGATTCACAGATTCGTGGGGCGGGGCGATGTAAGCAGGATATTCGAACAGGGTATTAGAAGAGGCCGCGCTTGCGCTTCTCGATGCTGGGCGTCTCGCCCTCGGTGATGGGCTTGCCCATCGCCTGGTTCTCGCGGATGCGCTGGGCTTCCTTTTCGGCGTCGACGACGGTGCCGGGCTGTTCCGGCTTCTTCCAGAACAGGATCTTGTCGGTGACGCGCTTGTCCTCGTCGGCCAGCGACGTGGCTTCCAGGTTCACGGTGGCGCGAATGTTGGGCAGCGCGTTCAGGCTGCCGG
>CAZDFF010000264.1:0-5008 GCA_964504425.1 uncultured Hyphomicrobiales bacterium
CATTTCGGCGACAACCAGGCCGAGGCCCGGCCAGTATACTTCGGCAAGCTGAACGACTGGCGCATCCGCAACAAGGCGAAGCTGGTCGTCGTCGACCCGCGCCTGACCGCGACCGCCAGCAAGGCGGATCTCTGGCTGCCGATCCGCACCGGCACCGACATGGCGCTGGCGTTGGCGATGGCGCACCATATTCTTTCGAACGACCTGCACGACAAGGCGTTCTGCGAGAAGTGGGTCGAAGGCTGGGACGCCTGGCGCGACTACATCTTCGCGAAGGGCTACACGCCCGAGTGGGCCGAACCCGTCACCGGCATCCCGGCCGCCGACATTCGCGCCGTCGCCGAGGAGATCGCCGCCGCCGACGGGTGCGTCATCTTCGCCAGCCGCGGCATCAACCAGCACACCAATTCGGCGCAGACCAACCGGGCCTTGATGTACCTGGCGGCGATCACCGGCAACTGGGGCCGTCCCGGCGGCGCCTTCATGAACCTGTCGATCTCGCCGCAGTTTTCGGCCAAGGCGCCGGATCACCGGCGCCCGCCGATCAAACGCCCGATGGTGCGGCGCAGCCCGACCGGGTGGACCGAGGCCATGCGTGTCGGCAGGCCGTACCCGATCAAGGCCCTGATTGCCTGCAACAATCCGATGTCGAACTGGCCCGGTCAGGACACCGCGCGCGAGGCGTTCAAGGCGCTCGACCTGCTGGTTCACATCGAGCTGTTCGCCAACGAGACGTCCGCGTTCGCCGACTACGTGCTGCCCGCGGCGACCGGCATCGAAAAAGGCGAGATCGGCCGCGCCAACGACGATCGTCGCGTGGTGTGGATCGACAAGATGATCGAACCGCCCGGCGAGGCCAAGTCCGACGACTGGATCTGGATCGAACTGGGCAAGCGCTTCGGCTTCGACGACGTGCTTCAGGAGAAGTACAAGGACCCGGCCCTGTTCTGGGACGAGATGTGCATCGACACGGACCATCTGCGCGGCCTGACCCAGAAGCGGCTGCATTCGGTGCCCTATCGCTGGGTCCGCTATCCGGTCGCGACCGAGGACGCGCCCGAGCAGGATACGCTCTTTCTCGAGGGCTCGTCGTTTCCGGGGCATCCCGGCAAGCGGTTCCCGACGCCGAGCGGAAAGCTGGAATTCTTCACCGAGGCGATGGACGCGAAGTTCCGCAAGATCGGCCTGTCGGCGCTGCCCGAGTTCTACAGCGAGCGCGAGCAGCTGATCGACCTGCCCTACGTCACGTTCGACGAAGGCGACGATGCGCCGGGCTTCCTTTCGCCGTTCCAGAAGGACCCCATCGCGACCGTGGCGGCTTCCATCCATCAGCCGGGCGCCGATTCGCCGGGCGCGAAATTGCGCGCGCAAGGCTTCGACATGGAACTGGTGACGGGCCGCCCCCAGGCGCCGCACTTCCACAGCTTCACTCATTATTTCTGGCAGGCGCAGGAGATGTGGCCCGACCTTTACGTGCAGATTCATCCCGTCCGTGCGGCGAAGCTCGGCATCGGGGACGGCGACAGGGTGAAGGTGGAAACCGCGCACGGCGCCATCGAGGCGCTGGCCTGGCTGACCACCGGCATCCGCGAGACCGCCGCGTTCGTGCCCATCGGCTGGGGCGAGAAGCAGCCGTTCAATCCGTGGCGGTCGGTCAACTTCCTGACCGACAAGTCGCAACGCGATCCGGTCTCGGATCAAACCAATCTAAAGTCCCTGCTCTGCCGAGTCGCCAAGGTCTGACGGGCCCTTTAGACGAACCAAGAAACGGAGACGACGAATGACCAAGGTGACCGGCGGCCAGGCGGTGGTGAAGGCGTTGCAGGCGGAGGGCGTGCGCCACGTCTTCGGGCTGATCGGATCGGCCACCATGGAGGTGTTCGACGCGCTTTACGAAAGCAACGACGTCGGCTTCATCGGCGTGCGCGACGAGCGCACCGGCACGCACATGGCCGACGGCTACGCCCGGGCCTCAGGCCGGGCGGGCGTGGTGCTGGCCGGGCAGAACGGGCCGGGCGCGGCCAACCTGACGACGGGGCTGGCGCAGGCTTACGCCGCCTATTCGCCGGTGGTCGCGATCGCCGGGTCGCTGTCGTCCGCGCACGTCTATCGCGACGCGTTTCAAGAGGTCGACCAGCAGGCCCTGTTCAAGCCGATCACCAAGAAGACCTGGACCGTGACCCAGGCCCAGCGCCTGCCCGAGATGGTGCAGGAAGCGTTCACCACGGCGCTGGCGCCGCGCCAGGGGCCGGTGGCGTTGAACATTCCGCGCGACATCCTGGCCGAGACCGTGGACCTGAACCTCGACCTCGACCCGCAATCGCGCCGGGCCCACGCGCCGCCCATGGGCAACGCCGACGCGGTATCCAAGGCTGCGGCCCTCCTGGCGGGCGCCAAGCGGCCGTTGATCGTGACGGGCGGCGGCGTCAAGAACGGCCGCACCCACAAGGAAGCGCTGGCATTGGCCGAACGGCTGAACGCGCCGATCGCCATGTCGCCCGGCCACGGCGACGCGCTGCCGTGCGACCATCCGCTCTATGCCGGGCAGGTCGGGCCGCGCGGCAACGTCGTGGCGTCGGCCTTGGCGAAGGAGGCCGACGTGATCCTGGCGCTGGGCACGCGGCTTGGCTTCAACACCACGTTCTATTCCTACGATAACCTGAACAAGGCGGCGAAGATCGTGCAGGTCGAGATCGAGCCGACCGCCGTCGGCCGGTTCTTCCCCGTCGCCGTCGGCATCGTCGGCGACGCCGGCGAGGTGGCGAAGCAATTGATCCGCGAGATCGCCGGGCTGAAGCGTTCGCCCGAGGCTGATTGGACGACAGGCTTCCAGGCCAAGCGCAAGGCGATGCTGGAAGACCGGGATAAGGCGCCGCTGGCCGACCCGATTCAGCCTGCGGCCTTATATAAAGCGCTGCGCGCGGCCCTGCCCGACGATGCCATGTATACGATGGATGCCGGGACCCTTTGTTTGCAGGCGACCGATCAGCTTCGCTACGCCCGGCCGCCGGCGCTGTTCACGCCGCTGGATTTCGGGCTGGTCGGTTTTTCCTACGCGGCCGGGCTGGGCGTGAAGCTCGCTTGCCCCGACCGTCCGGTGGTCAGCTTCATGGGCGACGGCGGTTTCGGCATGACCATGAGCGAGCTCGGCACGGCGGTAACGAACAATATCGTTACCGTCTGCATCGTCATGAACAACGGCTGCTGGGGCGCCGAGAAGGCCTATCAGCGGGATTTCTTCGGCGGCCGCTACATCGGCGCCGACGTGCCGAACCCGCCCTACGACAAGGTCGCCGAGCTGTTCGGCGCCAAGGGCTTCCGGGTCGAGAAGGCGAACCGGATCGAGGACACCGTGCGCGCGGCGCTGGCCTGCGGCAAGCCCGCCGTGGTCGACATCCAGGTCGATCCGAACGCGCTCTACAGCTTCCGGCGCGATTCCTTTAAGCATCGCGACCCCGCCGCGAAGAAGGCGTAATGGACGAGGCGGCCTTCGATTTCGTCGTCGTCGGCGCGGGATCGGCGGGCGCGGCCCTGGCGGCGCGATTGTCGGAAGACAGCCGATTTCGCGTGCTGCTGCTGGAAGCCGGCGGCGAGGACCGCAGCATCTGGATTCATATTCCGCTCGGCGTCGGCAAGCTTTTGACCAACGACCGCTACGCCTGGCGGTTCAACACCGAACCCCAAACCGAACTCGGCGGCAAGCAGGTCTATTGGCCGCGCGGCAAGGTGCTGGGCGGATCCAGCGCGCTGAACGGCATGGCCTACGTCTGGGGCGACCCGGCGGAGTTCGACCGCTGGCGGCAGTTGGGCGTCGAAGGCTGGGGCTTCGCCCAAGTCGCGCCCTACTTCGCGAAGATGGAGAACAATGCGGTTTCCGCCGTCGCGGGCCGGGGCCGGACCGGGCCGATGCGGGTGACGGATCGCAAGGTCTACGACCGGGACGCGCTGTCGGACGGCTTCGTCGGCGCCTGCCTCGCCGCGGGCATTCCGGAAACCGCCGATTACAACGCCGCCGATTACGAGGGCGTGCGTTACCTGGAGCAGACCGCGCATCGCGGCCGACGCTGGAGCACCGCCGTCGGCTACCTGCGCGAGGCCCGGCAGCGAAAGAATTTCGCCGTCGAAACCGGGGCCCTGGTGCATCGGGTGATCTTCGAGGGCACGCGCGCCGTCGGCGTCGAATACCTGAAGAACGGCGAACGGAAAATCATTCGCGCCGGACTCGAGGTGATCCTATCGGCGGGCGCCATCCAGTCGCCGCAAATCCTCGAGCTTTCGGGCGTCGGCGACGCGGAACGGCTGCGCGGGCTCGGCATTCCCGTGGTCGCCGACTTGCCCGCCGTCGGCGAAAACGTGATCGACCACTTGCAGGTGCGCCGCACCTATCAGACGACGCTGCCGATCACCATCAACGACGTGATGCAGAGCCCGTGGCACCGGCTGCGCGTCGGCCTGCAATACATCCTGACGCGCAAGGGCCTGATGGCGGGCACGTCGTCGACCGCGCACGCGATCACCCGCACGCGGCCCGGGCTCGATCGCCCGGACGTGATGATCCGCATCTACCACATCAGCGGCAAGGATCGCTATTCGCGCTCGCCGCAGGCGGGCATCGACCCGTTTTCCGGCTTTTCCATCGGCGGGTTCCAATTGCATCCAAGATCGAAGGGCTCGATCCATATCCGGTCCAACGACCCGCGCGCGCATCCCGCCATCGACCCGAAATACCTGTCCGATCCCCTGGACCGCGAGACCGCCGTCGGCATGCTGAAGCTGATCGAACGGATCGCGGCGCTGGAACCCCTGAAGCCGCTGATCGTCGCCGAGCACCGGCCCGGCCCCGGCACCGACGACGCCGGGCTGTTGGATTATATCCGCGAGACCGGGCAGACCGCGTGGCACACGGTCGGCAGTTGCCGCATGGGCCGGCCGGCGGATTCGGTCCTGGACTCGCGGCTTCGGGTGCACGGGCTGAAGGGGCTGCGCGTGATCGACGCCTCGGTGATGC
>CAZDFF010000265.1:0-5008 GCA_964504425.1 uncultured Hyphomicrobiales bacterium
TCACCGCCAGCTTCTTTCGCTACAAGGCGGATGACGCGCTGTGCTGCCCATCGCGCATCAGCACGGTGACCTACTCGATCCGCATGGTGACCGCGCCGGGCCGCGGGCCGCAAACGCCGATCGTGTCGCCCGACAGCGTCGCGACGAAGGCCAGCCAACAATAGCGAAGGGGCCGGAGCCCGCCGAACCGGGGCGAAAAGGCGTGAGGCGCGCCCGACGCCGCCCTTGACCCCCCGGGGCGCCCGGCCTATCTAGTCGCGCTCGCGGCAGCCGGGCATGCCCGCCTTCCGCGCACCCCGTGGCGAATGTAGCTCAGCTGGTTAGAGCATCGGATTGTGATTCCGGGGGTCGGGGGTTCGAGTCCCCTCATTCGCCCCATTTTCTCGACGATCGTTTCTGCTCCCGGGACCGCCGACGCCGCAGTGACAGCGGTCTGGCCGTCGACCGTTTCCAGACTCCAAGAAGCATTGTCGTCCCCGCGCATGCGGGGACCCATGCCGCCGCCGACTCATCGTTCGCTGCGAATGAAGGTGCGCGCGCAAATTCGCTCGTTCGGCCAACGCCGAACTGGCGGTGAGAGGGGTTCCCGCATTCGCGGGAACGACAGGATCGAAAGCACCATTCTTCCGAGAAGTCTTGCACGCAACCGGGGACAAAGCGAGGCGATGGCCGTTTCCTTCTGCAAGGCGACGATTCGCGATTTCCCAATTTTCGATTTGGAGAAGGTCCCATGGTGCAAGCGTCTCAGGTTCGGAAACACATGGAAGTCAAAGGCTCGGACGGCAAACACGTCGGCACCGTCGATCACATGGAAGGATCGGACAAGATCAAGCTCACTAGATCCGATGCCGCCGCGCATGGCGACCATCATCATTACATTCCGCTGGGCTGGGTCGATCGCATTGACTCCGAAGTTCATCTCTCGAAATCCAGCGCGGACGTGCAAGCACATTGGCAGCACGGCGGCCAGTCGCACTGAACCGGTGCGCGATTTCGCGATGAAGCGCACAAAGCCCGCACGAACAGAATCGGCCGACGAACGGGTTCACGTCGGCGAAATGCCGCCGATCAAGACCAAGCGCGACCGCCGGGGCAAGAGAAACCCGCCCGGCGGCCACTACGGCAAGACTGACAGTTCCGAGGTTTGGGAAGCGGCGCAGAAGCGCGAAAGCAAATAGGCTCGGCGATGCGGCCGGTGCGCCAGACGCCGAGGCTCGTCATCGGACCGAACATCGGACGCGCGACGCGACGAAAGGGCACCTCATGGCCAGCAGCAAACAAAAGCGCAAGGTTCATCGGGTGATGAAGGAGCACAAGCAAGGCAAGCTGCGCTCCGGATCCGGCGGAAAGGTCAAAAGGCGCAAGCAGGCCGTGGCGATCGCCATGTCCGAAAGCGGCCAGAGCCGAAAAAGAAAGCAGAAGAAAAAGTGATTTCAACGGCTCCGGTGCTGGTAGCACTCGACCAAGCCGAGTACCAAAGCGCGAGTGGAAGATCATTTTGAGTCGACGTTCACCCTGCTGAGGCGCATGGTGATTGGGCAAGGGGGCCCCGCCGCAGGAGGCCCGCGTGAACATCCAGAAAATCGATAAGCCGCGTGAGCGGCTCAGTCCCATCCCGATCGTAGACGGTAAACTGTCCATCGTCGGTTGGACTTTCGCCGCGCCGATCGTTCGGAACGATTCGATTTCGCACGGCGAAGCCGAGCAATTGCTGGGCGAGAGCGTTCAGACGCGCCAAGTACAGCTCGTCATTACAGACGATATTATGCGCGCCGGCGGTCCCGCAGATTGGACCGGCCCGTGGCGATGCTTCGCGATTTGCAGCGCGACAATCGGTGCGATGTCGGAACTCGACGAATTCCCCGAAGTGCGGGGCCATAGGTCGTTCGAGCGGCCGCCCTTGCCCGCCGGCATGAAGGGAAGGCGCGTTCGCCGAAAATGACGGACATCTTCGCGGCGCGTTCAATTGGGACGCTCCGCGAAAACGCCCGGCTCGGCGCTATCAGCCTTCGACTTTCATCCCATCTCGGCGCCAAGTGCTTGCGCCATGCGCTCCGGGTAAATCGCCAAGCAACGCCAAGGCCCTGTCCAGCCCGGCGGCGCACCCGCACGTTCCGCGTCTTTGGCATCGAGGTCGACGAAAGCGGCGCCCAAGGCCGTCCCGATCATTGCCTGGGCCTCGCGATGGATCACACGCCCGGCGCGCTGATTCGGGACTGTCGTCGTCCAGCCAACGATCCGTGCATTGCCGTCGATAATGGGAATCATGGCTGACCTCCCGCGCAGGGACGCGCGAGCGGCGCCGGAGTTCCCGAGGGCGGCTGGAAATTATGGGGATGAGAATGGGGAAAGAGAGCGGTGCCGGGCGACGATTGTGCGGGGCAGCCTCGTTCAGGCGCTGAACTCGATCCGGCAAACGACGCCGGTCGGGGCAAATTCGAGTTGCGCCGTGCCGCCCAAAGCAAGCCCAAACGCCTCGTCCAGCAGGCGAGTCCCGAAGCCGGCACGTGTTGGCGGGCTTACCGGAGGTCCGTTACGTTCCGTCCATTCAAGGGCAATCATGCCGGCCGCGTCGCGGCGCCAGGCGATGATTACGGTGCCTTGCGGTACGGAAAGGGCGCCGTATTTGCGCGCATTCGTCGTCAATTCGTGCAACGCCAGCGTCAGAGACAGGGCTTGGTTCGCGTTCAGCATGTGCCGTGGGCCCTCGACGCTGATCCGAGGCTGGTCGCGGCTCTGATCGGGCTGCACGATCCCATTGACCAGATCGGCGAGATCGACATCGTCGCGCGCCTCGCGCGAGAGAAGGTCGTGCGCCCGGGATAGCGCAAGAACGCGCGACCGGAAGATCGGCAGGAAATCCTGAATGGCGGGATTGCTCGCCGCCGTCTGATTGGCGACCGCGATCACCGACGCGAAGGCATTGCGAACACGATGATGCAGCTCGCGTAACAGCAATTGCGCCCGATCGTTTGCCGCGACGCGCTCGGTGACGTCGCGCCCGATTCCGACACTGCCATAGGGTGCGCCGTCGGGACGCCGCACCACGCTGCCGTGGATGGCGAGCCAGCGGATCGACCCGTCGGGCCAGACCACGCGCACTTCCGCCGACAGCGGCAGATTATCTTTGCGCCGGGCGGCGAGGGTGTCGGTGAACCGCATTCGATCGTCGGCGTGGATGCGCCCAATCCATTCGGCATCCGCGACACGCCGCGCGGCCGCGGGATAGCCGAAGGCAACAGCCAGATTGGAATCCATCTCGATATGACGAGAACCGATCTCGGCTTGCCACACGCCGATACCGGCGGCGTAGATCGCCAGCGCCAAGCGCCGGTCCGCCTCCGGTCCCAGCGTGGCGGGATCGATATCGCCCTCGAAATCGGGCGTCACCTTGCTGCTTCCCTCACCCTATCCGGTCGAGGCCGGACCTTCTTGTCGATCATCATCTTGACCGAGGCCATCAGCACGTTGGACCAGATGATGCCGGCCATGAGGTGGACCTTGTGCTCGTTGAGCATCTTGTCCACTTCCTTGACGCCGACGTCCGGGCGGAGCTGGTCGTCGCCGTAGAAAACCTTGGTCGGAACGCCGGCCAGCTTGTCGCCGTCCTTGGTCCAGCCACCCTGCTCGAGGCCGAGCTGGAAGCCGTTGACCTGATGCTTGCCGAGCACGGCCCCGCCGCCCGTCATGGTGTTGACGAAGCCGATGCGGAATTCCTGCGCTCCGGCGGGCGCGGCCGCGACGGCCGCGGCGGCGCCGATTGCGATGACGAAATTCTTCATGTGGATCCTTCTCCCTGCCATTCGCCGTGCCCGCCGGGTAGCGGGCTCGCGGCGACGTCCTCTCTCGATGCACGATGGGGATTGGGCGCCGTCTCACGCGGTCGGCCCACTCCGGCGCCGGCATTTTACGGATGGGCGACGAGAGGGATAGCCGGAAAATTGCCTGTTTTGCCGCCTGGCCGCAAAGAAAGAGGCGGCGCACGGATTCCGCCGCACGCCGCCTCAAACATTAAGCCGCGATCAGATGCGGTTCGCGGCTGGGCACTTTTCCCAATACGCGTCGGGCTGCTCCATGATCTTCTCGCCGCCCTTGAGCGTCGGCTTGCCGTCCGCGCCTTTGACGACGTTGATGCGCCAGTAGGGCTGGATGAGCATGCCGTTGACGTTGAACTTGATGGTGCCGCGCGGCGAATCCATCGTCCCCTTGCGAATGGCTTTGGCCATCGCCGCCATGTCGTCGGTCTTGCCCCCGGTGGCCTTCAGACCTTTGGCAATGAGGCCCGCCGCGTCGTACGACTGTACCGCGAAGTAGGACGGATTGTGGCCGAACTTGGCCATGTAGTCCTTCACGAACTTCTTGTTAGCGGCATTGTTTGTGTCGGGGTTCCAATGGCTCACCTCGATCGCGCCCAGGCCCGCCTCCCCGATCGCCGGGAGCGTCAAGCCGTCGATGGTATAGATCGAATAGAGCTTGATCTCCTTGCTGAGGCCGGACGCCGTCCATTGCTTCATGAAGGCGATGCCCATAGCGCCGGGCGCGAAGATGTAAACGGCTTCGGGTTTCAGCGCCCGCACCTTGGCGAGATCGGCTTGGTAGTCGGATTCGTTCACCTTGAAGAGGATCGTCTCGACGATCTTCCCGCCCTTGTAGGTGCGCTGGAAACCGGTGACGTTGTCTTTGCCCGCTTGATAGTTCGGGGCCATGGCGACGACGGACTTGATCTTGTCCTTGGTCGCCATGATGCCGCTCGCTTCGGCATTGCCGTCGTTGACGAAGGACGAAGACACGAACAGCGGATTGCACAACTCGCCGGCTAGCGGCGTTGCGCCGGCGTTGGCGCTGAGCAGCATGACCTTCGATTCGAAGACCGGCTTCTGCACCGCCATGATCACGTTGGACCAGATGATGCCGGAGATGATCTGGACCTTGTCCTGCTTCAGCATCTTGTCGACCTCTTTGAGGCCGGCATCGACTTTCGCGGACTGGTCGTCGCCATAGAAAATCT
>CAZDFF010000266.1:0-4950 GCA_964504425.1 uncultured Hyphomicrobiales bacterium
GCGGAACGGCCTGTGCCGGGCGCCTTGGCGCCAAACAATTGCGGCTGAACAGCCTTGCTGTCAATGCCTTGTCCCGGCGGTGCCCGGGGGGCTATAAGCACGGCGAACCACGGGCCAAGACGGGCTCCTTCATTGAACGCATCGTTTTCCCATCGATTCGAGGCCCTGCTGGCCCGTTGGGCGGGCGCCGCCGCGCGGCGGGCGCGGACCGTCGTCGTGCTGGCGTTGCTCGCGACGCTGGCGACGGGCGCCTATTTCATCGCGAACGTTAAAATCAACACCGACACCGGCGACATGCTGTCGGACGACCTGCCGTTCCGTAAGTTGTCCGGCGATCTGAGTCGGGCGTTTCCGCAGTTTTCCGATAACATCCTGGTGGTGATCGACGGCCAGACGGCGGATCTCGCCGCCGATGCCGCGCGGACGCTGGCGGCGGAATTGCGCCGGCACCCGAAGGTTTTCGGCCGGGTCGTCGATTGGGCGGATTCGCCGTTCTTCCGCAAGAACGGACTCCTGTTCCTGAGCGTCGAGGAGCTTTCCGACTTGGCCGACCGGCTGGCGGCGGCGCAGCCGTTCCTGGGGCGGCTGTGGCGTGATCCCAGCCTGCGCGGCGTGTTCGCCATGGTCGGACTCGCCGTCGACGAAATCTTCAAGGGCCCATCGGGAACACCGATGGACCTGGTGCCGACGCTGGATGCCGTCGCCGCCGTCGCCGAGGCGCAGAACGCGGGCCGGTTCGCCCACCTGTCGTGGCAGGAACTGATGACCGGCAAGACCGTGGCGCCGAAGGACCGCCGCCGCTTCATCTTGATCAAGCCCACGCTCGATTACGAATCGCTCAATCCGGCGGCCAAGGCGATGCGCGACGTGCGCCGGATCGCGGCCGAGAAAAAACTCGACCCCGCGCACGGCGTCCGTGTCCGGTTGACCGGCTCGGCGGCGCTGAGCCAGGAAGAGTTGAAAAGCGTCGAGGACGGCATGGGGCGCGCCGGCATGATCTCGGTCGCCCTTGTCGTCGCGCTGCTGGTCGTCGGGCTGCGCTCCGCGCGCATGACGGTGGCGACACTGCTGACGCTCATCGCCGGTTTGGTCTGGACCGCCGGGTTTTCCATTCTCGCGTTCGGTTCGCTCAACCTGATCTCGGTCGCATTCGCGGTCTTGTTCATCGGTCTCGGCGTCGATTTCGGCGTGCACTATTGTCTGCGTTATCGCGAAGATCGCGCGGACGGCACGGCGACCCCGGACGCGCACGCCGAAACGACGCGCAAGATCGGCGGGGCGCTGACATTGTGCGCGGTGACGACGGCGATCGGGTTCTACGCCTTTACGCCGACCGATTACGTCGGCTTGGCGCAATTGGGCTTCATCGCCGGCACCGGCATGTTCATCGCGCTGTTCGCCAGCCTCACGGTATTGCCGGCGTTGCTGGCCCTGATCCCGCCGGGCCCGGCGCCGGCCGCGACGGGCGGCGGCTTCCGTCTTGTCTTCACGCCGGCGCGGGCGCGGGCCGTCGTTGCGCTCGCCGCCGCCGTCGGGTTCCTTTCGATCTATGCCACGCTCGGCGCGCGCTTCGACTTCGATCCGTTGAATCTGAAGGACCCGAAAACCGAATCCGTGCAAACCCTGCGCGACCTGATGGCGGACGGCCAGGCCGGGCGGTATTCCATCGAAGTGCTGGAGAAGGACCTCGCCGCGGCCCGTGCTACGGCGGCGAAGGCCGAAAAGCTGGACGTCGTGGACGAAGTCCGCTCGCTGGCGGATTTCGTGCCGAAGGACCAGGACGACAAGCTGGTCATCGTCGCCGACATGGCATTGTTCCTGGCGCCGTCGCTGTCCGTCGCCGGACACGATCCGGCGCCGACCGACACGGAACGCAAGGCGGCGCTCGATGCCCTGATGCCGAAGCTGCAACGGCTGGCGAAAATGGGAGATCGCCCCGAGGCCGCGCCCGCCCGGCGCTTGGCGTCGGCGCTGGGCCGTCTCGCCGGCGACGGCGCGAAGCTGAAGGAGTTGGAAGTCCGGTTGGTGACGGCGTTGCCGGGACGCATCAAGACCCTGATCGACTCGCTCGACGCCGGACCGGTCGGCCTCGATGCCTTACCCGAGGACTTGAAACGGGACTACATCGCGCCGGACGGCCGCGCACGCCTGGAAATCGTCCCCAAGGTCGATCTCGGCGATCGCGAGGCCTTGATCCGATTTGTCGAGACCGTGCGGGCGGAAGTGCCCAACGCCACCGGCACCCCGGTGACCTTGCTGGAAAGCGGCCGCGCCATCGTCCGTTCGTTCGTGCGTGCGGTTGCGGTCGCCTTCGTCGGCATCGCCGTTCTGTTGTTTGTCATTCTGCGTCGCGTTCGCGAGGTGGCGTTGGTCCTGGTGCCGATGGTCCTGGCGGCCGCCATGACCGGGGCCTTTTCCGTCCTGTTCGGCGTGCCGTTCAATTACGCCAACGTCATCGTCCTGCCGCTTCTGTTCGGCCTCAGCGTCGATTTCGGTATCCATTTCGTGTTGCGCGGACGGGAAGAGGGACAGGCGGCGGTGCTGTCTACCTCGACGCCGCGCGCGATGACGTTGAGCGCGCTGACAACCATCGGTTCTTTCGCTAGCATCGGGCTATCGAGCCATCCGGGCACCGCGAGCATGGGGGTTCTGTTGACCGTCGCGGTGGCGTTGACGCTGGTTTCGGCGTTGCTTGTCTTGCCGGCATTGACGGCGCTCGGCCGTCCCGGCGGTGGGGGCAAAGTATGAACGACCGACCTTCGACTCATCCGGCGCCGCAAGGCCCGGCGCGGCCGCTGCCGTTTCCGATCATTCGCCATTTTTCCCGTCCGCTGACGCCGTGGCTGGCGCGCACGCCGGTCACCGCCAACCAGGTGACGGCCGCTTCGGCGGTGTTGGGACTTTTGGCCGCATGGGCGGTCAGCCAAGGTACATTCCGGTGGAACATCGCCGGCGCGATCCTGCTGTTCGCCTGTTACGTGCTCGACAACTGCGACGGCGAAATCGCGCGGCTGAAGAACCAGTGTTCGCATTTCGGGATGCGCTTCGACAGTTTCGCCGACTGGCTGACGCACACCGCGTTCTTCATCGGTCTTGGATTCGGCGTCGACGCCGTCGAGAACGAGAACATGTGGATATGGGTCGGTTTCGCCGCCGCGACGGGCTGCACCGTCAACTACGCCATCGGCTTTCTCGAAAGCGATTCCGGCGGGGGCGAGGAAGCGTCGCGGCCGCCGGCCAAAGCGACCGAGTGGATGATCTTCGCCTTCCGCGAACTGTCGCGGGCGGATTTCTGCTTCATCGTGCTGGCGCTGGCGCTGCTGGACGCCCTGTGGGTCCTGCTGCCGGGCGCCGCCGTCGGCGCCCAGGTCTATTGGGCGCTCCAACTGCTTCCGAGCCGCCGGCGGTATCATGTCTGAGATCGGGGCCGCGTGAGGCTGCTGAAGGCCCTCTACTTCCTGATCGGCATCCTGCTTCTCGTCTGGGTGCTGGCCCAGGTCGACGTCGCCGACGTCTGGTCGAAGGTCGCGCGGGTCGGCGCCTTCGGCATGGCGATCGTTATCGCGATCTACGCGGTCGGGTTCGCGATCGATTCCTTCACCTGGCAACTGGCGCTCGACGTGCCGCTGACGCCGCAATGGCTCGGCCGGGCCTTCACGGTGCGCATGATCGGCGAATTCTTCAACGCCGTGATTCCCGCCGCCGGCATGGGCGGCGAACCGGTGAAGGCCGAACTGCTGAAGAAACGCTACGGCGTCGGCTATCGGGCCGGGACCGCGTCGATTATTCTCGGGCGCACGGTCAACATGATCGGCGAATTGGGGTTTCTCGCCGTTGGCCTGGCGTTGGTGTGGATGTCGGCGTTGCCGGCGGCGTTCAAGATCTCGGCGGCGATCGGGCTGGCCGGGTTCGTCGCGGCGACGGTCGGATTCTTTTTCTTTCAGCGCCTGCGCATTTCGTCCAAGGCCGGGCGGCGGTTGGCGCGCTGGCCGCTGACCCGGCGGATCGACGGCATCCTGCATCACATCCACGACATGGACGAACGGCTGGTCGTCTTCTACACCCGGCACCGGGCGCGATTCGGCTGGGCGGTGACGCTCGCGTTCGTCAATTGGGTCGTCGGCGCCGTCGAGGTCTACGCGGCCATGGCGTTCCTCGGCCATCCGGTGTCGTTCGCCGACGCCTGGATCATCGAGGCGGTGGTGCAACTGGTCCGTTCCGCCGCGTTCTTCATTCCGGTCAACGTCGGCGCCCAGGAAGGCGCCTTCTTGATCGCCTGCGTCGCCATCACCGGTTCGGCGGAATTGGGCGTCGCCGTGTCGGTGGTGCGCCGCTTCCGGGAAATTCTTTGGATGACGGCGGGGGCGGGCATGGGCGCGGTGTGGTCGGTGCGCCCGGCGCCGCCCGGATGAAACTGCGCTAATTCTTCGCCAGTTCTTCGGCTTTGCGCTTGAGCACGGCAACTAAACCATCGACGCCGGAGCTTTTCAGGACCGCCGCGTACTCGGACCGCTTGACTGCCAGTTCGCTGATGCCCTTGTCGACGACCACGTCGACGATCTTCCAGCCGCTGCCGGCCTTCTTGGCGACGTAGGTAATTTCGACCGGCGTGCCCGAGGCCTTGACGATCTTGGTGTCGACCAGGGTCGTGTCCTGCGGGCCGGGGCGGGTGCCGACGGTTTCGAATTTTTCGCCCGAGTGACCGTCAAAGTTGGCGGCGTAGGTGGCGGTGCTGAGGGCCGAGAATGCCGCGGTCAGCGCGGATTTCTGCGCCTCGCTGGCTTGGCGCCAGGCGCCGCCGGTGGCGATCTGGATCATGACCCGAAGATGGAATGCCTGCTCGATCGCGGGCTTCAGGCGCTCGGCGCGACCCTGGTGGCCCAAGGTTTTCGCCGCCTTCATGACGTCGAGCAGAACGGCGTGGAAGCGGTCGACCACCGCATCCGGCGA
>CAZDFF010000267.1:0-4905 GCA_964504425.1 uncultured Hyphomicrobiales bacterium
GACATGAAAATCGACTTCGGCTCGCTGCCCGCCATCTTTGCGGCGGCCCCGGGAACCATCCCGACGGCGGCCTACATCGGCGCCGATGCGACGGCCATCGACCGGTGGCGGCAGGAGCTGGGTGAGGGGTTCAAGGTCGGTATCGTCTGGCAGGGCAACTCGGGGTTCGCCCGCGACCGGGAGCGCTCGATCCCCATCCTGGCCTTGAAGCCGCTGCTGACCCTTCCGGGCACCCGGTTCGTCAGTCTGCAGGTCGGTCCCGACGCGGCGAGGCTGCTCGGCCGGTTGCCGCCACCGATCGAGGTGGTCGATCTGGCGCCGGTCCTGACCGCGCCGGGCGACGGCACCCGGAACCTGCGGGCCATCATCGCCAACTTGGATCTGGTGATCGGCATCGATTCCATGGTGGTCAATCTGGCCGCCGCCATGGGTCGGCCGGTCTGGGTGCTGGCGCCGTCCGTTCCGGAGTGGCGATGGACGACGGTGACCGGCGACGGCGACACCGCGACGTTCGGTCCGTCACCCTGGTATCCGACGGCGCGACTGTTCCGGCAACGGCGGCGCTACGATCTGTCAGCGGCGGTGAGGGATGCGGCGCTGGCGCTGGCCGAGCATCTTAGGACGGCTGGCCGTCCATGAGCCGACCTTCATGCCATATCGAATTGTCGCATAATGTATATTATGGAAAATTATTTGTGTGTTTTATGTATCAATGACTTAAGCGGTCGTCATCGTATGGAACAGGAAGTTTTTGGATTGGTTTAATCGGCGCCGACCGTCGCGCCCTTTTCGGAATTTCGGCTCGTCGCAGCCGTGCCGCTTAGGCTTCGAACACCATGCCGTCGTAGGCCGGCTCGATGCACATGGGGAGCGATGCCGAGAACGCCGCGTAGTCGAGCGCCGGGCTCATGTGGGTGATGATCGTCCGCTCCGGCTTGACCCGTTCGATCCAGCCGAGCGCCTTCTCGACGTGGACATGGGTGGGATGCGGGTGATCGGCGAAAACGCCGAGTACCCACGTACGGATCCCGGCGACGGCGGCGAAGCCCGCCTCGGGCAGTTCGATCAGATCGGTCGAATAGGCAAAATCGCCGATCCGGAACCCCAGGGTGCGGGCATGGCCGTGTTCCTGGAGGAACGGCTGGAATTCGAGGGCGCCGATTCGGAACGGCTCGCCGGCCCTGATTTCCCGAGGGACGAGCACCGGCTTGTAATAGATCGTGGCGTCGGGCGGCAGCGGGGTCACGACGTAGGGAAACCGCTGGCGGATCGTGCCCAGGGTCTTGGCGTCGCCGTAGATGTCGAGCGACCGGTTCATGGTCCTGTTAAAGGGCCTGAGGTCGTCGATCCCGTGCAGATGGTCGGCGTGATCGTGGGTGTAGACGACGGCGTCCAACCGGTCGATGCCGGCGCGAATGGCCTGCTCGCGAAGGTCCGGCGACGTGTCGATCAAGACCCGGGTATCGCCCTCCTCGACCATGATCGACGGTCGGGTGCGCCGGTTCTTGGGGTTGGCCGGGTCGCACTTGCCCCAGCCGATACACATGCCGGGCGTGCCGGTCGACGAACCGCAGCCGAGAACGGTGACTTTCATGGCGTGGCGGCGGGCCGTTTCGCCTT
The DNA here is from genome assembly GCA_964504425.1 of uncultured Hyphomicrobiales bacterium. GTDB lineage: Bacteria > Pseudomonadota > Alphaproteobacteria > Rhodospirillales > 2-12-FULL-67-15 > CAZDFF01. Next base: position 1,621 of record CAZDFF010000267.1, read on the forward strand.
GGCGAACAGGCGAAAGAAGTTGTCCGTCGTGGCCTTGGCGAAGGCGTCGGTGCCCAGATCCTTGAGCCCGGCGACGGTTTGCGCCGTGAAGGCGGTGAACGCCGGCTCGTTGCGCTTGCCCCGTTTCGGTACCGGCGCCAGGTAGGGCGCATCGGTTTCGACCAGGATCCGCTCGGTCGGCACCGTCTTGGCGGTTTCCCGCAGGGCGTCGGCTGTCTTGAAAGTAACGATCCCGGAAAACGAGACATAGAGCCCGAGATCGACCGCGCCTCGGGCCAATTCGGTGCTGCCGCTAAAGCAATGGATCAAGCCCGGGAACGGCCCCTTGGCGTGCTCCTCGGCCAGGATTTCAAGCGTGTCGGCCTCCGCGTCCCGGGTATGCACCACGACCGGAAGGCCGGAATCCCGCGCCGCATGAAGATGGGCGCGGAAGCTGACCTTTTGGCGTTCCCTGGGGCTGTGTTCGTAATAATAGTCGAGCCCGGTTTCGCCGAAGCCGACGACCTTGGGGTGCCGGGCCAGTTCGATCAGTTGGGCCGCCGTGGGCTCGACCTCGCTGCCGGCTTCGTGCGGATGGATGCCGACCGTGCAGAAGACGTTGTCGAACCGCTCCGCCACCGCCAGCACCTGGTGAAACTTGCTGAGGTGGGTGCAGATGGTCAGCATGATCCCTACCCCCGCCTCGCCGGCGCGGCCGACGACCGCGTCGAGTTCATTGGCGAAGTCGGGGAAATCGAGATGGCAGTGACTATCGACGAGCATTGTTCTGTTTTTATCTACTAGTAGATATTTCGTTTGGCGAAACGCCGTGTCCCTTGCGCCCGGTAACATAGGGGCGCGGGGCGTCATTTGCGACTACTTCGCGGCTTCGCCCTCGTCTTGGTATCGCGGGAACACCCCGGCGGGCGGCGGCAGCGCCGTGCCGGGCGCGAGCCGGACCGTCGTTTCCAACGCCGCGAAGCCGCGCGCGCCCTCCGCCACGGCCAACTGGTCCAGCATCTTCGCCATCGATCCGGGCATAAACGGCTGCATCAGGATCGCCAGGCGCCGCACGACCTCGGCCAGAACGTAAAGCACGGTTCCCATGCGCGCCGGGTCCTCCTTGCGGAGTTTCCACGGCGCCTGCCGGTCGACATACCCATTGGCCATGCGGATCACGACCCAGGTCGCTTCCAGGGCCTCGTGGAACGCCTGGACGTCCATGGTCGCGCGGACCTTGGCCAGCAGGCCGCCGACGGCATCCAGCAAGGCGTCGTCTTCGGCCGAAAATGTGCCGGGCGTCGGCACGGTGCCGCCGCAATTCTTGGCGATCATCGACAGCACCCGCTGCGCCAAGTTGCCGAAATCGTTCGCCAGTTCGCCGTTCATGCGGTTGATCATGGCGCGGTGCGAGAAGTCGCCGTCATTGCCGAACGGCACCTCGCGCAGCAGGAAATAGCGCACCGGATCGAGCCCGTAGGTGTCGATCAGCTTCAGGGGATCGATAATGTTGCCGACGGATTTCGAGATCTTCTGCCCTTCGTTGGTCCACCAACCGTGGGCGAAAACGCGCTTCGGCGGTTCGAGCCCCGCTCCCATCAGGAACGCCGGCCAGTAGACAGCGTGGAAGCGCAAGATATCCTTGCCGACCATGTGCAGGTTGGCCGGCCAGAATTTCTTGTAGTCGGCGCAGTTCTCATCCGGGAATCCGGCCGCGGTGATGTAGTTCGTCAGCGCGTCCAGCCACACGTACATGATGTGGTCCGGATTGCCCGGCACGGGCACGCCCCAATTGAACGTGGTGCGAGAAACCGACAGGTCCTGCAGCCCGCCCTTGACGAAGCTGACGACCTCGTTGCGGCGGCTCGGCGGGAGGATGAAATCCGGATTGTCGGCGTAGAATTTCAACAGCGGTTCCTGCCATTTCGACAGGTCGAAGAAATAGCTCGGCTCCTCGACCCATTCGACCGGCGCGCCCGACGGCGCCATCTTCTTGCCGCCGGGTCCCGGGACCAGCTCGCTTTCGGCGTAGAAGGCTTCGTCGCGCACCGCGTACCAGCCGGCATAGGACCCCAGGTAAATATGGCCGCGTTGCTCCAGCCGCCGCCAAATCTCCTGGCAGGAGCGGATATGGCGTTCCTCGGTGGTACGGATGAAATCGTCGTTCGAGAAGTTCATCTTCGCCGCCAGGTCGCGGAAGTTTTGCGAGACCTTGTCAGTAAAGTCCTTCGGCGCCATGCCGTGGTCCTTGGCGGATTTCTCGACTTTTTGGCCGTGTTCGTCGGTGCCGGTCAGGAACTTGACGTCGTAGCCGTCCAGACGCTTGAACCGTGCCAGCACGTCGCAGGCCAGCGTCGTGTACGCGTGGCCGATGTGCGGCGCGTCGTTCACGTAATAGATCGGCGTCGTCAGATAGTAGGTACGGGAGCCTGTCATTGAATAACCTAGATGGTGCCGGTCAGCGGCGGACGGCGTTCCCGAGCGTGAGGAAGATGTCCAGCGTCACCTGCTTGCGGTCGAGGTTGACGGCCTCCGTGCGCTCGATCAGGCGGGCCATCTTTTCCCACACATCCAACAGCCGTTCAAGGTCGCAGGCCTGTGCAAGGCGGGCCATCAGGCGCTCGTCGGTTGCCGACTCAAGGCTGCCGGACGGCCCCGACCTGCCGGCGGCGGCGAAGCGGATCAGGCGCGCGAGCCAACCCGCGAGCAGCTCGCCGACAGTGCGGAACGCTCCCTCTTCGCCTCCCCCTTTGCCGACTTTTTCGCACAGCCGGTGCAGTTTCGCGCGGTCGAGATCGGGCAGGGTTTCCAGAAGCTCGTTGAGTTCGCGGTAGAGTTCGAGCCCCCCCTCCCGGTAAAGAGCGAGCGCCCTGCCGATGCTGCCTTCCCCCAACATGGCCAAGGCAAGGGCATCCTCGGACGACAACTCGGGGCACCATTTGGCGACCTGGGTCGATACGAGGTCATCGGGCAGCGGCTTCAGTGCGAGCATCCGGCAGCGGGAGCGGATGGTCGGCAGCAGCAGTCCCGGATTGTGGGCGACCAGTAGCAGCAACGCGTTTTTAGGAGGCTCTTCCAGAACCTTCAGGATCGCGTTGGCGGCGTTGCGATTCATCTCGTCGACGCTGTCGACCACGACCACACGCCATCCGCCTTCGGCGGCGGTCAGGCGGAGAAAACTTCCGACCTCGCGAACGTCGTCGACGACGACGTCGCGACGCATCTTGCCCTTGTCGTCGACCGTGCGCTCGAGCGTCAGCAGGTCGGCGTGGCCGGCGGCCTGGACGCGCCGGAACACGGGATCAT
>CAZDFF010000268.1:0-4903 GCA_964504425.1 uncultured Hyphomicrobiales bacterium
CGTCGTCGACGGCAAGTTCGGCCGCCTCGAGGTCGGCAACGAAGTCCGTCTTTCGATCGCGGAGAACGAAAGCGAGCACGGCTGGCAGGCAACGACCGTGCATCCGGTCGGCAAGCATCATTCGAACGGGTGAGCCGCGCTTGCAAATGGCGGGCCCGTCGATACGGGGGTTGATCTGGATCAATGCGCCGACAAACGCCCTCGTTAATCTCACCGCACTACGTTCGAAGGAATCGTGTGTGCCGCCTCACCCCCCTGTCGCGGTGCTCGCCTTCCGGAAAGGGCTCCTCCTCCCCCTCCCTTGACCCGGATCGGTTCCGATCGAACACAGGTGCCCACGGTTCGCTTGCCGCGCACGGAACCGCAATGGTTCCGCCCCGCGCAGCAGCCGTGGGCATTTTTTTGTCCCCGCCAGGCCGCGTAACGGGAAAAATTCCCCTCTGCCGGAAACGCATCAAGAGACGGCAACGCAAGAGGACCGACGATGAGCCTGAGTGACCTGTTCTGGGTCTTCTTCATCATGATCGCGTTGCAGCCGATGGTACGCCAACGCGTTCTGATGGTGATGCGGCAACGCAAGATCGCCCGAATCCAGAACCAGCGCGGGACCCGGGTCATTACCCTGGTGCATCGCCAGGAGACCATGCGGCTGCTCGGGTTCCCGCTCATGCGCTATATTGACATGGACGACTCCGAGGAAATCATCCGGGCGATCCATCTGACCGATCCGGATACCCCCATCGACATCGTCCTGCACACGCCGGGCGGCCTGGTTCTGGCGACGCTTCAGATCGCGCGCGCCCTATCGCGCCACCCCGCCAAGGTGACGGTTTTTGTTCCGCATCTCGCCATGTCCGGCGGCACGCTGATCGCGCTGGCCGCGGACGAAATCGTGATGGCGCCGCACGCGGTTCTCGGGCCGATCGACCCCCAGATCAAGGAATTTCCGGCGGCGTCGCTTCTCAAGGTCGTCGAGGAAAAGCCGATCGCCGAAATCGACGACGAAACGCTTATTCTGGCCGACATCGCCGGCAAGGCGACGGCGCAAATCCGCCATGCCTGCGTCGAACTTCTTGCGCCCGAAATTACCGGCGATGCCGCCGCCAAGCTCGCCGAGACGCTGACCAGCGGCCGTTGGACCCACGATTACCCGATCACCGAGGAAGCCGCCCGCGAACTGGGGCTGAATGTCGGAACCGACATGCCCGAGGATATCTTCGAATTGATGGCGCTTTACGAACAGCCGGTAAGGGCAACGCCGACGGTCGAATACTTGCCGACCGCGCCGCGAACGCCCCCGCGCCGAACGCGGTAACGGATCGGCGTTTTCCTATGGTTCATCGCGACGGGCACCGCCGACCATGATCACCGGGCAATTCGCCCGTGCCGACAAAATTTCCAGTAAACTTGGCTTGGGCCATGCGGTTCGTCCGATGACGGCTAGGCGCGGCCGGAAGTCAGGGAAATTGCCCGGCCGCCAGGGCTGCCCGGCAAGCACCCCGATCGATGCCAGGAATTCGTCGAAATTAGAAACGTCTATGCACTCGACGCCCGATCGCCGCGCGATGTGCCGGGCCAAATTACGGGCCGGCACCGCATCGCTCGCCGCCGGGGCGCAGACCACGACCGGCCCCGGCGATGCCCCCGACCGGCGGCCCGCCAATAGGAACGACGACGAACCGGGGCCCGCCATCTGAGCTTTAATCCGCTCGACGGCAATTGTGCGCAGGCCTTCCAACGCTATCAGGTTTCCGTGCGCCGAAACGGTCTCCACGGCTCTTTCCAGGCGCTGGCGAACGATATCGAACCGCCAATCCAAACCACGGGCGTGCGTCGTTGACGCCACGGCCTGGCGCGCGCGTTCGACCGCGCGCTGGAAATCGCGCGCGAGAGTGGCGGCATCCAAGGTGCGCGCACCCGAACCGGATAGCGAGATTTCGCGGGCAAACGGAAAATCGGCGGCCCGCAGCGCGTCTTCATCCTCGACGAAGAGCACGTCCAGACGGCCGGTCGTCGCCTCGGCGAGAGTCGCCGTCGCATCGAGCGCGGCGAGCCCACCGAGCGCGGGATCGAGCACCATGATCGTGCGCTCGAAGAACGCGGCGGGTTCGTTGTCTCCGTTCATTTCTCGGACACGGATCCAGTCCCTTGGATGACGCCGAACGCGCGGCGGGCCGCGGCGAAGGCACGCAAGCGATCCTCGGTCCGACGGTAGACGGTTCCTTCCGGGAACCATCCTTCGGATCCTCGCTCTCCCGCCGCAACGCCCATTGCGAGGATGATCCCTTCTTCCGCCCGCTCGATCGGAAAGACCCGGAACAGGCCCTTTTCGCAGGCGTCGACCACGTCGCGTCGAAGCATCAGATGCCTGACATTGGACTTCGGTATGACGACGCCGTGTTCGCCGTTGAGGCCGCGCCCTCGGCAAACATCGAAAAAACCTTCGATCTTTTCGTTGACCCCGCCGATCGCCTGTATCATCCCGTGCTGGTTGATCGACCCGGTGAACGCAAGCGATTGCTTGATGGGGGTCTCGGATATTGCCGACAGCAGCGCGAAGTATTCCGCCGCGGACGCGCTGTCGCCCTCGACGCCGCCGTAGGATTGCTCGAAAACCAAGCTGGCGGACAGCGACAAGGGGGCGTCGGTGCCGAACCGCGACGCCAACAACGCGCTGAGGATCAATATCCCCTTCGAATGGATCGGTCCGCCGAGTTCGACTTCGCGTTCGATATCGATCACCTTGCCGCTTCCCAGGCTCGCGCGTGCGGTAATCCGTGTCGGCCGCCCGAACGAGAACCCGCCGAGGTCGATGACGCTGAGACCGTTGATCTGACCGATGGCGGCGCCGCCCGTATCGACCAAGATCGTCCCCTGATCGATCAGTTCCAAGCTGCGCTCCCGCAAACGGTCGGCGCGGTGAATCTGCGCGTCGATCGCGGCTTGGACATGCCGCGCTTCGATCGTGGCGCCGTCGTCCTCGCGGGCGTAGAAATCCGCTTCCCGGACGACGTCGCCGATCATCTCGATCCGAGCCGTCAGCTTGCCCGCGTCGGAAGAAACGCGAGCAGCGTGTTCGATGACGCGCCCAACCGCCGTGCGATCGAGCGGAAGCAGATCCTCTCGGCGCGCCATTGTCGCCAACAAGCGCGCATACTCGACCGTCGACGGCGAGGTTCGATCCATGGTGTCGTCGAATTCCGCCGCGACCTTGAAAAGATCCTGGAACTCCGGATCGAGGTATCCGAGGAGATAATAGATCATCGGATCGCCGTGCAGCACGACCTTGACGTTGAGCGGAATCGGCTCCGGCTCGAGCGATACTGTGCTGATCAGACTGAGGGTCTGGCCGAGAGATTCAATGGCGATGCGACGGGACTTCAACGCCCGCTTCAGTGCATCCCACGCCATGGGCTGAACGAGGACCTTCAGGGCGTCGAGAACGAGATAGCCGCCGTTCGCGAGATGCAGGGCGCCAGGCTTGATCAACGTGAAATCGGTGATCAGCGCGCCCATATGCTGCAGGTGTTCGACTCGCCCGATCAGATTTCCCAACGTCGGGTTGGTTTCCTCGACCACCGGCGCGCCTTCCCCGGCGCCGTCGCCCACGATGAGGTTGGCGGAATACCGATTGAAGGCGCTGGCGTGTTGGATGGGGGGCTGCGGAACATCGTCGTGAGCACCGCGCGCATGTTCCAGTCCGAGCAAAGTGTGGACGTTCTCGACCAGATCGACGCGCATGGCCTCCAGATGATCCAGAACGCGAGGTTGTTCTGAGAACGCGGCGCGGATGTCGTCGATTTCCTGACTCACGGCCGTCGCCGTGGTTTCCCGATTGAGCCCGCGGATGGCTTCCCGATGTTCCTTCTCCCAACCGGGGATCAGCTTGATGACCTCGGCAAGGCGGTCCTGCAGTTGCTCGATGTCGCGCTGGACCCTATCGCGCTCCTCGGCAGGGCGCTTATTGAACTGCTCGGGATCCTGGATTTCTCCGTCTTGCATCGGCGCGAACGCGAACCCCATCGGCGTCCGAACCAGGGCGATGCCGCGTTCGACGGCCACATGGCGGACTTCTTCGAACGCCTGTTCCTGACGTTCCCGGAACGTATCCTCGATGGTTTGCCGGCGCTTCTGATAACCTTCGCTTTCGAACGCCGCCGGCAGTGCAACCCGAATTTCCTCGATCAGGCGCGCCAATCGGTTTTTTAGCTCCTGCCCCTGGCCGACCGGCAGGGAAACGGCGATCGGCTTGTGAGCGGCTTGGAAATTATGCACGTAGGCCCATTCCCGAGGGGCGGCCTCGCCCTTCGCTTTCGCACGTAGTGCAGCCATGATGGCCGTGTACCTGCCGGTACCGGAGGGCCCGAAGACGAACAAATTGTACCCTTGTCGACGAATCTGCGCGCCGAAGCGGATCGCCCCGATCGCACGATCCTGGCCCGGCACGCGATCCAGGTCCGGCAGGGACGCCGTCGTTTCGAACGGCAGTTCCGCCAAGTCGCAGTGGGTATAGAGCTGGCCGGCGGGAAGCGGAGAAACCGGAAATTTCGACATGTCGCTCTACGGCAATTTTTCAAAGCGCGCGGCGCGACGATCGCCGGCGCGGTGCCCATTGTCGTACCGCCGTCGCCCCTGTCGCCTTGATCCAAGTCAATGCTCGGCTGACGACGAGTCGCGTACTGAAAGACTCACCCTCTGCGCGGACCTAAGTCAGGGGAAAGGTCAGTACCTCCCGACCAAATTCAGAAAAATCTGTCAGGATTCCGCTTCAAGCGGATTTGATGATTTCCAACGCGTTAGCGTTTCGGATTCTCAATTTGATCTGTGAAATCGTCAAATTGAATTGTGAATAGTCATCTTGAAATGGAAATGACAGTAAACGACGTGGATCGGCAACCGGGGG
>CAZDFF010000269.1:0-4852 GCA_964504425.1 uncultured Hyphomicrobiales bacterium
GCGACAGCGTCAGGAACAGTTCGTCCTTGATGGCCACCGGCACTTGCGGTTTCTGCCCCAGCCATACGTCGGCCTGGGAGACGACTTCGCCCGCCTTGAACAGCGCATAATTGTTGAATTCGCGGAATCCCCATTCCAACAGGCGCTCGGACTCGCGCGACCGCTCGCGCATCGTCGGCAGGCCGGTGGCGACCAGTATCAGGCGCCGGTTGTTGCGTTTGGCGGTCGAGGTCAGGCTATAGCCCGATTCGACCGTATGTCCGGTCTTCAGGCCGTCGACGCCCATATCCTTGTAGAGCAACGGATTGCGGTTCTGTTGGCTGATGCCGTTGTAGGTGAAGGACTTCTCCGCGTAGTAATGCATATAGTTCGGGAAGTCCTTGAAAAGGCGCACCGACAAATGCGCCAAATCGCGGACGGTCATCCAATGGTCGGGATCGGGCCACCCGGTCGAATTGGTGAAATTGCTGTCCTTGAGGCCGATTTTCTTGCCTACCTGGGTCATCGACTCGGCGAACGCCTTTTCGCTTCCGGCGAGCCCTTCGGCGAGGACGATGCAGGCGTCGTTGCCCGACTGCACGATCATGCCGCGCAGCAGGTCTTCGACCTTGGCGCGGCTGCCGGGCGTCAGGAACATGGTCGAACTGCCGCTTTTCGCGCCGCCCTTGCGCCAGGCGATTTCGCTGACCGGCATGGTGTCTTCCAGGGAGATGCTGCCTTCCTTCAGGCGCTGGAACACCATGTAGGCGGTCATCAGCTTGCTCATGGAGGCGGGCGGAATGCGCTTGTCCGGGTCCTTCGCGAGGATCGCCGTTTCCGTCGCGTAATCGATCATGATCGCCTCGCGCGCGATCGTTTCGATCGCGCCGGCCGGTCGCGGCGCGCACAACATCGCGAGGGCAGCGACGACGGCGGCGTAGCGTGAAAAATGTTGGCGGATGGATTGACCCATGGACCTCAATACCGCTTCGCGAGAATGGAGTTCAGTCGACGATGACCCGCGCTTCTGGATAACCCGATCGGATCACGGAATCCAGCAGATGATCGGCTTCGGCGACGTTGGCCAGCGGTCCGACGCGGACCCGGAACAAGTCGCGCCCGTTCACGAGCACCGAACTGATCTGGGTGGGCCCGACGCCCGCCAATTTGGCGCGGACCCGGTTCGCGTTGTCGTATTGGCCGAAGGCGCCGGCCTGGACGTAGATGCGGGTCGCGACCGGCGCGCCTTGGGTGATCTGGCCGACCTTGCTGGACGTCACCGGCGGCGTCGGCGCGGCCGGTTCGGCCGAAGCGACCTCGGTTTCCGGTGCTTTGGGCGCAGGCGCCGCCTTCTTTGCGCCGCCCGGCGGCGGGATCGACTGGCTGCTGACCGAAGCCTTCGGCAGGCGGTCGACGGTCAGGGAGGCGTCGGGTCGAACGACGCCTTTGCCTTGGGCACGCGCCGCGATGACCCGACTTTCGTCGGCCATGACCTGGACCCGGACACGTGCCGTGCCTTTGCCTTCGAAGCCGAGGAGCTGTGCGCTGCGCCGTGAAAGATCGATGATCCGACCGCGCGCGTAAGGTCCGCGATCGTTGACGCGAACGACGAGGCTGCGGCCGTTGTCCAAGTTGACGACGCGCACGATGCTGGGCATCGGCAAGGTGCGATGCGCGGCGGTCACGTCGTTCATGTCGTAAACTTCGCCGTTCGCGGTCAGCTTGCCGTGGAACTGCGGCCCATACCAAGACGCGATGCCGGTTTCGTCGTATTCGTAATTTTCCGCCGGGTAATACCAGACGCCATTGATCTGATAGGGCTTGCCGACCTTGTAGGCCCCCTGTTGAGTGCCGTCGTCGCGTGCCTTCTTTGCCGCCGTGATCAGGAACTGGGTTTCGGCGCAGGCGCCCAACCCCAGCACGATGATCGCGACAGCAAGAACGCGCGTGCCACGCCATATCCGCAAGCGATCGCTTGACATTGCGAAAGATTCCAACCCCTAGATCGGGTGACGGCAAAACACCCCCGCCCTGTATTTAGTATCCTAACCGCCACCAATCCGGTCGGCAAGGGAACCGACCGCAACCGCGAAGAAGACGGACCGGTTCCACTTCAGGATGGTGTGGTAATTGTCGTAAACGAGGAACGCGGGGCCCGTTTTGCCGTCGCCCAGCACGATGGCTGCTTTCAGATCGCGGTTCGGCAGGTTGCCGCCGTCGAGACGCCGGATGCCCATCGCTTGCCATGCCGTGATCGGTTTGCGCACCTTGGCGCCGACCGCGCCCGTGTCGAATCCCTCCGGCAATTTCACCGGGCGACCCCAGGTTTCGTCGCCCTTCCATCCCGACCGCGCCAGATAATTCGCGGCCGAGGCGAAGACGTCGGCCTTGTTGGTCCACAGATCGATGCGGCCGTCGCCGTCGCCGTCGACGGCGAAGCTCTTGAAGGACGACGGCATGAACTGCGCCTGGCCCATGGCGCCGGCCCACGATCCCATCATTTCCTTGGCGCCGATGTGCCCGTGGTCGACGATCTCGAGCGCGTACATCAATTCCTTGCGGAAATAACCGCTGCGCCGCCCGTCGTAGGCCAGCGTCGCGAGCGCGGCGATCACCGGAAAGCCGCCGGTGACCCGGCCAAAATCCGTTTCGATGCCCCAGAAGGCGACGATGAAGCGCGCCTGCACGCCGTATTTCTTCGATGCGCGCTCCAGCAACGCGCGGTTCTCGTTCAGGCGTTGCTTGCCCTTTTCGACGCGCGATTGCGGCACCACGCGGTCCATGTATTGCTGGAACGTCAGGGTGAATTCCGGCTGGCGCCGGTCGAGCTCGATGACGCGTGGGATCGGCTTGAGCCCGACCAGCGCGCTGTCGATCGTGGCCTTGCCGATACCCTTTTCCACGGCTTCGCGCTGCAATTCGCCCAGCCAGACGTCGAATGCCGGCTTGTCCGCAGCGGTTGCGCGGGATGCCGCCACCGAAAGCGCAAAGAAAAATAAGAGCGTGGCCGCTCCGACGTGTCGCCAGATCATGAATGCGTCTCCAAGGATGCCGACGGGGGTCGACACCGCGCCAGCGTTTGTTTCTGCCATAGGGGAAGGTGCGCGGCAATCGTCATGGCTGCCCGGGTTTGGGAAAGAACGTATCGGTCATGCCGGCCAGGCGATAAACGAAAAGCCCCGCTATCTCATGCAAAACCGCGCCAAGCCGTGCGAGACCGCCCGCCAGGTCGAATCGAAACATGGGTACGTCGGTGGGAAACAGGAAGTCGACCGGATAGGCGACGGTTTTCCAACCGGCGCGTTCGAAACATCCCGCCGCGCGCGGCATGTGGAGCGCCGAGGTCACCAGCACCCAGACCTGATCCGGTTGCGGCTTCACGATGCCGGCCGCCATGATGGCGCTTTCATGCGTGTTACGCGATCTGCGTTCGAATACGACCCGGGACGGGTCGAGCCCCAGACCGGCAAGGTGCGGCCGAACGGCATCGGCCTCGCGGGCCTCGGGGGCGGTCAAGCTACCCGAACCGCCGGTATAGACGAGGCGCGCATCCGGGTAGCGCCTTGCGAGCGCCAGAAACGCGGTTAGCCGTTCCGCGGCGGCGTTCAGCGTCAGTTGACCTCGTTCTTTGGTCGCCCTGGCATCGACGGCACCGCCCAGAACGACGATGCCGGCGACATCGGCGGGAAGCGTCGCTGCTTCCGGAAAGCGTTGTTCGAGCGGCTGGCCAAGCCAGGCGTCGACCGGGAGAACCGCGACGGCAAGCGCGTATGCGGTGGCGATGGATAGAAGAACCTTGCCCGCGCGAGGTTTTCGCCGCAGGGTCGCCAGCAGCCAGCCCGCGACCAGAAGAGCGAGTAGGACGGCGGACGGGTCCAGCAACGGCGACAGTATTTTGGAAAGCGCGAAGGACATCCGTTGTTCGCTTTGCTGGGTTTAGGGCGCCAAAATCGTCGATCGCCGGCACTATGGTCGGCCGCTTGCCAAGATTTCGTTAAGCCGAATGGCCGACCGGGGACGGACGAAACGATCGGTTGGGCGCAAGTCGACTCAGGGCGCGAAAGGCCGCTTTTCGACCGCCGAGCCTATCGATGCAATAAAGGCCACGATGGCGCGACGCATGACGAAATCATTATAACTATTTGATTTAAATTAATATAATATCCTCCTTTCGTTCGGGCGGCATGGTAAAATATTCCTGAAAAAAAATGTTGTGTCTTGTTCCATCATTGGATATATTTCATCTAGCTATAAGTAGAATAATCTTCGTATAGCTGCGCACAGAACAGTGCGAGAAAGTGTTTTTAAATGGAGACGAGGACGGTGTTAGAAAGCACTGCCAAGTCAGCCGATAACCGGGCTCCCGCGAATGCTGGGCTGGCCGCCTTTGAAGTGGCGGTGGCGCAGCAGCGTGTGTTTGAGGAAAACCTTCGCCAAGCGGTAGAGCGCCGGAAGCAGGAGCTTGCCGAAGCCGAAAGGCTTGCTGCCGAAGCGCGGGCGCGTCAGGACTCGCGCCGGACCGATTCCGACCCGGAAATCGATGCCGCCGTCGCAAAGGCGGTTCAGAAGATCGAGAAATCCGGTGCCGACTCTTCTAAGCCGTCGTCGCCCACCCCGCCCACCGATCCCTCACCTGCGCCGAATCGCGGCGAGGCCTTGGACATTCGCGTTTAGACCGTCTTCTTTCATCGAACGGCGTCCGCGACCGGCCCCATGGCTGGTTTTTTTATGTCCGAGGCTCGGGCCGAACGCGGACGCTTGCCGCTTCCGGCGAGCACCGTTATGACCGACGACGGATGGGTGGCTGAGCGGTCGATAGCACCGGTCTTGAAAACCGGCAGGCCCGCAAGGGTCTCGTGGGTTCGAATCCCAC
>CAZDFF010000270.1:0-4834 GCA_964504425.1 uncultured Hyphomicrobiales bacterium
GGCGCTGATCGCGATCTACGACAACTGCAACAGCCTGCACACCAACGCCCACGACGAGGCGATCACCACGCCGACCGCCGACAGCCTGCGCCGCGCGCTGGCCATCCAGTTGATCATCAACCGCGAGTGGGGCCTGGCGAAGAACGAGAATCCGAACCAGGGCTCGTTCGTCGTCGAGGCGCTGACGGATTTGGTGGAAGAAGCGGTGCTGAAGGAGTTCGAGCGCATCAGCGAGCGCGGCGGCGTACTGGGCGCGATGGAAACCGGATACCAGCGCGGCCGCATCCAGGACGAATCGCTGCACTACGAAACGCTCAAGCACGACGGTACGCTGCCCATCGTTGGGGTCAACACGTTTCTCAATCCGGACGCGCCGTCGGTGCTGCCGACGCCGGCCCTGTCGCGCTCCACGGAAGACGAGAAAAAGGGCCAGATTGCAAGGCTTCGCGACTTCCAGAAGCGTCATGCCGAGGAGGCGCCGGCCGTGCTCGCCCGGCTCAAGAAGACGGCGACCGAAGGCGGCAACGTGTTCGCGGTCTTGATGGACGCGGTGCGGTGTTGTTCACTGGGGCAGATCACCGACGCACTCTTCGACGCCGGTGGGCAATACCGCCGTTCCATGTAGGACGTTTCCGCCGCCCATGGCCGCCGACGATCTGCCGCCGCTGCCCCGGGAAATCCTGTTCGAGTTCCACACCGTGGGGCGAAACCTGCGCATCGTCGCCATCGATGCCGACAGCGGTGTCGAGGTGACCATGGTCGGCGCACCCGGCTACGGCAAGGAAACTTTAAAACGCATGGCGGCGCGCAAGCTGGCCTACGTCATCGCCAAGAAGAAGGCGGGCGGCGCCGGCGGTTCCGGCACCGATACCCTGGTCTGACGCCGGCCCCAAGGGCTTGACACCCTTCCATGCTGGTTTAGGGTCAAAGGACGCGCGAACCCGGCGCCGTCAAAAGCCGGGGCACGCGGGCAGGGGTGCCGGAGCCGAACGGGAATGGAATATTTCACCCAGCAGCTCATCAACGGGCTGACGCTCGGCGCCATCTACGGGCTCATTGCCATCGGCTACACGATGGTCTACGGCATCATCGGCATGATCAACTTCGCTCACGGCGAGGTGTTCATGATCGGCGCGTTCCTGTCGATCGTGACGTTCCTGGTGCTGGGACTGGTCGGGATCACCTGGGCGCCGCTGGCGATTCTGTGCGCGCTGCTGGTGACGATGACCTTGACGCCCATATATGGCTGGGCGCTGGAACGGATCGCCTACCGGCCGCTGCGCCATTCGCCCCGGCTGGCGGCGCTGATCACCGCCATCGGCATGTCGATCTTCCTGCAGAACTACGTGCAGCTTCTGCAAGGCGCCCGGGTCAAGCCGATGCAGCCGGTGGTGACGGGGGGCTTCGAGCTGATGCGCAAGGGCGACTTCGCGGTCAGCCTCAGCTACCTGCAGATCCTGATCATGACGCTGACGGTCGTGCTGATGGTCGGCTTTACGTTGTTGATCAACCGCACCGCGCTCGGCCGCGCGCAGCGCGCCTGCGAGCAGGACCTCGGCATGGCTGCCCTGATCGGCGTCGACGTCGATCGGACGATCTCGCTGACGTTCGTGATGGGCGCGGCGCTGGCCTCGGTCGCCGGGCTGATCTTCCTGATCAACTACGGCGTGATCGACTTCTATATCGGCTTCCTCGCCGGCATCAAGGCGTTCACGGCAGCCGTGTTGGGCGGCATCGGCTCGTTGCCGGGGGCCATGCTGGGCGGCCTCCTGATCGGCCTGATCGAGGCTTTCTGGTCGGCTTATTTTAGCATCGAATACAAGGATGTCGCCGCGTTCGTGGTCCTCGTGCTGGTGCTGATCTTCCGGCCGACCGGACTGCTCGGCAAACCGGACATCGAGAAAGTCTGATCTCATGGGTCCGGACGCCGCCGCCACCGCCCGTCACGGACCCGATATTCGGGCCTGGCTGCGCGAAGCGGGACTGACGGCGGCTGTGGTGTTCGCCCTGGCTTTCGGGCTGGTCGGGTTCCGCGCCATCGACGTTTCCGGCGGCCTGGCCATCGTGACGCGTCTCGACGACGTGTTCATCGCCGCCGCGCTCGCCTTCCTCGGCCGTTTCGGGTTGATCCTTCTGCGCAACGGCCGTCCGCGGCCGGTGATTTGGATCGCGGGCCCGCTGGGTCTTGTCGTCGCCTACCTGCTCGCATCCGGCCTCGCCACTGAAGGCGTCGCCAAGACGCTGTTGCTGCAAAGCGAGGTCGTCAATTGGCTGGTGGCGTTCTTCGCGCTCGGGCTCGCCGGGCGCGCGGGCTGGTTGCTGTACAGAGGCAGCGGCACGACCGAGGCCCGCCAGGATCGTGAGGACACGATGGACCGGATCGCGGCGGCGGTACAGCGATGGGCGCGCTTCGTCGGCCCGGCGCTGTTGCTCGCCGCGATCGTTCTTCCCTTTCTGCCCATCGCCGACCGGCGGCTGCTCGACATCGCGATCCTAGTGCTGACCTACATCATGCTCGGATGGGGACTGAACATCGTGGTCGGCCTCGCCGGGTTGCTCGATCTCGGATACGTCGCGTTCTACGCGGTCGGGGCTTACAGCTACGCTTTGCTGGCGACCAACTTCGGCGTCGGCTTCTGGACCTGCCTGCCGTTCGCCGGGATCATGGCGGCGTTTGCCGGCATTCTGCTCGGGTTCCCGGTGCTGCGGCTGCGCGGCGACTATCTGGCGATCGTCACGCTCGGATTCGGCGAGATCGTCCGGATCGTGCTTTTGAATTGGTACACGTTCACCAAAGGGCCGGCGGGGATCGCCGACATCCCGCGTCCGACCTTCTTCGGCATGCCGTTTCAGCGGGACGCGCCCGACGGGGGGCATTCGTTCCATTCCTTCGTCGGCAAGTTTATCGAGATCGAATACTCGCCGGTGCACAGGATTATTTTTCTCTACTACCTGATCCTGCTGCTGGCGATGGCGACCAACGTGTTCACCCTGCGCATCCGCAAGTTGCCGGTCGGACGCGCCTGGGAAGCTCTGCGCGAGGACGAGATCGCCTGCCGATCGCTCGGCATCAACCCGACCAACACGAAGTTGACGGCCTTCGCGATCGGCGCGGGATTCGCCGGCTTCGCGGGCTCGTTCTTCGCCACGCGTCAAGGCTTCATCAGCCCCGAAAGCTTCACCTTCATCGAGTCCGCGGTGATCCTGGCCATCGTCGTGCTGGGCGGCATGGGCAGTCAGATCGGCGTCGTGCTGGCCGCCGTGTTGCTGATCGGCTTGCCGGAATTCTTCCGCGAGTTGCAGCAATATCGAATGCTGGCATTCGGCGCGGCGATGGTTGCGATCATGGTGTGGCGGCCGTCGGGACTGCTGGCGCACCGCGAGCCGACGCTGCGGCTTCGGGATTTCGATACGACCGGCGGAGGCGCCAAATGACCGCCGCCCCACCGCTGCTGTCGGTCGAACACCTGACCATGCGCTTCGGCGGCCTGATCGCCGTCGATGACGTTTCTTTCCAGGCCGCCGACCGCCAGATTACCGCGATCATCGGTCCGAACGGCGCCGGCAAGACCACGGTCTTCAATTGCCTGACCGGATTCTACAAGCCGACCAGCGGGCGTCTGGCGCTGACGAACGGCGGTCGCGAATTTTTGCTGGAGCGGATGGACGGCTACGTGATCGCGCGAGCGGCCCGGGTCGCGCGCACCTTCCAGAACATCCGGCTGTTCCGCAACATGTCGGTGTTGGAAAACCTGGTGGTCGCCCAGCACAACAAGCTGATGGTCGCTTCCGGTTTCACTTTCGCCGGATTGCTGGGCATTAAGAGCTATCGAAACGCGGAGCGCGACGCGGTCGAGCGCGCCCGCTATTGGCTCGACCGGATCAACCTGACGGCGCGCGCGGATGTCTCGGCCGGCAGTCTACCATATGGCGATCAGCGACGATTGGAGGTCGCGCGCGCCATGTGCACCGATCCCGTTTTGCTTTGCCTGGACGAGCCCGCCGCCGGTTTGAATCCGAGGGAAAGCCTTGAACTCAACGATCTACTGACTTTCATCCGCGACGAGCATCGAATCGGCGTGTTGTTGATCGAGCATGACATGAGCGTCGTCATGGCGATTTCCGATCATGTCGTCGTGCTGGATTACGGCTGCAAGATCGCCGACGGGTCGCCCGAAGCCGTGCGCGCCGACCCGGCGGTCATCCGGGCCTACCTGGGCGAGGAGGAGGGCGAGGAGATTCCGCCCGAGATCGCGCGCGACCTGAACGTCGACGGCTCCGATGCCGGGCCCGGCGCCGGGAAGGGGGCGTGATGCTAAAGGTCGAGGGCATTCACTCCTTTTACGGCAACATCGAGGCGCTGAAGGGCGTGGATCTCGAGGTTGCGGAAGGCGAGATCGTCACCCTGATCGGCGCCAACGGTGCCGGTAAATCGACGCTGTTGATGACTGTTTGCGGCAACCCGCGCGCCCGCAAGGGCCGCGTCGTCTTCGCCGGGACCGACATCACCGCGTTGCCGACCCACAAGATCGTCCATCTGGGGATCGCCCAGGCGCCCGAAGGCCGGCGCATCTTCCCGCGCATGACGGTGATGGAAAACCTGCAGATGGGCGCGACGACCGCGTCGCCGGTCTATTTCGAAGCCGATCTCAAGCGTGTGCTGACGTTGTTTCCCATTCTCGAGAAGCGACGTGGGCAACGGGGCGGCACGCTGTCGGGCGGCGAACAGCAAATGCTGGCCATCGCCCGGGCTCTGATGGGGCGGCCACGCCTGTTGCTGCTCGACGAGCCCTCGCTTGGCCTCGCGCCCATGGTGGTGAAGCAGATTTTCGCC
>CAZDFF010000271.1:0-4834 GCA_964504425.1 uncultured Hyphomicrobiales bacterium
TGACCTCGTACAGGTCGACGTCGGCGTTCTTCCAGCCGGCCTTGGCCAGCACCTTGGCGATGGCGCCGACGGGCGCCGTGGTGAACAGGTTCGGCGCCTGGGCGTGGGTGGCGTGCGCGCGGATCGCCGCGATCGGGCGGCGGCCCAACGCCTCCGCCTTGGAGCGGCGCATCAGCACCAGCGCCGCCGCGCCGTCGGAAATCGAACTGGAATTGGCGGCCGTGACCGTACCGCCGTCGCGGAAAGCGGGCTTCAGCTTCGGAATCTTGTCGAGATTCGCCTTCAACGGTTGTTCGTCGGCATGGACCGTCGTTTCGCCGGCACGGTTCTTGATCGTCACCGGCACGACCTCGGTTTCGAACGTCCCGTCCGTGATCGCCCGCTGCGCGCGTTTCAACGACTCGATGGCGAACGCATCCTGGATTTCGCGGGTGAATTGGTAGGCCTCGGCGGTTTCTTCGGCGAAGGTGCCCATCAGACGCCCCTTGTCGTAGGCATCCTCAAGCCCGTCCAAGAACATATGGTCAAATACTTGGCCGTGCCCCATGCGAAAGCCGCCGCGCGCCTTGGTCATAAGGTAGGGCGCGTTCGACATGCTTTCCATGCCGCCCGCGACCATGACCGCGTGCGAGCCGGCCAGGATGTTGTCGTGGGCGATCATCGCGGCCTTCATGCCGGATCCGCACATTTTGTTGACCGTGGTGCAGCCTACCGATTTCGGAATGTCGGCGCCGAGCGAGGCCTGCCTGGCCGGCGCCTGGCCCAGGCCCGCCGGCAGCACGCACCCCATCACCACGTCGTCGACCGTTTCGGGATCGACATTGGCTTCCGCCAGCGCGGCACGGATCGCGATCGACCCCAGATAGGGCGCCGCCGCGTCGGCAAGCGAACCTTGAAATCCGCCCATCGGCGTGCGCTTGGCGCCGACGATGACGACGGGATCGGCCGTATCGGTCATGACCTTCGCATCCTTTTCAATAAGGCGTGCCGTCTTTATGAAAAAACGTCCATTTGCCGTCGATCTTCGCGCCCTTCATGTCGATGTCGGCATACTCCACGGTGTCGGCGGGATCGCGGCCGCCGACTTCTAAAATCACCGCATCGCGGCCGGATCGGTTGATAAGCTGATGGCCGTCCGCCACGCCCGCCGGAAATCCGGCCGCCATGCCGGGTTTAAGAACGGTTTCGCCGGCATTCGTCACCAACACCACATCGCCCTCCAGCACGTAGACGAATTCGTCCTCCTTTCCGTGCCAGTGGCGTTGACCCGACGCGGTCTCCGGCGGCAATCGCGTCAGATTGACGCCGAACGACGCGATCCCGACCGCATCGCCGAGGGCGCGCTTTTCCCGTGCCTTGCAAATTCCCGCGAACGGCGCCGGATAGGCCGAACCGACGCGCGGCGTAAGCGCATCGGCATCGACGATCACGTTGGAACCTTTCGTCGCGGTCATCACGCGGTTTCCTCGAACAGTTCGCGGCCGATCAGCCAGCGGCGGATTTCGCTGGTGCCGGCGCCGATTTCGTAAAGCTTGGCGTCACGCAGCAATCGCCCGGTCGGGCTTTCGTTCACATAACCCATGCCGCCCAGGCACTGGATCGCCTCGAGCGCCATCCATGTCGCTTTTTCGGCGGCGTACAGGATCGCGCCCGCCGCGTCCTTGCGCGACCCCCGCCCCGCGTCGCACGCCTTGGTAACAGCGTACACGTAGGCCTTGGCCGCGTTCATGGTCGTGTACATGTCGGCGATCTTGCCCTGCATCAGCTGGAAGGTGCCGATCGGCTGGCCGAACTGGGTCCGTTCGTGGATATAAGGGATCACTGCGTCCATGCACGCCTGCATGATGCCCAGCGGCCCGGCCGCCAGCACCGCGCGCTCGTAGTCGAGGCCGCTCATCAGCACCCGCACGCCGCTGCCTTCGCCGCCGAGCACGTTTTCCGCCGGCACCCGGCAACCGTCGAACACCAGCTCGCAGGTGTTCGACCCGCGCATGCCGAGCTTGTCGAGCTTGGGCGATGTCGAGAACCCCTTCATGCCCTTCTCGACGATGAAGGCGGTAATGCCTTTCGAACCCGCCTCGGGATCGGTCTTGGCGTAGACGACCAGGGTGTCGGCGTTCGGCCCGTTGGTGATCCACATCTTGGTGCCGTCGAGCACGTAGCCGCCGTTTTCGCGCCGAGCGCGCAGGCGCATCGAGACCACGTCGGAACCGGCGCCGGGCTCGCTCATCGCCAGCGCGCCGACGTGCTCGCCCGAAATCAGCTTGGGCAGATAGCGCCGCCGCTGCGCCTCATTGCCGTTCAGGCGTATCTGGTTGACGCACAAGTTCGAGTGCGCGCCGTAGCTGAGCCCGACGGAGGCCGAAGCCCGGCTGATTTCCTCCATGGCGACTGCGTGTTCGAGATAGCCCATGCCGGCGCCGCCGTATTCTTCCGAGACCGTGACGCCGAGCAGCCCCATCGCCCCCATCTTCGGCCAAAGATCGGCGGGGAAATCGTTTTCGCGGTCGATATCGGCGGCGCGCGGTGCGATTTCCCGGGCGGCGAAATCGGCCACGCTCTCGCGCAGCATGTCGGCGGTTTCGCCGAGGCCGAAATCGAAGGAACGGAACGCGTTCGGAATCATGTCGGTTGCCGGATTATGGAGAGAATGAGTCTAAATGGTACGGAGACCGGGGGCAATTCGGCCCTCATGCCTGGCCGTCTGGATCGCGCTCCGGCTTGCCCGCCATGCGCATAAGGGTCTGCAGCATGGTCGCGCACAGCTTTTCGGCGCCGTCCTTGACGGCGAAGACGTCGGCCTTGGTGATCGTGAGGGTGCGGCCCGACCGCACCGCCTCGCCGCGCGCGATCAGGGCTTCGCCGTCGCCGGGCGCGACGATGTTCATCTTGAATTCGACCGTCAGCACGCTGGCGTCGGGCCCCATCAGGGAATAACCCGCGTAACCGCCGGCGACATCGGCCAGGGTCGCCATCACGCCGCCGTGGAAGAAGCCGTGCTGCTGGAGAAGCCCCGGCTGACGCGCCACGCGCAGTTCGCAGCGGCCGGGCGACAGAGCCGCGATCTCGATGCCGAGATGGCCCATGAAGCCCTGGCGGGCGAAGCTTTTTTCGACGCGGGCGCGAAAATCCGGGTCGGCCGCCGTGAAGTCCGCCATCTGGTCCTCCCGTCCGCGGAATCGTAGTTTACCTTTACGTAAACGTCAATTAGCGGTGGAAACGGCTTTTAAATCAAGGCGGGGAGTTGGGCGATCCATCGGTTTTGCCGGGACCGCGGGGGCTGCCGGGGCCGGTTTCGTCGGACCCGTCGGCCGCCGCCTCGGCGCGGGCACGCGCCTTCTCGGCTTCGGCGTCATCTTCGTCGTCCTTGTCGTCTCCGTCTTCGTCATCGCGCTTTTTCTCGACCAGACGCGCCGACCAGATCGAAATTTCGTAGAGCAGGATGATCGGTATCGCGAGGCCGATCTGGCTGATCGGATCGGGCGGCGTCAGGATCGCGGCGGCAACGAAGGCGATGACGATCGCGTAACGGCGTTTCTCGCGTAGGTCCTTCGACGAAATCATACCGATCCGGGCCATCAAGGTCAGGATCACCGGCAATTCAAAGCAAAGCCCGAAGGCGAAGATCAACTGCATCACCAGCGACAGGTATTCATTGACCTTCGCTTCGAGTTGCATCGGCAGATGCCCGGCACCGCCCGCTTGTTCGAAGCTGACGAAAAACTTCCAGGCCATTGGGAAGACGAGATAGTAAACAAGCGCGCCGCCCATGAAAAACAGGATCGGCGTCGCCACCAGGAAGGGCATCAGCGCCTTCTTTTCGTTCTTATAGAGGCCCGGCGCGATGAACATCCACACCTGCATGGCGACGAACGGAAACGATATGAACAACGCGGCGAAGAACGCGACCTTCAGGTAGGTGAAGAAGGCCTCGTGCAGGGCGGTGAAGATCATGCGCCGGTTGCCGCCCTGCTTTTCCAGGACATCGGCCAGTGGCTGCACCAGGAAATCGTAAAGGTACGGCGCGAAGTAGTAGCAGATGAAAAACAGAACCACGATGGCGATCGCCGACCGCAGCAGGCGCTGGCGCAGCTCGACCAGATGATCGAGCAGCGGCATTTTCGATTCTTCCAAATTTTCGGTCTGTGCCACGGCGCTCGCCCCCGTCAGGTGCTTGTCTTGCCGGCGTCGGGCGCCGCGGCCGGCGGATCGGCCGGCTTCGGTTCGGGTGCCGGCAGCGACGGCGTGGGCTTAGGCGTTTCGATTTCGCCGGCCAGGATGTCTTGCGCGCTCTTGTCGAGGTCGCGGTGCACGTCGTCCATCGACATCGCCTTGGTCGCCTCGCCGGTCGGATCGATGGTGTTTTGGATTTCGCGATCGAGATCGAGTTGGCTGGCTTGATCGATCTGCTTCTTGATGTCGTCCAGTTCGGCCTCGCGAACGACGTCGTCGAGACCGCTCTGGAAATCGCGCGCCAAGCCCCGAATCTTGCCGATCCAATGGGTGATGGCACGGATTGCGCGCGGCAAATCCTTCGGCCCTATGACGATGAGGGCGACCACCGCAATGACGAAGAGTTCCTGCCAGCCGATATCGAACATGGCGGATCGCGGCTCCGGATTTCACGCAAGGACCGGCGAACGGCCGGCGCGGCGTCAGGACTTGCTCTGCGGCCCTGCTTGTCCGGGCGTCGATGACGCCTGCTGTTGCGACGGCTGGGACTGGGACGCCTGGCTGGCTTGGGCGGTGTCGGACTTGATCGACTTCTGATCGTCCGCTGTCGCGCCGGCCGCAGCCTCGTCTTCTTCCTTCATGCCTTTCTTAAACGACTTCA
>CAZDFF010000272.1:0-4726 GCA_964504425.1 uncultured Hyphomicrobiales bacterium
GCCGATGCTGGCATTGGTGGCGCCGGGCCCGCGCGTGACGAAGCAGATGCCGGGTTCGCCGGTCATCTTGCCGTGTGCCTCGGCCATGTTGGCGGCGCCGCCTTCCTGGCGACAGATCATCAGGTCGATTTCCGGCGCGTCGTGCAGCGCGTCCAGCACCGCAAGAAAGCTCTCGCCCGGCACGGCGAAGGCGCGTCTGGCGCCGTGGGTTCTCAGGCAGTCGATCAGAATTTCGCCGCCGCTGCGCCGGTTGTCTTGCGGGTTCGCCATGATCGCTCCTTCAGGCCGCCTTGGCGTCGAAGCCATAAAGCCGGCAGCAGTTGTCCCACATGATCTTTTTCTTGCTGTCGCGGCCGACGCCCGGCAGGTCCAGGAATTCCCGGACGCCCTCGGGGAACGGGCCGTCCGCGTGCGGATAATCGACGCTCATCACCACGTTGTCGTCGCCGTAGGTGTCGACCACGACTTTCAGCAGTTCCTCGTCGACGTCGGTGCCGATGAAACATTGATTCTTGAAGTACTCGCTCGGCAGCGCGTCCAGCTTCATGGTCTCGCCGCCGCCGTATTTCTTCCATTGATCGTCGAGCCGGCCCAGCCACCAGGGCAGCCAGCCGCAGTTGCCTTCCAGGAATCCGACGCGCAGATCGGGAAACTTCTTCAGCACGCCGCCGACGATAACGGCGCTCATCGCCAGCATCAGTTCCATCGGAAACGCGCTGGCATGGTTCAGGGTGCGGAAATTCGGATGGCCGCGAAACCGGTTCGAGGCGTAATCGCGGCTGGCCCCGCCGCTGGTGCCGTGGAACACCAGCGGCACGTTCAGGCGCTGGATTTCCCGCCACAGCACGTCGCATTCGGGTGCGTGCACGTAGCGCCCGTTGCACGGCATCGGCAGCAGCACGACCGCGACGTGGCCCTTTTCCTCGACCGCGCGGCGGGCCTCGGCGGCAGCCAGTTCGGGATCGTGCAGGGACACGATGGCGGCGGGGCGAAGGCGTTTCGGGTCGGCGGCGCAATAATCCGCCAGCCAGTCGTTGAAGGCGGCGGCGCAGGCGGTCGCGTAGGAGGGCTCCAGCGTGTCGATGGAAACGACCATGTGGGCGAAGGTGCGGTAGACGACGCTGACGTCGATGCCTTCCTGATCCATGGCGTTCAGGGTCGATTTCGCGTCGTAGCCTTTCTCGCGTATCGGCCGGTAAAGGGTGTCCGACGGCGTATCCAAGAACTTCTGCGGTCCGATCACGTCATGGGATTTGGCCCAGGGCGGGATGGTCTGGCCCAGCACGTCCCAGTGCGGAAAGTTGGTCGGGCTCCAGCCCAGGTATTTCGGCCGGCGTTCGCGGTCGGGGCCGGTGAAATAGGTCTCGTACACGTCGCCCATCTCGATGACGTGCAGGTCGCTGTCCATGACGCTGAGGCCGTCTTTCATTGCGGTCTCCTCCCCCGACTCACCACACGTCGAAGGCGATGCAGATGCGCTTTTCCGCCGCCTCGAACGGGATGGTGCGATGGTAAAGGTAGGAGGGGAAAAGGAACATCTTTCCTTCCTCGGGCTGAAAAACCTTGGTTTCCGGCCGGATCGTGCGGAAGGCATATTCGGCCCCGGAATCGCCGAATTCGATCCAGCCCGCGTGTCCGGCGTCTGCCGTCTTCACGACGTCCGGCAGGCGGACGTAATAGACTCCCGACAGCCACGCGGTCGGGTGGGTGTGCGACACCTGGTGGCCGCTGCTTTCCATCACCACGCCCCAGGCGGAAATCGAGGTGAGCTGCGGCCGGTGCGCCAGGAACGGGTGCGTCGGGTCGCCCAGCACGTCGTCGATGTAGCCGGCGACGGCGTCGACGATGATCGATTCCAGTTCGCCGACCGGGCCCTTACTGCCGGCCAGCAGCTCGCCGGAATGATGCCCGTAGCGGGTGGCGTGTTCGGGCGGCGCGAACTTCATGGTCGGGTGGCGGGTGACGTGATCCGCCAGGGCGTCGTTGAAGGCGCGAAGGTTCGTGTATCCGGCCGGCGGCGCGATTCGCACCGGCCGGATCAGGCGCTCGAAATCGACCAGCTTGCGTACCTCGTCGCGCCGGCCCAACTCGTCGAGCGCCACCGCCTTCAGGGACAACAGGCGCGCGTCGGGGCCGTGCGCGGACAGGAAACGGTCGCACATTTCCAATGCGCCCTTGGCGTCGCCGGCCTTCAGGCGGATGGCGCCGATATTGGAATAGGCCTGGGCGAAGCGGGGATTGGCGGCGATGGTGCGCTCGTAGGCGGCGACCGCCTCGTCGGTCCGTCCCAAGGCCGAAAGGGCGTTGCCCAGATTGCACAGCGCGGCGGCGAAATTCGGTTTCAGCGCGATGGCCTTTTCGTAGGCGGCGACGGCTTCCTCGGTGCGGCCCAGTTCCTTCAAGGCGACGCCCAGGTTGCAATGGGCCTGGACCATGCCGGAGTCCAGCGCGATGGCTTTTTCGTAGGCCGCGACGGCGCCTTCCAGGTCGCCGCTTTCCTTGAGCGCGACGCCCAAATTCGAATGCGCCATGGAGTGATCCGGATCGGCGCCGAGCGCGCCCCGGTAGGCGGCGACGGCTTCCTTCAGCCAGCCGATCTCTTTGTAGGTCGCGCCCATATTGCAATAGGCGTCGGCCAGCTTCGGCTCCTGCTCGACCGCGCGTTTGTAAAGGACGATGGCCTGATCCAGCAGCCCGAGCGCGCGCAGCGCGTTGCCGACGGCGAAATCGTGCACCGCGCCCATGCCCCGGCTGGCGAGCGCGTCGCGGGCGGCGGCCTCGGCGGCGGGACCGCGCCCGATGCGCCCGGCGATCGCGGCGGCCCGTTCCAAGGCCTCCAGATGATCGGGCCTGGCTTTCAGGACCTCGCGATAAAGCGCGTCGGCGGCGCCGAGATCGCCCGCCTTCAGGCGCGCGTCCGCCAGCGACATCGCTTGGTCGAGCGTCAGGCGGTCTTCGGGCGTTGGCGGCGTCGGATGGGTCAAGGTTTCAGCGGGTCGACCGCGGCTTGGGGACCATTTTTCGGTCTTATCCCATGGCGACTTTTTTCGGCTGGGCGAGGGGGATTTCCATCAAATCCTCGCCCCAGACGATGATGCCGGGGAAGACCTCCATCATTTCCTTCAGGATGCGTTCGCGGACGCCCGGCTGGTCGATGGTGGACAGCATGTGCGAGCAGACCAGGGTCTTCACGCCGGCCTCTTTGGCGATGTGGGCGGTGTCCATGTGGTTGCCGCAGCCGAGGCGATAGATCTGCGTCGGTTCGGTGCCGCTCATGAAATGCACCATGTGGATCAGCACGTCGACGCCGCGCGAAAGCTCGATGATGTCGGGGCAGACGCCGCCGCTGTCGCCGGAATAGACCATCGAGCCCTCGTCGCTGTCCAAGCGGAAGGCCAGACATTCCAGTTGTGGCTGCGCATGTGACGCCTCGGCGGCGGTGATGCGCCAGCCGTCGCCGTCAATCACGTCGCCCGGCGCGATTTCCTTAACTTGCGGCTTGGGCCATTTTCGCGGCGTCTTGCCGCCGCGCGATTCGAACACGTCGATGCTCAGCTGATGGTGAATGCGGGCGTTGATGTCGGGCCCGAACACGCCGTCGGCGTCGAACAGCAGCCGGTTCATGCGCTTGATCGGCGGCGGACCGTAGACCTTCAGCTCGGGGATCTTGTCGGCGCCCATGTCCCAGCGCTGCAATACCAGGCGCGGGTAATCCATGCAGTGGTCGTAATGCAGGTGGCTGATGAAGGCGTGGGTCACCTGGGTCGCCTTGATCCCGGTCTGGATCAGACGATGATGCGCGTCCGGCCCGTGGTCCATGACGATGACGTCGTTGCCGACCTCGATCATGTAGCCGGAACTCGCCCGCTTCAGGGACGGGTGGGGCGTGCCGGTGCCGAGCAGGGTGATTTTCATAGTGGGTCCTTTGGGCGGGTCCTTGGAAACGGAGGCGCGAGGCCCGTATTGTTCCCCGGCGCCGCGTCGCTCGCAAGGGGCGGGAGGCCGCCATCGGCGCAATTCGGCGTTCCGCCCGTACCATTTTCCGGGCGCATCGGTTACCTTGGCGCCTCGGCCCATCGACGGAGGCAAGGGTGCCCAAAATCGCCGTTCTCGACGACTATCTCGACGTCGCCATCCGCATGGCGGACTGGAAGAACCTGCCGCCGAACTGCCGCATCGACGTGTTCAACCGGGCCTTCGCCGACGAGGACGAGGCGACGAGGACGCTGGCCGATCACGCGGTCGTCGTCGCCATGCGCGAACGCACCCCGTTTCCGAAATCCCTGATCGACCGGCTGCCGAACTTGAAGCTTCTGGTCACCACCGGCATGCGGAATCTCGCCATCGACATGGCCGCCGCCCGCGCCCGGGGCATCGACGTGTGCGGCACGGGGATTCTGCCCTATCCGGCGGCGGAACATTGCTGGGCCCTGATCATGGCGCTGGCCAAGCGCATCCCGGAAGCCGACCGGGCGATGCACCAGGGCCGCTGGCAGGAAGGGCTCTGCACCGGGCTCAAGGGCAAGACGCTGGGGCTGTTCGGCCTCGGCAAGCTCGGCGCCCAGGTCGCGGCCGTCGGGCTGGCGTTCGGCATGAAGATCGTCGCCTGGAGCCAGAACCTGACCGCGGATCGCTGCAAGGAAGTCGGCGCCGCCCTGGTCGACAAGGACGTGCTTTTTCGCGATTCCGATTTCATCGCCGTCCACGTGGTTTTGGGCGATCGCAC
>CAZDFF010000273.1:0-4655 GCA_964504425.1 uncultured Hyphomicrobiales bacterium
CTACAATGCCTATGACCTTAACCGGACAGCCGTGGACTTGATCCGCGCATCCACGACTTAATGTGAAGACGTGGATGGCCGGGTCGCGCGAGTAGCGCGCGAATCGGATATTGCCGGCAATGCCGGCGGGCCCGGCCATGACGGGTGGAATAACGGCTACCTGGCCAGCAGCAGCAGCAAAATGCCGGCGACGATCATGGCGATGCCGGCCAGTTCGATCGGCTTGGTCTTTTCCTTGAAGAACAGGATCGAGGCGACGAAGGTGAACACCAGTTCGATCTGCCCCAACGCGCGCACGTAGGCCGCGTTCTCCATGGCGAAGGCGGAAAACCAGCCGACCGACGCCAGCATGCCCGCGACCCCCACCGGCGCCGCCCAGCGCCAGTTCACGAACACGGCGGTCAGCTGCCCCGGTTCGCGCCAGCGCAGGAACAGGCCCATCAGGACCGTCTGCATGATCACGGCGACGGTCAGCGCGAAGCCGGCCCGCATCAGGAAACCGTGTTCCGGGATCGACAGCGTCGCGCCGCGATAAAGCACGACCGAGGCGCCGAGGAAGAAGCCGCTGGCCAGCCCGATCAGGGTCGGCTTCTCGCCCAGGCTCGCGAAAATGGTTCTCACCGAAATCTTGGTTTCGGAGACGGACAGCGCCATCACGCCCATGAAGCTGACGGCGATGGCGATCGAGGCGCCGAGGCTCAGCGTGTCGCCCAGCAGGATCAGGCCCAGGATCGCCACCTGCACGGTCTCGGTCTTCGAAAACGTGGTGCCGACCGCGAAATTGCGAAACGAGAACATCCATACCAGGAACACGGTGAACAGGATCTGCGCCAGGCCGCCCAGGAAGCAGAACATCAGGAACTTGGCGTTCGGGGTGGGGAGCGCATAGCCGCCGAATTCGGTCAGCGCCCAAAGATACAGCGCCGAAAACGGCAGCGCATAGACGAACCGCACGTAGGCGGCACCCGCGGTCGACAGCTTCGACTTCAGGTGCTTCTGCAGCGCCGAACGGAAGTTCTGGCAGAACGCCGCGAAGATCGTGAAGAGAATCCAGGGCTCGAACATGGTCGATTTGTATAAGGGGCGCCGGCCCGCCGGTCACGCCCGATTATGGCCTGCCGCGAAACCCGTCGCGCCCGGCCGCCCGGCCGGATAAGATCGCCGCCTTCGGAACAACGAGGTTCCCTCCCGTGACCGCTTCCCTCCCGTCCCATGCCGGCGCCGTCATTATCGGCGGCGGCATTATCGGCTGCTCGGTGGCCTATCACCTGGTCCGCGCCGGACTTACGGATGTTGTTTTGCTCGAACGCAAGCAGCTGACCTCGGGCACCACCTGGCACGCGGCCGGGCTGATCGGCCAGCTGCGCGCCACCCACAACATGACGCGGCTGGCCCGCTACACGGCGGAACTGTACGCGACGCTGGAAGCCGAAACCGGCCAGGCGACGGGCTTTCGCCAAACCGGCTCGCTGTCCATCGCGACGAACGCGGAACGGCTGGAGGAATACAAGCGCTCCGCCGCCATGGCCCGGCGCTTCGGCCTGGAGGCGGAAGTCGTCGGCCCGGCCGAGATCGAGCGCCTGTGGCCGCTGCTCAATATGGAGGGCGTGCTGGGCGGCGTGTGGCTGCCGAAGGACGGACAGATCAATCCCATCGACGTGGCCCAAGCACTCGCGAAAGGCGCCCGCATGAAGGGCGCCAAGATTTTCGAAAATATCAAAGTGACCGGCGTGATCGTCGAGAACGGCGCCGCCGTCGGCGTGCGCACGGACCAGGGCGACATCCGCGCCGACGCGGTCATCAACTGCGCCGGCATGTGGGCGCGCGAGGTCGGGCGCATGGCCGGCGTCAACGTGCCGCTGCACGCGTGCGAACACTTCTACATTGTCACCGAGCCCATCGAGGGGCTTGGCCCCACCACGCCGGTGCTGCGCGATCGCGGCGAATGCGCCTATTACAAGGAAGACGCCGGCAAGCTGCTGCTCGGCTGCTTCGAGCCGGTGGCGAAACCGTGGGGCATGGACGGCATCCCCGAGGACTTCGCCTTCGATTCACTGCCCGACGATTTCGATCACTTCGCGCCGATCCTGGAAGCCGCCATCGCCCGCGTGCCCGCCCTGGAAACGGCGGGCATCCAGTTGTTCTTCAACGGCCCGGAAAGCTTCACCCCGGACAACCGCTACCTGCTCGGCGAGGCGCCGAACCTGAACCGCTTCTTCGTCGCGGCGGGCCTGAACTCCATCGGCATCCAGTCGGCCGGCGGCGCCGGCATGGCGCTGGCGGAATGGATCGTCAAGGGCCACGCGCCGATGGACCTGTGGGACATCGATCTGCGCCGCATGATGCCGTTCCAGGGCAACAAGCGATACCTGAAGGACCGCGTCACCGAAGGGCTGGGCCTGAACTACGCCATGCACTGGCCGTACAAGCAATTCGCGTCCGCAAGGCCCGCGCGCCGGACTGCGCTCTACGAACGCCTGAAGGCGGCCGGGGCCTGCTTCGGCGAAGCCTCAGGCTGGGAACGCGCCAACTGGTACGCGCCGGAAGGCGTCGTCCCCGAATACAAATATTCCTTCGGCCGCCAGAACTGGTTCGACCATTCCGCCGCCGAGCACCGTGCGACCCGCGAGAACGTCGCGCTGTTCGACCAATCGACGTTCTCCAAATACCTGATCCAGGGCCGGGACGCGGAGACGGTGCTAAACCGGATTTGCGCCGCCGACGTGGCGGTCGACCCCGGCCGCATCGTCTATACGCAATGGCTGAACGCCCGGGGCGGGATCGAGGCCGACGTGACCGTCACTCGCCTCGACGACGCGCGGTTTCTGGTGCTCAGCGGCACCGGCTCGCAGGTGCGCGATCTGGCATGGCTGGCGCGCAATATCCCCGGCGACGCCCGCGCCACGGTGGCCGACGTCACCTCGGGCTTCGCGGTCATCGGCGTCATGGGCCCGAACGCGCGCAAGGTTCTGGCCGCCGCCTCGAACGCGGATTTCGCGAACGACGCCTTTCCGTTCGGCGCGTCCCGGGAGATCGAGATCGGCTACGCCGTCGCGCGGGCCTCGCGCATCACCTACGTCGGCGAGCTGGGCTGGGAACTGCTGGTGCCGACTGAATTCGCCGTCGGCGTCTACGATGCGTTGATCGAGGCCGGCGCCGCGCACGGGCTCAGGTACGCGGGCCTGCACGCGCTGGAATCGCTGCGCATCGAAAAGGCCTATCGCCATTGGGGCACCGACCTGGGCGACCAGGACACGCCCTTGGAGGCCGGCCTCGGTTTCGCCGTGAGCTGGGCGAAAAAGGATTTCATCGGCCGCGACGCGCTCATGCGCCAAAGGGACGCGGGCCCGAAGCGGCGCCTGGTGCAGTTCCGCCTGAAGGACCCGGGTCCGATGCTCTATCGCAAGGAGCCCGTATGGCGCGACGGCAAGATCGTCGGCGATCTGACGTCCGCCATGTACGGGCATACCCTGGGTTCCGCCGTCGGCCTCGGCTACGTGTCCGATCCGTCGGGCGGCGCCGTGACGGCGGATTGGATCGCGGCCGGCGGCTTCGAGATCGAAATCGGCGGCACGCTTTACGGGACCGAGGTTTCGTTGAAGCCGATGTACGATCCCAAGGGCACCCGCATCAAGGCGTGATCACGGGCCGCGCTTGGCGCTCAAATCCCGGATCATCTCCATCTGGATCTGCTGAATCTCCATCAGCCGGACCCACTGGTGATGGACGAGCTGATCGAGCTTTTCGCCGATGCTCCGCACCTCCAGCTCCGCCTTCAGGTTGATCTTGTAGTCGTTCTCGGCCTGAAGCCGGTCGCGCACCGCCTGGCGGTTTTGGCTCATCATGATGATCGGCGCCTGCATCGCCGCGATCAGCGACAGGAACAGGTTGAGCAGGATGAACGGATAGGGATCGAACGGCCGCCAGACCGCCAGGCCCGCGTTGACCGCGATCCAAACGGCCATC
Organism: uncultured Hyphomicrobiales bacterium; assembly: GCA_964504425.1. Taxonomy (GTDB): domain Bacteria; phylum Pseudomonadota; class Alphaproteobacteria; order Rhodospirillales; family 2-12-FULL-67-15; genus CAZDFF01. The sequence continues at coordinate 3,967 of CAZDFF010000273.1, forward strand.
ACCGCCAAAAAGAAGAAGATGAACCGCCAACTGCCGCCGAATTTCGCGACGCGGTCGGCGATGCGGTCGCCGAAGGACAGGCGCTTTTCGTATTGCCGGTTCAAGTTGGCGACGATCAGGTCGCTTTCGCGCAGGCTGTTCACGACCTCCTTTTCCAGGACCGTCAATTCGCCGCGCTCCTCCGTCATCAGGTGCTCGACGTACTCGCCGCGAAAGTGATTCAGGCAGGGAAAGCAGACGAAGCCCTCCGGATTCCAGTCCGGCAAGTGCTTGCGGACGACCTCGGCGATGCTGTCGCGCACGAAGCTGGCGGGCAGGGTCTGGCGGGCCGGCTTGGCCTGCTTGCAGATTTGGCAGGTTTCCGTCCGGTGCGAATGGGCCTGGTGATTGGGGAGAGCCATGAGTCCCTCGGTTGCTGGAATGGCGGCGTATGGGCCATTCTACCGGACGGGCCGGGCGCGAGCCATCGCGCCGGAGGCGCGATATCTTCTCTTGGTGTCTTCGTGTCTTGGTGGTTTTCTTAATCTCGCCGTCGGCTCGAACGCTTCGCAAGGAAAGCCAGATGCAAACCGTGTCCGCCTACATCGCCGCCGCCGTCGCCGAAATCGCCGGGTGCTTCGCCTTTTGGGCGTGGCTTCGGCTCGGCGTGCCGGCGTGGTGGCTGATCCCGGGCGTGGCCAGCCTGGTCG
>CAZDFF010000274.1:0-4636 GCA_964504425.1 uncultured Hyphomicrobiales bacterium
AGACGGACGGGCGTGGTGCTGCTGGCGCTGGCTGCCGGCGCGTGCGGTTTCCAGCCGCTCTACGGCACCAAGGACGAGGTGCCGATGTCGCAGGAGCTGGCACTCGTCGATATCGCACCGATCAAAGACCGCATCGGCCAGGAGCTGCGCAGCCGCCTGCTCGATGCGTTGACGCCGAAGGGCGCGCCCGACAAGCCTCGCTATTCGCTCTCCGTCCTGGTGACCGAACAAATCGAACAAACGGCGGCGCAGAAGACCGCGTTCGCGACCCGCGCCAATATGACCGTGACGGCCAGCTTCACGCTGACCGACCTGCGCGCGCCGAAGGTCAAAGACCGGCGCCAGTTCGGTGGCTCGGCCCAAGTCGTCAGCAGCTACAACATCCTGAATTCCACGTTCGCCACCCTGGCCGCCGAGAACGAGGCCCGATCGCGCGCGGTCGCCGAGATCGCCGAGGATATTCGCGTCCGCCTCGCGATCTGGCTGCGACAGCAGCCGCGGTAGACCATGATCCTTAAGGACGCCGCGTTCGACAGGTTCTTGAAAAAACCCGACGCGGCGGTCGGTTGCGTCCTGGTTTATGGCCCGGACCAGGGCCTGGTGCGCGAGCGCGCCGACCTGCTGGTTCGTTCCGTGGTCGAGGACCCGGCCGACCCCTTCCGCGTCATCGAACTGACCGGCGGCGCCATCAAGGCCGATCCCGCGCGGCTGTACGACGAAGCCGCCGCTCTGTCGCTGACCGGCGGGCGCCGGGTGGTTCGCGTCCGCGACATCGGCGATGCCGGCGCCGACACCATGGCGGATTTTCTCGCCCAGGGCAGTGACGGCGCGCTGGTCGTCGTCGAGGCCGGCGACCTAGCGAAGCGATCATCCCTGCGCGCGGCCTTCGAGCAGGCCGACCGGGGCGCCGCCGTGCCCTGTTACGCCGACGACGAAGGCGCGCTGAAACGATTGATCCAGGACGTGCTGAAAGCGCATCGCGTGACGATTGCGCCCGACGCGCTCGACGTTTGCGCCCAGCGCCTGGGCGCCGACCGGGCGCAAAGCCGCGGCGAGATCGAAAAGTTGGCGATGTACGTCGTCGACGGCGGCACCGCCTCCGTCGACGACGTGCTGGCCAGCGTCGGCGACACCGCCGTCGCCTCGACCGACGACGTCGTCTTCGCCGCGTTCGACGGCAACCAGGCGGATCTGGACAAAGCGCTGCTCAGGGCCGTTTCAGAGGGCGCCGCGCCGATCCAACTGCTGCGCGCCGCGACCCGCCACCTGGAACGGCTGCTGATCGCAAAGGCGGCCATGACGCAGGGAACGACAGCCAAACAGGCAATGGATCGCCTACGCCCGCCGGTTTTCTTCAAGCTCGCCGACCGCTTCCGCCGGCAATTGGAAACGTGGTCGGATCGCGATCTGGCGGCGGCGCTCGACTTGGCGATCGAGGCCGAGATCGATTGCAAGACCACCGGCATGCCCGCCGACGCGGTGACGGCCCGCGCCTTCATGCGGATCGCCCAGGCCGCCAGGCGCGGGCGGCGGCGGTAGAACCGCCCGACTTCGAAGACATACGAACTGGAACGTCGGTGGCCTCCGTCCCGTTGCACGAAATTCTGTGGCTGGTCGCCGCCATCCTGGCGGCGGGTGCGGTCACCGGCGTCTTGGCCGGCCTGTTCGGCATCGGCGGCGGCGCGATCATCGTGCCGGTGCTGTACGAAGTGTTTCGCGTCGTCGGCGTGTCGGAAGACGTGCGCATGCAGCTTTGCATCGGCACGTCGCTGGCGATCATCGTGCCGACGACGATCCGATCCTATCGCGCGCATGCCGCCCGGGGCGCCGTCCTGCCGGGCGTGGTGCGGGCCTGGGCCGGGCCCGCGGTCGTCGGCGTCGGCATCGGCGCGTTGACCGCCGCCCTGGCGCCGGCGGCGGTTTTCAAGATCGCCTTCGCGACCATCGCGATGCTGATCGCGCTGAAGACCCTGTTCGGACGGGACGACTGGCGACTGGGCGACGAATTGCCCGGTCGCGCGTTGATGACTTTCTACGGCGGCGTGGTCGGTCTTTTTTCGTCGCTGATGGGCGTCAGCGGCGGCGCGACATCGAATCTCGTGCTGCTGCTGTACGGCAAGCCGATCCGCAATGCCGTGGCGACCTCGTCCGGCGTCGGCGTACCCATCACGATCGCCGGAACCATCGGCTACATGCTGGCCGGGTGGCAGTACCAGGCGCAAATGCCGCCGCTATCGATCGGTTTCGTGTCGGTGATCGGCATGGCCCTGATGGCGCCGGTTTCGAGCTATATGGCGCTGTACGGCGTGCGGCTCGCGCATCGGATTCCGCGACGCAGCCTTGAAGTCGCCTTCGGCATCTTTCTGTTGCTGGCCTCGTCGCGATTTATCGTGAGCCTTTTCTAAGGCGCTTCAGCCCTTGTCCTTCTCCGCGTTCTCTCCGGCGCGGCGGATCCATTCCGCGGGATCGTCGGGATTTTGCGACGCCGCGTGTTCCTCGGCACCTTTCGAGAACGCATCCACGGCGCCTTCGTCGCGGAACACGGAGGCGAACTCCTTGGCCGCGGCGGCGAACGAATCGTCGAGTTGCGCCTCGAAGGCGCCGCCGGCGAACGGCAACGGCGGGTCGTCGCCGAATCCGTCCATGTCATCGAGCGGCCGGGATCCGTTGGAATCGGTTCCGAGCGCGGGGGCGATGGTCGCCGCGATCGCCGCCAGACCGGCGGCGACCTTGGGGTCGGGCGCCGTACGCGAGTCGTCAGCCGCGGCCGGCGTCGTTACTTTTTTTTTGTGTCGGCGGCCGCAACGGGTTTCATGGGAGAGGCGGTCTTCGCGGCCGGGGCCGGTTTCGCCGGTTGACCGTTCGCTTTCGCCGGCGCCGCCTGTGGCTTGACCGGTGCCGACGTCGCGGGCGCGGCGGCTTGCTTTGCCGCCGGCTGACCGTTCGGCTTGGCCGGCGTCGCTTGTTGCGGCTTCGCCGCCGGCGCGACATCCTGTTTTGCCGCCGGCGCCGCGGCGGGCCCGCCGTGGCTCAGGCGCTGCAGCACGTCGTCGAGCTGATCGAGCGAGGTGTAATGAATCGACAGGGTGCCGCCCGTGCCCTTGAACGAAATGTCGACCTTGAGTCCAAGCAGGTTGGTCAGGTCGCGTTCGAGCGCGACGGTGTCGGCGTCTTTTTTCGGCGCGGTCTTCTCCGGCGCCTTCTTCGGTTCGTGCGGCTGCGCCAGTTTTTCCGTCTGGCGCACGTTGAGGCCGCGCGCGACAATTTCGCGCGCCAGGCTGACCGGGTTGGCGGCCGTGAGCAGCGCGCGCGCGTGGCCGGCGGTGAGCTGTCCCTTGGCGAGCAATTCCTTGACCGGTTCCGGCAAGGCGAGCAGGCGCATCATGTTGGCGACGTGGCTGCGGCTTTTGCCGACCGACTTCGCCAGCAGTTCCTGGGTGTGGGAGAATTCCTCCATCAGGCGTCGGTAGCCGTCGGCTTCTTCCAGCGGCGACAGGTCCTGGCGCTGCAGGTTTTCGACCAGCGCGATTTCGAGCGCTTCCTGATCGCTGAGATCCTTCACCATCACCGGAACTTCGTGCAGCCCCGCGATCTGTGAGGCGCGCCAGCGCCGCTCGCCGGCGATGATCTCGTAGGCGTTCGGATCGTTGGGCATGCGCCGCACCAGGATCGGCTGCAGCACGCCCTTCTCCGCGATCGACTGCGCCAGCTCCTTGATCTGTTCGTCGTCGATATAATGACGCGGCTGGTAGCGGCCCGGGCGGATGAATTCGATCGGCACCGGTTTGGACGTGCGCAGCTTGTCGAGCTGCGCGTAGTCGTGGCTGTCCTCGCCGAGCAGCGCCGAAAGGCCGCGGCCGAGGCTCTTGCGTTTTTCCTCGAGCGCCATCAGGTCCCCGTCCGCCGTTCGCGGTGGATGACTTCGCTGGCGAGATGCAGGTAGGCCTGCGAGCCGGCGCACACCATGTCGTAGATGATGACCGGGCGGCCGTGCGACGGCGCCTCCGACACGCGCACGTTGCGCGGGATCACCGTCTTGTAGACGACATCGCCGAAGTGATCGCGCACGTCGTTCGCCACCATGTCGGAGAGGTTGTTGCGCTTGTCGAACATGGTGAGCACGATGCCCTGAATTTCGAGCGTCGGATTGAACGCCTTCTTCACCCGCTCGATGGTGCGCACAAGGTGGCTGATGCCTTCCAGCGCGAAGAACTCGCACTGCAACGGCACCAGCACCGCTTGGGACGCGACCAGCGCGTTGATGGTGAGCAGGCCGAGCGCCGGCGGGCAATCGATAAGAATATAATCATAGTCGCCCGCGCCGTCGGCGAATGTTTCACGCAGGCAGTATTCGCGCTTCGGCACGTCGACCAATTCGATCTCGGCGCCCGACAGATCGATGCCCGAGGTCACGATATCGAGGCCGGGGATCTCGGTCTTGACGATGGCCTTGGCGATCGGCACCTCACGCATCAACACATGATAGGAGTTGACCGCGCGACGGCTGTGGGGAATGCCCAGGCCCGTGCTCGCATTGCCCTGGGGATCGAGGTCTATGATCAAGACCTTCTCCTTGATGGCGGCAAGCGCAGTCGCGAGATTGATGGCGGTGGTGGTCTTGCCGACACCGCCCTTC
>CAZDFF010000275.1:0-4632 GCA_964504425.1 uncultured Hyphomicrobiales bacterium
GGCAACCCGCCCGGCGTGACCGGCGTGCGCGCGAAGAACGTCAAGACCGGCGCGATGCGCGACATCGCGCTCGACGGCGTGTTCGTCGCCATCGGCCACGTGCCCAACACCGAACTGTTCAAGGGGCAGGTCGACATGGATTCCGAGGGCTATATCCGGACCGTGCCGGGCACCACCAAGACCAACGTGGACGGCGTGTTCGCCGCCGGCGACGTGCAGGACAAGGTGTATCGTCAGGCGGTCACCGCCGCCGGCACCGGCTGCATGAGCGCGCTCGAGGCCGGCCATTGGCTGGCCGCGCACGCGACCGCTGCCGAAGCGGCGGAGTAGGGCGATGCCGACGACCGTCACCAAGGGGCAGCGGCTGGACTGGGACAAGCTGCGCATCTTCCACGCGGTCGCCGAAGCCGGTTCGTTCACCCACGCGGGCGAGCGCCTGAACCTCAGCCAGTCGGCGGTCAGCCGCCAGATCGGCGGACTCGAAGAGAGTCTGAACGTGCCGTTGTTCCATCGTCACGCGCGCGGCCTGATCCTGACCGAGCAGGGCGAGACCCTGTTCCGCACCGCGCACGACATCTTCGCCAAGCTGGCGATGACCGAGGCGACCATCGCCGAAAGCCGCGAGAAGCCGGACGGGCCGCTGAAGGTGACGACGACGGTGGCGTTCGGCTCGATCTGGCTGACGCCGCGCATGAAGGAATTCGTCGCGCTCTATCCCGACATCGACATGTCGCTGATCCTGGCCGACAACGAGCTCGATTTGTCGATGCGCGAGGCCGACGCGGCGATCCGCCTGACCCGGCCGCGCCAGCCCGGCCTGATCCAGCGCCAGTTGATGACCATGCGCTATCACGTCTACGCCGCGCCCGATTACCTGAAGAAGTACGGCATGCCCAAGGTCGCCGAGGACTTGGACAAGCACCGGCTGGTGGTCTACGGCGAGGACGCCAGGCCCCCGGTCGCCAACCTGAACTGGCTGCTGGAGGCGGGCCGGTCGGCCGGCGATCCGCGCCGCGCGGTGCTCAAGGTCAACAGCGTCTACGGCATCTTCCGCGCCGTGCAGAGCGGCCTCGGCATCGGCGGGCTGCCCGAGTACATGAGCCAGGATTCGGGCAACCTGGTCGAAGTGCTGCCGGAACTGCGCGGGCCGTCGGTCGACATGTATTTCGTCTATCCCGAGGAACTGCGCCATTCCAAGCGCATCGGCGTGTTCCGCGATTTCCTGCTCTCCAAGATGGGCGCGCCGACCGGCGAGGGGTGATCCGTTGCCAAGCCTTGCGGCGGGCGCATGGAATTAGCTGAAATCGCCCGATTTTGCGGGCCCCGGTCGCGGTGTTTCCATACCAGTCATGCGTTGAGCGCATATCAGCATTGCTTGATTTTCGTTGGCGGCGGACCGGGGGCGACCCTATATAGCCTGCATAGGTTGTTGCGACGCAGCAGTCCACGGTTTTCAGAGTTTCGGGCGCAAGGCCCGGAAAAAGGGACCGGTCTCCGGCCCCTTACGTCTCCCAGACGTGAAGCCTCCCTGTTTAACTCGCCGGGCCCACTGGGCCCGGTTTTTTTTCGTGCCGGGTTCCGTTCAGTGGTCGCCGCCGTGCTGGCCGGCGATCGGGCCTTCCTTGAAGAGATTCTCCTTAAGCTCCTTGGCGAAGTCGGCGTTGTTGCGGCGGATCCATTCCAGGACCATCGCCGCGTGCTCCATCTCCTCGCGCATGTTGTGCAGCAGGATCTCGCGCAGGTCCGGATCCTTGCAGTCGTCGGCGCGCTGGCGGTACCAGTCGACGGCTTCCAGTTCCTCCATCAGCGACACGATCGCGTGATGCATCGACAGGGTTTCCTTCGACAGGACCTCGCGGGGGGCGTGCAGGCCTTCGCTCGACATCGGCGTCTCCGTTCTCGTTGGCGGGTTTGACCCTTGATGGTGCCGATTTTCGCGGGAAGGTCAACCGTGCCCGACCGCCGCGTGGCGCTGATGCACGACCTGATCGGCGCTCTTGCCCGACAGTTCCTGCAGATGGTCGAACCGCCACTCGAAGGTACCGACCCCCAAGGTGAGGGAACGAAGCTCGACGATCAGGTCGTGCATCTCGGCCTGCGGCATCTCGACCGAGACCAGGTCCCAGCCCGGCCAGCCGGCCTTGGCGTCGAAGCCCAGGATGTGGCCGCGCCGGCCGCTGACCAGACGCTGGATCTTCGAGGTGAAGTCGCTCGGCACCGAAATGTCGACGTGGAACACGGGTTCCAGCAGCACCGGATTGCAGCTCGGCATGCCCTCGCGCATGGCCTGGCCGGCGGCCTTCTTGAAGGCCATTTCCGAACTGTCGACGGCATGGAACTGGCCGTCGGTCAGGGTCACGGCGATGTCGACCACCGGGAAGCCGAGCGGCCCGCGCACCAGGTATTCGCGGACGCCGGTTTCGACCGCGGGGATGTATTGCTTCGGCACCGCACCGCCGGTGATGGTCTCGTCGAACACGAAGCCCGATCCGCGCGGCAGCGGCTTGATGTCGACGTGCACGTCGCCGAATTCGCCGTGGCCGCCGCTCTGCTTCTTGTGGCGGGAATGCTGCGACACGCCCTTGCGGATGGTTTCCTTGTAGGGCACCTGCGGGCGCGTCGCCTTCACGGAAAGATTGAACCGGCTGCGCATGCGGTCGATCGCGATCAGCAGGTGAATCTCGCCCTGGCCCCACAGCAGGAACTCGCCGGTGTCGGGGCTGGGCCCGTAGCTGAGCGACGGGTCTTCTTCGACCAGCTTGGCCAGCGCGCCCGACATCTTCACTTCGTCCTCGCGCCTGTCGGCGTGGATGGCGAGCGAGAACAGCGGCTTCAAGGGCGGCGGCCAGCTTGGCGCCGTCGCCGTGCCGACGGCGTTCAGCATCCGCCCGGTCGCGGCGCCCTCGAGGCGGCCCAACGCGACCACGTCGCCGGCCTTGGCCTTTTGCAGCTTTTCGTGCTTCTGCCCGAACAGCTTGAACAAACCGCCGACCCGGCCGCCGCCGATGGTGGCGCCGTCGGCGATCTCGCCGTTCCAGACGCGGACCAGAGACAGCTTGCCGGTGTGGCCGGCGTGCAGGGTCTTGAACACCTGGGCCGCCGGCTCCTTGCCGCCGGTTTCGATGCCCAGGCGTTGGGCGGCGACGGCGGCTTCGGGGGTTTCGTGGCGCAGCGCCTTCATCAGGCGGGTGATGCCGTTGTCCTGCTCGGCGGCGCCGAAGAAGACCGGCACGATGTGCGCTTCCTGCAGATCCTTGGTCAGGTTCTGGTAGATCGCCTCGGTCGACGGCTTGACGTCCTCGAGCAACTGTTCGAGCAGCGCGTCGTCGAAGTCGGCCAGCGCTTCCAGCATCTCGTTGCGGGCCGATTGCTCGCGGGTGAGCACCGTTTCCGGCATCTGCACCAGATCCGACATCTTGTGCGGGTTCCACTTGAAGGCGCGCTCGCTCACCAGATCGACGTGGCCGGTGACATTGTCGCCGTCGCGGATCGGGATTTCGCGCAGCACCAGGGGCCGCTCGGAAACGCCCTGCAGCGCGGTCAGGGTGTCCTTGATGCCGACCTGGGCGGTATCGACCTTGTTGATGAACACCAGGTGCGGGATATGCCGGTCGCCGAGGAATTTCAGCAGCGGCGCCACGGTCAGCGATTTCTCGACTTCCGGCTCGCAGACGATCACGGCGATGTCGCAGATCGTCAGGGCGTTGATCGTCTCCTGCGACAGTTCGATGGAGCCGGGGCAGTCGATGAAGGTCCAGGCGTCGCCCAGGTAGTCGCAGGAGGCGACGTTGATTTCGGTGCTCATCTGGCGGTCGCGCGATTCCGGCTGGGCGTCGCCCACCGTGTTGCGCTCCTTGGCCGTGCCCTTGCGGTGCAGCGCGCCGGCGTGCGCCAGCATGGCTTCGAGGAGCGACGTCTTGCCGCTGAGATATGGCCCTTCAATGGCCGCGCATCTAGGGCCGCTGGGCGCTTTCTTGGTCATAAGGTACCCTCCCGTCGACGGTATTTGTCGGCCGGTCGGGCCACGTCCCGAAGCCGGGCCGTTGTCTGGAAAAATGGTACCCCGATTGCCCCGGGCGAGTCACGGGGGGTATGGCGTGCAAAGAAAAGGGGCCCGAAGGCCCCTTTTCCGATGTCGGTTGGCGTCGTATCAGCGCAGCGCGGCGCAGGCCCGCTGGATGCGCGCGCAGGCGTCTTCCAGCACGTCGGTCGAGGTCGCGTACGAAATGCGGAAGTGCGGCGAAAGCCCGAAGGCCTCGCCCTGGACCGCCGCCACGCCCTCGGCTTCGAGCAGGTAGGTCACCAGATCGCCGTCGGTGGCGATGGCCTTGCCGTCCGGGGTCTTCTTGCCGATGGTCCCGGCGCAGGACGGATAGACGTAGAACGCGCCTTCCGGGTTCGGGCACGACAGGCCCTTGGTCTGGTTCAGCATGGAGACGACCAGGTCGCGGCGTTCCTTGAACACCTTGTTGTGTTCGGCGATGAAATCGGTCGGACCGTTCAACGCCGCCACCGCCGCCGCCTGGCCGATGGCGCTCGGGCTCGACGTGCTTTGTGACTGGACCGCGTTCATCGCCTTGATCACGTCGGCGGGGCCGCCGGCATAGCCGACGCGCCAGCCGGTCATGCAAT
>CAZDFF010000276.1:0-4607 GCA_964504425.1 uncultured Hyphomicrobiales bacterium
CTCATCACCCCGGTTGCGAAGACCCTGACCGATCCGGCGTTGGCGGACTTCGCCAAGTTCGCCAAGGAGAGATGGAACGTCACAGTCAAGACCAGCGCGCTCGCGGCCGGCACCCCGGTCGCCTACGGGCGCATCGTCGAGTGGAAGGGCCGGCCCGGCGCCGACATCTTCTGGGGCGGCGAAAGCGCCCTGTTCGACAAGCTTGCCGAACAGAAGCTGATCGTACAGCACAATGTACCGAAAGCGGTTCTGGATGAAATTCCGGTCAGCATCGGCAAGCCGAAGCCGATTCCTTTGAAAGACCCGAAAGGCTTTTGGGTCGGCACGGTGCTGGAGCCCTACGGTCTCGTTTATCACCCCAAAGTGCTGCAACGGCTGGGCGTGCCCGAGCCGAAGGATTGGGACGACTTGCTGCATCCGAAGCTCAAAGGCCACGTCGCGCAATGCGCGCCGACTCGTTCGAGCAGCAGCCACGCCACCTATGAGGTTATTCTTCAACGCGACGGCGACGAAAAAGGCTGGGAATGGCTGAAACGCCTGGCCGGCAACACCGGCATCTTCACCGCCCGCAGTCGCGACGTGCCGTCGGTCGTCGCCAAGGGCGAATTCGCCGCCGGATTCGCGGTCCCCAGCTACATGGCTTTTGAGGACCGCCTTGCCGGCTTCGACATCAAGTTCGTCGCCCCGAAGACCGCCTGGGTTACGCCGGAACCGATCGCCGTTCTGGCCGGCGCGAAAAACAAGAAAGCCGCGCACGCGTTCATCGCCTACATGCTGTCCGAGCGCGGACAGAAAGTATCGATGGGACGCGGCGTGTTTCCAATCACGCCGAAGTATCGCGTCGAAGGTCCCCCGGGTTCGACAGCCGAATTGACCGTCGAGTTCACCGGCGGCCTGCGTTCTTATTTCGACGTCGACGTCACCAACATCTACGACGACGACATCGCGCAGAAGCGATACGAGCAGGTCAACTCGCAGTACCGCAAGGATATCGAGTCGGTCTGGGATCAGCTCAAGAAAAAGTATTAAGCGAAAACACAGCCGCTTGGAGCGCACTTTATGCAAATCGACGTCAAGAACCTCACCAAGCGCTTCGGCAAGATGGCGGCTGTAAGCGAAGTGACCCTATCGATCGGGGAGGGCGAGTTGTTCACCCTCCTCGGTCCCTCGGGGTGCGGCAAGACCACGTTGCTGCGACTGATCGCCGGGTTCTACGCCCCCGACGAAGGGGACGTTCTCTTCAACGGCAACAGGGTAAACGACATGCCGCCGCACGAACGCGGCATCGGCATGGTGTTCCAGAATTACGCCCTGTGGCCGCACATGACGGTGTTCGACAATGTCGCTTATGGGCTCAAGTTGCAGAAGATCGACCGTAACGAGATCAAGACCCGGGTCGCCGCCGTCCTCGAAACGGTCAAACTCACCGGCTTCGCCGACCGCTATCCCGGGCAGCTCTCGGGCGGTCAGCAACAACGCGTGGCCCTGGCGCGGGCGCTGGTCCTGAACCCGAAGATTCTATTGCTCGACGAACCGCTTTCCAATCTGGATGCCAAGGTCCGAGTTCAGGTTCGCCAGGAGATCCGCAAGCTTCAGAAAGACCTCGGCATCACGACCATATACGTTACCCACGACCAGGAAGAGGCATTGACGCTCTCGGATCGGATTGCCGTCTTCAATCAGGGCAAAGTGTTTCAGGTCGGCCCACCGAAGGAACTTTACGAGCGGCCGGCCAACCGTTTCGTGGCCGATTTTATCGGCATCAACAATCTGATCGACGGCACCGTCGAGGCGATCGGTCCCGCCAAGGATTTTCTGCGCGTGAAAACCGCCCTGGGGTCGCTGTCGGCGTTGTACGACGACCGCTTCAAGGTCGGCGACGTCTGCGTGCTGTGCGTCAGGCCGGAGAACGTCGCCGTCGGCGGCGATCCCGCGCCCGACAGAAACGTGGTCAAAGGTCGTATCACCTTCGCCGCGTATCTCGGGAATACGCTTCGCTACGATGTCGATCTGGACTCGGCCGCCATTTTCAAGATCGACGTCCGCGATCCCTGGAACCATGAAGTGCTCCCCACGAACAGCACCGTGACGGTGAGCTTCCCGACGGGCAGCACCGTCGCGATCGCCCCGGAACGGTGAAACCGATGAAAATGCCGCGTATTCCCCTGGCGACATTCGGCTTCGCCATCATTTGGACGTTTCTGATCGTCTTCGTGCTTTTTCCGCTGACCCAAATTTTTTACGACGCCTTCACCGACGAGGCCGGGCGGTTCACCTTTGCCAATTTCGTCCAATTCTTCACGGATCCTTACTATCTTCGCTCGTTCTGGAAGTCGATGCTCCTGGGGGTCTCGGCGGTCATCACGACCTCGGTGATCGGCATTTCCGTTGCGTTTCTGCTCGTCCGTTACGACTTTCCGGGCCGCGGCCTTTTCTCGTTCCTGACCCTGCTGCCGCTGATCTTGCCGCCGCTCGTCGGCGTACTCGGGTTCGTCTTCATTCTCGGGCGGGCCGGCACCGTGAACGTAATTTTGATGGACTGGTTCGGATTGCAAAATCCGATCAACTTCATGTACGGCATGCACGGCGTGCTGCTGGTCGAAACCATCCATCTGTTCCCCCTCGTGACGCTCAGCGTGGTCGACGCGCTCTCGAAGGTCGACCCCGCCCTCGAGGAAGCGGCGGCGGGCATGGGCGCGAAAAGCTGGCGCCGGTTCTGGGACATCACGCTGCCGCTCACCACGCCCGGGTACGTTTCCGCGGCGTTGCTGGTCTTCATCTGGACGTTCGCCGATTTCATCACTCCGCTGGTGGTCGGCGTGCAGGACCTGCTTGCGCCCCAGGCCTATCTAAACATCATGCAGTTCGTCGACCGGCAAATATTCCAGATGGGGATCGTCATCTCGGCGCTCCTCGTCGTGCTCGCCATCATATTCGTTCTCGTCGCGCGGCAGTACGTGGCGATCAAGGATTACAGTTCGCTCGCGTACTCGAAGATCCAACGGCGGCCATTGGGGCCTGTGCAGCGTTGGCTGGCCGTCGGCCTGCTGATCCTTCTCCTCGTCGTCTCCTTCATTCCCCAGCTCGGCGTTCTGCTCGCTGCCGTCGGCCGGGGTTGGGCGCTGACGCCGTTTCCGGTCCACTATACGCTCGAGTTTTTCCGGCAGGTCAGCATCGAAACGCCGAAGTTCATTATCAACTCGTTCCTGTTCTCCGGCCTCGCCGTTCTTCTCTGCCTCGTCATCGGCGTCCCCATGGCTTGGATCATGGCACGCACGAAGGCCCCCGGACGGGGAGCGATGGACGCCTTGACCACGTTGATCCTCGCCATTCCCGGCACCGCCATCGGCATCGCCTATATCCGCGCATTCAACTTTCCCCTGCCGGTGCTCGACGTCGCGTTGACCGGAATGTGGCTTGTCCTTCCCCTCGTTCTCGCCGTTCGCCGCCTCCCCTACACCGTGCGCGGCAGCTATTCGTCGCTGCTGCTGGTGCACAGGTCGATGGAAGAGGCAGCCGAGAATGTCGGCGCCACGAAGCTGCGCACGTTCCGGGACATCACGGTGCCCCTGATCTGGAAGGGCATCGTGGTCGGCGCGCTGTTCTCGTTCCTGATGTCGATTCAAGAGGCATCGGCAACCATTTTTCTGACTCTCGGCGGTTGGGAAATGATCCCGTTCGGCATTTTCACGTTCTATATCGCCGGTTCGCAGAGCCAGGCGGCCGCCCTCGGCGTCATCTTGATCGCAATGTGCGCGGTCAGCCTGTTCATCATCAATCGAATCGCGGGCCGACGCGTCGGCGGACTGTTCGGCTGAGCTGAAAGGGACCGCCGTGCCTTTGGAGTCGATCCGCAAACCGAAGCCATTGCCGGGGGCCGCGCCCAATCTCGCGGACTATGCCGACGCGTGCGCCAAGTTCGACTGGACCGACGCGCGCCGAGAACTCGACGGATTTCCCGGCGGCGGCCTCAACATCGCCTACGAGGCGCTCGACCGCCATCTCGCGCACGGCCGAGGCGGCAAGCGGGCGCTTCGATGGCTCGGCGCCGACGGCACGGTTCGCGACTTCACCTATGGTGACCTCTCCGCGCAAACGAGCCGATTTGCCGATACCTTGCGGCGGCTCGGCATCGGTCCCGGCGATCGGGTATTCGGTTTGATGGGCCGGCTGCCGGAACTTTACATCGCCGCGCTCGGCACGCTCAAGAACGGCAGCGTGTTTTCGCCTCTTTTTTCCGCCTTCGGTCCCGAACCGGTACGACAGAGAATGGAATTGGGCGGCGCCGCCGCGCTGGTGACGACGCCCACGCTCTACGCCAAAAAGGTCGCCGAATGGCGTTCGCAAATGCCCGGGCTGAAGCATGTCCTGCTTGTCGGTACGGGCGACATGCCGGCCGGAACGATCGATTTGAACGCGGAGATGGCCAAATCCGATCCGGCGACCCCCTGCGCGCAAACCCGGCCCGAGGACATGGCGCTGCTGCATTTCACCAGCGGCACGACCGGCCGTCCGAAGGGCGCGGTTCATGTGCACGAAGCCGTGGTGGCGCACCATGTCACCGGCCGCCTGGCGCTCGATCTGCACCCCGACGACGTGTTCTGGTG